>CACDIK010000060.1 GCA_902553005.1 uncultured Alphaproteobacteria bacterium | reverse complement strand
TTATTATCGTATCTAAATTTGTTTCTAAAGATGATTCTCCTATAACAATGGTTACATATCAATATACTCTTATGACAATTTTTGCTTTACCTCTTGCTATATATTTTTGGCAAATGCCTTCATTACAATCTTTAATATTTGTTTTTATAGGTGCTATATCAGGTACAATTCTACATCTTTCTTTAGCTTTGTCATATAAATATGCTGAATTATCTGTAACGCAACCAGTGTGGTTTAGTGGATTAATTTTTGGTTCTGCTTTTGGTTTTTTTGTCTTTAATGAAACTCCAGATGTATGGACATGGATTGGGGGGATAGTTGTATTTTCATCAGTATTGCTTATTACTTATAATGAAAGTAGCAAAGATTTTAAAAATACTAAAAATATTGCTATTAATGGAAATTAATATTTAATTAAAAATTATATGAGTACTAAATATAAATATTATGGAATGTGGCCTGTAGCCCCAACACCCTTTCACGATAATGGTGAAGTAGATTATGAAGGTATGGAAAGAGTTTTGGATTGTATGGTTGATCAAAAAGTTCAAGGCATATGTATTCTTGCTAATTATTCTGAACAATTTTTACTTTCAGATGATGAAAGGGAAAAATTAACAAAACTTTGCATGAAAAAAATTGACGGAAGAGTTAAGACTATTATTACAGTTAGTCATTTTGCAACTGATATTGTGCGTCCAAGAGCAGAGTTAGCAAAATCACTTGGAGCTGATATTATTATGATGATGCCGCCTTATCACGGTGCATTACTTAAAGGCAACGCTGATCAAATTTATGAACAATTTGATGAAATTTCTAAGGTTGGGATACCTATAATGATACAAGACGCACCATTATCTGGAATTGATCTATCAGTACCTCTTCTTACAAAAATGATCAATGAAATTGAACAACTAACATGTTTTAAAATTGAAAGTGCTAACGCAGCATCAAAAATAAGAGCTCTGATTAAAAATTGCAGTTCTAGATTAGACGCACCTTTTGATGGTGAAGAAAGTATTACTTTATATGCGGATCTAGAAGCTGGAATTTCTGGAAGTATGAGTTCAGCTTTGCTTCCAGAAAAAATAGCTCCAGCAATTGATCATTTTTGGAATAATGAAAAAGATAAATCTGAAGAAATTTATAATAATATTCTACCTTTAATAAATTTTGAAAATAGACAATGTGGTTTCAGAGCTACAAAAACAGTAATGAAAGAGGGTGGAGTAATAAAATCAGATTTTTGCAGAGATCCTATTAAACCCTTAGATCAAGATACAAAAAATTTATTATTAAATTTTGCAAAAAGATATGATTTACTTACTTATAAATGGGGTAAATAGTAAAATTTAATTGACAAATATTATTTAAAAATTACTTATTATTTATGCGTAGAGTTTTTGAAGGATTACTTGAAAGGGCAATGTTTTCTAGCAGATGGGCGTTAGCTCCTGTTTATGTTGCTCTATGTCTTACTCTACTAGTTATTACATACAAAGTTATTGCATTATTCATTTATGAAATCACACACTTAAGCGACTTAACTTTAAATGAACTTCTTGTCTTTGTATTACATGTTGTTGATTTAGCTCTTGTAGGAAATTTAGTTTTAATGGTTATATTTGCAGGATATGAAAATTTTGTTTCAAAAATTGATATTGCAAATCAATCCGAAGATAAGCCCGAATGGATGGGTAAACTAGATTTTTCAGGTTTGAAATTAAAACTTATTGCTTCAATAGTAGCTATTTCAAGTATAGGTTTGCTAGAAGCTTTTATTGATGTAGGTTCGAAAACATCAGAAGAAATATACTTAATGATATTTATTCATGCTGTATTTATTTTATCAGGTTTAGTTATAGCAATTATGGATTATATTAGCGGAATTACTAAACATCACCCATAATAAAATTATAATGAAACTTGATAAGTTTTTTGACGAAAAAACTGTCATAGATCTAAGTTTTTTTAATTTCTCTAATGCTGTAACTGCTGCATATTATGCCAATAGAAACTTAGAAGTTCTCCG
>CACDIK010000059.1 GCA_902553005.1 uncultured Alphaproteobacteria bacterium | reverse complement strand
ATATAACTAAGTGTATATTGTATAAGAAAGTCTGTAGATCAGAACAATTGCTATAATAACAAATACATGCCCTACTATCTCATCACCAACATCTTGCTTTGAATCAGGGTCTATAATTTTAAACCTAGTAGCCCAGCCTAAAATTACCTGATGTGTTGAAACAAGAAAGTTTAATACAAGAAAAATCCAAGCACCTTCAGGTCCTCGAAAAAGTAAATAAATTCCCAAAATTAAAATTGGCAATACAAAAGTTCCAACAATTCTTATAATAGGAACTGATTTTTCTCCTAAATCATATCTAGTGACTAATGTATTAGGACTTAAAACTGTAAGAAATGCATAGTATCCTAAACCCAACATACTAATTAGATATAAAATTAGATTTAGAGTACCTCCCCAAGCTTCGATCATATTTTCTCCTTCATTGAATTATCGATCAAATTATAATTATAAATATATTTTATCGGATAAACCATAAATTATAAATAAGTTTAATACTAGAACTACTGCTGATACAATTGGCTGTTCTATTGTCGAATTAACCTTATCCCTTCCAAAAAGGAAAGCTATTTTAAAATGAAAACAAAAATTGTAGACAGTTGCCATTGCAAAGACAATAACATTAATTATAAAGAAAGGCCAAGTACCTTCGGGTCCAGTAAATAAAATATAAAGCCCAACAAAGAAAAAAGCAGTAACCCAAAAAATTCCAAAATTCGCTGCAGGTGCAGCACTTGAATCAGTGTTATATTTTGCGAATTCTTTTTCTTTATTAAATAAAAATGTAAATGAATAATAACCAGCTAACGCAATGTTAATTATGTATAAAATCAAATAAAAAATACCATTAAAACTTTCAACCATAAAAGCCTCCTATAAAAATTATTTATATATACATTTGTTTTTTAAGATTCTGTGACAATAGTTACGATATTTGGCTGGTATTTTAAAAAAAATTTAGTTAAAAAAATATATGAATTCTGAAAGAAAATTAGCAACTATTCTTGCTACTGATTGTGTTAATTTTAGTAAACATATGGAGGAGAACGAAGAGCTTACACTCACTAATCTTAATGATTGCAGAAAAATAATTGATGAAGTTATAGCTGAATTTGGCGGTAAAATTTTTTCAACTGCTGGTGATTCTGTTGTTGCTGAATTCTCTAGTCCTGTACAATGCGTTAAAGCTGCAATTAAATTTCAGGATAAATTATATGAAAGAAATGAACATTCTTTAACTAAGTTACAATTAAGCTGGAGAGTTGGTATTCATGTTGACGATGTGATTGTAGAAAATAATAATATAATGGGTTCAGGTGTTAATGTTGCTGCAAGACTAGAAAGTCAAAGTGAACCAGGTAAAATCCTCGTGTCAAAAATTGTCAAAGATCAAGTTGATAAAAGAATTGATTATTCAATAGAAGCTGATGGTACAAGAAAACTAAAAAATATAAGTGATGAATTTGAGGTTTTCAAAGTAAAAGGTTTAAAAATTGATGAAGATGATTTCTTCTCTGAAGCAGTTAATGAGGAGAAGAATGAAGATGAAAATAATAAACAAGATGATAATGTAATTATTTCACGAAATTCTTCTCAACCGAAAATAGCTATACTCACATTTAAGAATGTTAGCAAAAATGATGACAGTGAATTTTTGGTAGAAGCTATTACAGGTGATTTAATTATAGAGTTTTCCAGAATGAAAGAATTTGATGTTGTATCAAAAAAGACATGTGACGATCATGATAAAAGTAATGAAGACGCACTTACATTTGCGAAAAAACATAAAATAGATTTTTTAGTTGGTGGAAATATTAGATCAGCTGGTAATAGATTAAGAGTAGCGGTAGATTTAACTAATGCAAAAGATGGTTCTATAATATGGGGAGATCGATATGATAGAGTTCTTGAAGACATTTTTGATATTCAAGATGAAATTGTACAAAAGATATCAAAAGAATTATTAGGTAATATAGAAATTACAAATTTACAAAATATAAAAAGAAAACCCACTGAAAATTTAAATTCTTATG
>CACDIK010000058.1 GCA_902553005.1 uncultured Alphaproteobacteria bacterium | reverse complement strand
CTTAATATTAAATAAAAATGCTTTTTCTTTAAGTAATGATTATAAATTATCAATATTAAAAAAAGATCTAGATCAACCTTGGAGTATTTCATTTATTAATAAAAATGAAATATTGATTAGTGAGAAAACAGGTAAAATAAAATTATTTAATCAAACTAATGGAAGTATTATTGAGATAAAACATAATTTAAGTTTTATTGAGGATATAAACTCCCAAGGTGGTTTACTGGAAATTTTATATCATGATGATCATGTTTATATTAGCTACTCTGAGAAAAGAGGTGAATTTAAATTATATGGACCATCATCTACGTCAATTGCAAAAGCAAAATTCAATAGAGAAAAACTAAATTTTTATAATATATTTAGATCTGAGCCCCCAATTAGATCACCGTATCATTTTGGTTCTAGGATAGTAATTAAAGATAATTATTTATATGCCTCTTTAGGTGAAAGAGGTAAAGGAATGATTGCTCAAGAAGCAGATAAACATCCAGGGAGTATTATTAGAATTAATTTAGATGGTTCAGTGCCAAAAGATAACCCACATTACAAAGACCAGCCTTTATGGCTTCCTGAAATCTTTCAAATTGGCGTTAGAAATCCTCAAGGAATGGCAATTTCTTCTTTTGATAATAAACTATACATCAGTAATCACGGCGCTAAAGGTGGAGATTGGATTGGTGAAGTAAAGAAAGGTGAAAACTATGGATGGAAAATACTTGGTTGGGGCGGAACAAATTACAATAATACAAAAATAGGACCTAAATGGTTACCAGGTTATACGAAAGCAATTCATTACTGGGTACCTTCAATTGCTGTTAGTGCAATTACAATATATGATGGAGAAGAATTTCCAGAATTTAAAGGACTAGCACTTGTAACATCACTAAAAGATCAATCTTTACGCTCATTAGATTTTTCAAATTTAGATAATGTAGAAGAAGATATTATTTTTAAGAATGAAATAGGCAGAATAAGAGATATTAAAATTCATCCAGAAAGTGGTAAAATTTTCTTTTTAGCTCAAGATAAATTATGGAAATTTGAAAAAAAATAATATCTTCATGTGTTTGAGAAATATTCTTTTTGATTTATAGTAACTTTATGTTTGAATTTTTAGCTTTTTTAGTTGGTGTTATGATAATGGGACCAATCGTATATATTTTTTTTTTAGTTCAAGATTTAAAAAAAAGAGTTGATAAACTAGAAGATAAAAATTAATTTTTATTAGTTTTAAGATTTTAAAGAAATTTTGGCGGAGAGAGTGAGATTCGAACTCACGAACGAGTTGCCCCGTTGCCGGTTTTCAAGACCGGTGCTTTCAACCGCTCAGCCATCTCTCCTTAATAATAAGTTGATATATATTAATTAATAATTTTTAAAAAGTATTTAATTATTATAATTTCAAATGATTTACATATTACTTGTTTAACTATAATTTCAATATTAAATATTAAATTTTCATATGTTAAAAGATAATATATTAGATTTACTAAACATTCATGGCGGTATAGCTAAAAATATTAAAATTAAAAGAGGAATATATGGAAGAGGAATTTTTACTATTAATTCATCAAAAAAAAGTGAATTATTTTTACCAAAAGAATTACTTGTCGATTCATCAAAGATAATTTTAGATGATAATTATAATCTTAACATAGAATACGCCTGTAGTAATAATAAATTATCAAAAAATTTTCTTAAGAAATATTTTGAAGACTATGGTTTTAATATTAATACAAAAAATGATATTGATATTTTTTATAAAAAAATTAGTAATTTATCAACTGAATTAAAAAATTATCTAAATTTTTTTTTCAATAAATATTTTTTCGAAAATAAATTTTCAAAAAAAGATTATATTGATTTGTATTTAAATTCCAGACAAATAGAAATTCGAAATAAAAAATATTTTATGCCACTAATTGAATTAATTAATCATTCTACACAAGGTACAGATTATCTTTTTTCTGAGGGTTTATATGTAAAAGGTTTTTTTCAAGATGAAATATTTACAAATTATAATATTGATTATGATTCATTTGAATTTTTCAAAAATTATCAATTTTTTTCAAAACAAAAAAAAGCTTTATCATGTAAACTTCAGG
>CACDIK010000057.1 GCA_902553005.1 uncultured Alphaproteobacteria bacterium | reverse complement strand
TGAAGATAATTGGAAGTGGCACATGTATGATACAGTTAAGGGTTCCGACTGGCTTGGTGATCAAGATGCAATTGAATACTTATGTTCTAAAGCCCCTGAAGCAGTAATTGAACTTGAAGAATATGGCATGCCTTTTAGTAGAACAGATGATGGCAAGATCTATCAAAGACCTTTTGGCGGACACTTAACCAACAATGGCGAGGGAGCTCCTGCTATGAGAGCTTGTGCAGCAGCTGATAGAACGGGACATGCTTTACTCCATACACTTTATCAGCAATCACTTAAAAACAACGTAGAATTTTATATTGAATATTTTGTTTTAGATTTAATTTCTGATGATCAAGGTAATTGCATTGGTGTGGTAACATGGTGCTTAGAGGATGGATCAATCCATCGATTTTTATCTCATCAAACAATTCTAGCTACTGGTGGATATGGAAGAGCTTACTTCTCATCCACGAGTGCTCACATTTGTACTGGTGACGGTAGTGCAATGGCTTTAAGACAAAACCTACCTCTTTCTGATATGGAATTTATTCAGTTTCATCCAACAGGAGTTTACGGTGCAGGAGTGTTAATCACTGAGGGAGCAAGAGGAGAAGGTGGATATTTAACTAATAGTGATGGTGAAAGATTTATGGAAAGATATGCTCCAAATGCAAAAGATCTAGCATCAAGGGATGTAGTAAGCCGAGCAATGACTATCGAAATTAGTGAAAATAGAGGCTGTGGAGATAATGCCGATCATGTGCTACTCCATCTTGAGCACATTGATGCTGATACATTACATAAAAGATTACCTGGTATTTCAGAAACTGCAAAAATATTTGCCGGAGTTGATCTAACTAAAGATCCAATACCAGTTCTTCCAACAGTTCATTATAATATGGGTGGTATACCGACAAATTATAGAACCGAAGTTCTAAGGCCAACAAATGAAAATCCAGATAAAGTATGTGAAGGTTTAATGGCTGTTGGTGAGGCTGCATGTGTTTCTGTACACGGTGCTAATAGATTAGGAACAAATTCATTAATCGATCTTGTTGTTTTTGGCAAAGCAGCTAGTCTAACATGTAAAGAAAAAGTAAAACCAAATTCTAAAAAAATTGAAATTAGTAAATCAAAAACAGATAATATTATTGAGCGATTTGATAAGATTAGAAACAGCAAAGGAAACTCTACAACTGGAGAACTTCGTACTTCCATGCAACATATAATGCAGCAAAAATGCGCAGTATTTAGAACACATGATCTCATATCAAAAGGTATTGAAGAATATTCAAAAGTTGAGAGCTCAATGGATGACATAGATATTAAAGACAAATCATTAATCTTTAATACGGACTTGGTCGAAGCTTTAGAGTTACACAATTTAATGGCACAATCAAAAGTTACTCTTCATTCTGCGTTAAATCGAACCGAAAGTAGAGGCGCACATGCAAGAGAAGATTATAAAGAAAGAGATGATAATAATTGGTTAGTGCACTCTTTAGCCTGGTTAAACGATAAAGGAGATGTGAGTATGGGTTCCAGAGGTGTTCATATGAATACCCTAACTAATCATGTTCAGCCAATACCACCTAAAAGAAGAGTTTACTAATGGCTCAGTTTACACTCCCTGCAAATTCAAAAATAACTAAAGGGAAAACTCACCAACTAAAAGAACCTGCAAACGATCCAAAGAAACTTGCAATCTACAGATGGGATCCCGAAGATGATAAAAATCCTAGGATAGATAATTATGAGATAGATCAAGAAAAGTGTGGGCCTATGGTATTAGACGCTCTTATGAAAATAAAAAACGAAATTGATCCGACTTTAACATTTAGAAGATCTTGCAGAGAAGGAGTTTGTGGTTCCTGTGCTATGAATATTGATGGTGTTAACACATTAGCATGTTTGAAAAGTATGTCCGATGTTAAGAATGAAATCAAAATATATCCTCTTCCACATATGCGTGTTGTAAAAGATTTGGTTCCAGATCTTAGCAAAGCTTATGAACAGCTAGCTTCAATTAAACCTTGGTTGCAGCGTAAAAAAACAAATGATCAAGAAAAAAACTTGGAAGACGAAAAAAAACAATCACCAAAAGATAGAGAAAAACTAGATGGTAAATGGGAGTGTGTATTATGTTTTTGCTGTACTACTTCTTGTCCAAGTTATTGGTGGAATGGAGATGAATATTTAGGACCAGCAGTCCTTTTACAGGCAGCAAGGTGGGTAAGTGATTCTAGAGACTCAGAAAGAAAAGAGAGATTAAAAGCAATAAATGATTCATTAAAACTTTATAGATGTCATTCAATAATGAATTGCACTAGGTCTTGTCCTAAAGGTTTAAATCCAGCTAAAGAAATTGCTGGACTTAAAAAGGCTA
>CACDIK010000056.1 GCA_902553005.1 uncultured Alphaproteobacteria bacterium | reverse complement strand
AGCTGCAATTTCAGCTGACATTAATCCACTCACTCCTGCACCAACAACTAGAACATCACAATGATAATGAAAATGTTCATATTTGTGAGGATCATCTTTTTTTGGAGATTTACCAAGTCCTGCAGCATGTCTTATAAAAAACTCATATGCCTTCCAAAATTTTGGCGGCCACATAAAGGTCTTGTAATAAAATCCTGCAGGAAAAAATGGTGATAGTATATCATTTATTGCACCCGCATCAAAATTCACAGTCGGCCAATTATTTTGACTAAATGCTTTTAAACCATCATATATCTGAACCTCAGTTACTCTTCTATTGGGTTCGGTATATTCTTTTTTTTCAAGTTGAATTATTCCATTAGGCTCTTCACTACCTGCTGTATAAATACCACGTGGTCTATGATATTTAAAACTTCTTCCAACTAAGTGAACATCATTTGCAAGGAGTGCTGAAGCTAGTGTATCACCTTCAAATCCAAAATATTCCTTATTATCAAAATAGAACTTTACAGACTTATTATTTTCGAGATTTTTATTATTTTTGTGTCGCATCTTTAGTTTTAAAATCTATCCTTTTTCGATGTTGATAAATTCCCTGATCCAATACTAGGTTCACCTGAGGGTGTTGCTGGAATATTTGCTTTTATTTTAGGTGGAGCTTCTCCCATCTTATATACTGCAAGAATTTCATCGGTTGCAGTATTTCTTGCTAAATTAAACCATTGTCTACATCCATATTCATGGTTCCATCTTTCGTAATGAACACCTTTTTCGTTCTTACGTAAGAATAAATATTCTGCCCACTGATCATCAGAGAGTTCAGGAGGATTTTTTGGTCTTGCAATATGAGCCTCACCTCCACAAGAAAATTCAGCCTGATCTCTTTCTCCACAATAAGGGCAATTTATTAAAAACATGATTTAATGTGCTACGGCAGCTGCACCATGTTCATCAACCAATTCACCGCTAGAAAATCTATTTATTGTAAAAGGAGCATTTAATTCATGGGCTTGGTCATTTGCTATAGTGTGAGCAAATACCCAACCAGAACCTGGTGTTGCTTTGAAACCACCTGTTCCCCAACCACAATTAAAATATAATCCGTTTACATGAGTTTTACTTATGATGGGGCTTGCATCAGGGCATATATCTACAATCCCTCCCCAATGACGTAGCATTTTCATTCTAGAAAATATTGGAAACAATTCAACGATTGCCATTAAGGTATCTTCAACAATGTTAAAGCCACCTCTTTGAGTGTATGAAGTATATCCATCTGTTCCAGCACCAATAACTAACTCCCCTTTATCTGATTGAGAAACATATGCATGAATTGTATTGGACATCACTACGGTATCAATAACTGGTTTTACTGGCTCTGAAACTAAAGCTTGTAATGGTTTACTCTCTAAAGGTAATTTGATACCCGCCATATTGGCAATGACACTGGTATGACCTGCTGCAGCTATTCCAATTTTATTTGAACTAATGGTTCCTTTTGTTGTTTCAACACCAGTTACATTTCCATTTTTTATATTAATTCCAGTTACTTCACAATTTTGGATTATATCAACTCCCATTTCATCAGCTCCTCTTGCATAGCCCCATGCAACAGCATCATGTCTTGCAGTTCCTGCTCTTCTTTGTAGTGTTGCTCCTAAAACAGGATATCTAATGTTTGGTGAAGTATTAATTATTGGACAAAATTCTTTAACTTTTTTTGTATCAAGCCATTCACAATCGATATCATTTAGTCTGTTTGCATGCCAACGTCTTTTCAACTCTCTAACATCATGAAGATTATGAGCAACATTCAAAACTCCTCTTTGAGAAAACATTACGTTGTAATTTAATTCTTGAGACATACCCTCCCAAAGTTTTAATGCATGCTCATATAAAGCTGCACTTTGATCCCATAAATAGTTCGATCTAATTATAGTCGTATTTCTTCCTGTATTTCCCCCACCTATCCAACCTTTTTCAATTACAGCAATATTATTAATGCCATGGTTTTTTGCTAAATAGTACGCAGTAGTTAAGCCGTGTCCACCACCACCGACTATTATTGCATCATAATTTTTTTTTGGTTCAGGACTATTCCATGTCTTTTGCCAATTCTCATGATGATTAAAAGCGTTTCGAGCAATAGACAAAAATGAATATTTATTTTTATTAAACATTAATCTTCTATATAGCAGTTTTAAAAAAGACCTTCAATTTCTCCTTGGTCATTTACCTTTATCGAATTTGCCGCAGGAACACTTGGTAGACCTGGCATGGTCATAATATCACCGCAGACTACTACTATGAATTCTGCTCCTGATGACAATCTTACCTCTCTTATAGGTAAAACGTGGCCTGTAGGGGCACCTTTTAGATTAGGGTCAGTTGAAAAACTATATTGAGTTTTTGCAATGCAAACA
>CACDIK010000055.1 GCA_902553005.1 uncultured Alphaproteobacteria bacterium | reverse complement strand
AAAAAAATTTAATAATGTGAATAAATTAGTTTTTTAAATTCTTTAAAAGTAAGTTTTTAAATTCTTCAACAGCAACTGTAGCAGGTTTATGAATAGCAAAATCAAATTGATCTTGATTACTTGATGGTTCCAGATTTAATTCAATTGTTGGTTTACGCATATCTTTAAACATCGAAACGAAACCAGCAGCAGGGTAGACTTGTCCTGAAGTGCCTATAGAAACAAATAGGCTAGATTGTTCAGCTAAATCGTGAATTTCATCCATTTGCATAGGCATTTCACCGAACCATACAATGTGAGGTCTCATTTGAGAGCCGCATTTAGGGCATTTATGGGTCTCATTTAGGTTTTCTAGCCACTCAAATACATGATTATCATTCATAATACATCTAGCTTTATTTAGCTCACCGTGCATGTGAATTATTGATGATGATCCTCCGATCTCATGCAAATTATCGATATTTTGTGTAACTATATGAATTTTATATGTTTTTTCTAATTCATGAAGAAGTATATGGGCCCTATTTGGCTTAATTCCTGAATTTAGTTCTTTTCTACGTTTATTATAAAAATCATAGACAAGAGTAGGGTTTCTATGGAATCCTTCCGGACTCGCAACATCCTCAATCCTATGATTATTCCATAGTCCATCAGAGTCTCTGAATGTTTCAATCCCTGACTCTTTACTTATACCAGCACCGGTTAATACAAAGATCTGGGAATCAGCTGAAATCTGCGGTAATTGTTCCATTTGATACACTATATACAGTATTTTATTACACGTGAAAATCTATATCTTGTTTGTAATATTATAAATAGATTTAGATAATATATATAAATAATTGATTTATAGTTATTATATTTATCACTTGACTATTATTTACGATAACTGTAATTATCGTAATATATAATATGGTTAAAATATCACTAAATGAAAACGTAAATAAATTAAAGGAAAAATCTAAAGCTAAAAATACTCAAGATAAATACAATGGAGATTGGCTTAAATTTATTGACTATTGTAAAAATAAGTACAATTGCAGTCCATTAGATGTTGATGATTTAGAAAGTGCATATGCTTTAACTGCCAATTATATGGATTGGCTTCATGAAGATCCAGAAGCAAAAATATTGAAAGGAACAAGTAATATTCCAGGAAGAGAAAAATTAAATAATAACCCCTACTCCTCATCTGCATATAAAGCGTCAACTATACAAAGAATTTTAGCCTCTATAACTTATAAATATAGGGTTAATGGTTTTCAGTTTGATAGAAAAAATCCAAACATATCAGAAACGATAAGTGCAATTGTAAGAGATGAAAAAAATAATAAATCTGGTCAAGCAAAGGAGCTTTTGAAAGCAGATATTGAGAAAATAATTAATAAAATTCCAGAGGATAATGATGATTTTAGAAACATAAGAGATAAAGCTTTAATATTAATTGGATTTTATAGTTTTTGCAGAAGATCAGAGTTGTTAGGAATGAAATATGAGCATTTAAATTTTGAAGATGATGGTGTTCAGGTTTTAATTCCTTTTTCTAAAACTGATCAAAAAGGTGAAGGGAGAATGATCTATTTACCTAAAAATAACTCACCTTATTGTCCTGTATCTGCGTTAAAGAATTGGTTAGACGTGGCATTAATTGACTCAGGTCCTCTCTTTTATAAAATTAACAAAGCTAACAATATAGAAAAATATATTCTTAATAATAAAAATCAAAAAGTAAGTTTGACTGACACAAGTTTTGTTTTAATTTTAAAGAAAAGAGCTGAAGTGGCAGGTATAGAAAATTGTGATAAAATTTCTGGTCATAGCCTAAGAATTGGTTCAATTACCCAGGCTAGAATGAATGGTGTACCTACTCATGAAATTATGGCCCAAAGTGGTCACAAGACAACACAAATGATAGATAGATATACAAAGCTAACAAATATCAAAGAAACAAGTGCAGCAAAAAAATTATAAATTAATAAAATGCTATTGCTGCTGCAATTAAAACTATTACTAGCAGCCCTCTTCCACTCATCGTAGCTATTTTCATGATTGTTTTATTTGGTGGTAAATTATTTTTAGAGGAATTAAAAACATGAAAATTTATAAAAGCAGATAGACCTAAAAGAAAACCTGCTGTAATAATTTTAATTGTAAATGCACTATTAATAATAAAGCCGCCATAGAGATTAATTGATAGTATAATTCCAGATATCCATAAAACAATTAGGGATATAAGACCAATATAGCCAAGTAACTTCAAAATCTTAGCTGTAGTTAAATCAGGAATTTGATTTGCTTTAGTATAAACAGATTGAATCACTCCACCACCAACTAAAACACCTCCTGAAAAAACAATTGCAAGGTAGTGTATAAACTTAAGTGTTATTATTAATGTCATTAAAATTAAATATTACTTTTTGTACAATTATAGTATTAAAGTTTAGATATG
>CACDIK010000054.1 GCA_902553005.1 uncultured Alphaproteobacteria bacterium | reverse complement strand
GCTACAGAATTCAAATATTCTTTATCAACATTAAGAAAGCAAGCAGCTAATGAAGGTTGGCTTTCAAAAAGAAAAGAAAGAATTGATTTAAAAGAAACAATAAAGATGAGAAAAGAATTTATGGGAAAAGCATCTAAGCTTACTAATGTTTCCTTTAATGCAATAAGTGCTGCAGAATATATAATCAATAAAATTCAAGAAGAGCAAAAGCAAATTGAATCAGGAAATAAAATTTTTGATGTGCACGTAGCTACAAAGCAAATTTGGGCCTTGAATAATGCTATGAAACTTGTGGAAAAAGGTCAGCAAACACTTGATCAAATAGAAAATGGGCACATGTCTCCATTTGATGATTTAACTTTTTTATAAATTAATTAAATTCACTTACTTTGCTATATAATTGGAGTATAGTTCAACTGGGTGAGTGGTAAGGCCTATCGCTTACCCTTTTTCTAATTAGTTTGAGGTTCAACAGTTATTAATTTTTTACTAATCCAAGAGTTTATTCCACTTTGTGAATTGTAAATAATACTATTAAATTTCTCATCTATCATATTAGCGACTACTTTAGATCTTTGTCCTGATCTACAAATTAGGATTATTGGATCAGCTACATTTATTTCTAGTTGTAATTTTTCGAACCATTTATCAAAATTATAATTCCCCTCTTCATCGAAAAAAGTTAGTAAAATACTATTTGGAATAACGCCGGTTTGATCCCACTCTGAACTTCTTCTTACATCTACAATTGGAATATTAAGATTTGATAATTTTATCATTTCTTGATCATTAACATCTATAACTTCTGCAAATGCAAATTTTACAGTCAATAAACCAACTACAATCTTTATATAAAATCTAATATTCATTAATTTTCTTCACAATAAGTTTGGTAGTTATTTAAAAGAATTAGTCGTGTTCTCCACCTGGATCATTTTTTGGCAGTTCAACTTTAAAGGGATTGCCATATTTATCTCTATAAATAACGCTAACTCGTGCTCTATTCGTTGAATGGTAACCTTCTCTAAATTTATAGACATTCTCAGATATTTTAAAAGTAGCAATAGTGATAGCAATGGCTGCGATTAGAAGAAAATGTGCAGCAAAAGTTACTCCCATTACATACCATGATCCTACATAAAGACTGAATGCAATACACCACATCCAAGCTAATATTTGCAATACCATGTGTCTTACTTGTAGGTCGGGAATGTGCTTTAATGGGTTAAAGTCATGATTCATAATACTATCCCAACATTCAACTATAAATTGTCGCATTTGAAATAAATAGGTTTTTATTTTAAATAGTAAATACCTTGTTAAATATTATTAATATTTGAAAATAAATTTTATTTTATATTATTTTTTATATTATCCTGCCTTCTTAGCCAATCAACCCTTCATCTTTCCTTAGTCTTAAGTGTTCACGACACATACGCCACACTATTGATACTTATAAAAGTCAAATTTATAAAAATTTTATTTTGTACAGGTTGTCACGTTTTTTATTTTTTTTCAAACTATTTCAAAAATATTAGAAAAGGAAATAATATGAAAAAAATATTTATTACATTAATTATTCCATTCGTATTTTTTGCTAATGTTTTAAAAGCAGATGGACACAAACATGATATTGTTGACACTGCTGTTAAAGCTGGCGCGTTTAATACATTGGTTGCTGCAGTACAAGCAGCTGACTTAGTTGATACACTTAAAGGCATGGGTCCTTTTACAGTATTTGCACCAACAGACGATGCATTTGCTCTAATTGACGAAGCAACATTAAATGATCTTCTTAAGCCAGAGAATAAAAGTACTCTAGCAGGAATTTTAACATACCATGTGCTTTCAGGTAAAGTAATGTCTGGAGATATATCAGGTACTATTGAAGCAGAAACAGTTAATGGTCAAAAATTAATTGTAAAAGCAGAAAATGGTAAAGTTTTTGTAAATGATGCAGAAGTAATTACTGCAGATATTGAAACTACAAATGGCGTTATTCATGTCATTAATAAAGTAATATTACCACAATAATTAAATAGCCCTTATTTTAGGGCTAAACCACTATTTATTATTGCCGAACTCTTTTTTCGTTGTAGTCTTAAATCAATCTAATTAGTTATTTCTGAAAACGTGATTTCGTGACCTTTATCAGTAAGAAGATCTTCTATCTTTTTTAAAAAATTGTCGTCTTCTTCACCAGTTTCTCTTTTAGCTAAATATTTATCCCAATCATCCATGCTACTCCATTCCTCGGTTAAAAGTAAAATATTTTTATTTTCTGTATCTATGGATCTAATAATACTATTGCATCCCTCTTGCGATAAAGTGTAAGCCCTTCCATTTGGAGAGTTATGTAAATTTATATATTCATCCATTTTACCTTCTTTAATATGAACTTTGATCCAAACCATTAATGACATTTTATATCTACTTTATAATTTTTTATTTAAAGTTTTAGTAATTTTCAACAATACTATACGCATTTTCTTGAATTATTTCTCCCAGATTACTACCGTCATTAA
>CACDIK010000053.1 GCA_902553005.1 uncultured Alphaproteobacteria bacterium | reverse complement strand
AGTTGGCATTTCAGATAGAGGTGTTTTTAGATCTTTATCTCCAGAAGTACTTCTTGTTATAAATTCTATTTCTACAAAAGGATGTTTTGATTGCAAATAATCGGAAAATTCACGTGCTTGAATTATTGCCAAGTCACTTTTTCTCGATAAAACTCTAACTTTCATGGATTATATTATTTTAAATAGCACTATATGATAAAATAAGTAATGATTGAATTTAAAGGTACAAAATCTTCTTGGGGCTTAGTTGCAAAACTTTTTCATTGGTCATTGGCACTTCTTCTTTTTTGGCAAGTTGCAACAGGGATTAGCCTTCATAATATGGAATTTTCTCCTCTTAAAATGGGTTTTATTATTACTCATAAATTTTTTGGCACCATAGTTTTTAGTTTAGTTGTGCTTAGATTAATGTGGAAATACATATTTAACACTCATCCCAAATATGAAAATATACCTTTATTTCATAAATTGGTTTCGAATTTAGTCCATTTTGTTCTTTATGGTTTAGTTATTCTTGTTCCTATTCAAGGTACCTTTATGACATGGCTTGGAGGAGAAGATGTTCATCTCTTGGGATTAATTAAAATACCACCTTTAATCGAAGAGAATTTTTTTTTATACCCTCAAGCTCTAGCTATACACTACTACTCAGCACTTATGTTAATAGCTCTTTTTTCACTTCATATTGCAGCGGCGTTGTATCATCGATTTATAATTAAAGATAAATATGGTGTCTGGAAGAGAATGTCTTTTAGTAGAAATAAGGTGTGACAATTCATTCAATTAAACACTTACAATTAAAGATTGGGTAAGATATCTAACATTTATGCAATACAAAAATTTCTTTAAATCTGAATTGAAAAATCTTAAAGAACAAGGTCTTTATAGGGACTTTAGAAACATAGACAGACCTATAAAAAGTTTTCCAAATGCGGATGAAAGTTTTAAAAACAAAGAAAGAGAAGTTGAGGTTTGGTGCTCTAATGACTATCTTAATATGAGTCAGCACCCAGAAGTCGTAAATGAAATTGTTAAAACACTACTTGAATATGGATCAGGTTCAGGTGGAACAAGAAATATTTCTGGTACATCAACCTATCATACTGAACTAGAAAAAAAACTGGCAAATGTTCATAATAAAGAGGCGGCATTAGTTTTTGCTTCTGCTTATACAGCAAACCAATCTACTTTATGGACTTTAGGAAAAAAAATTAAAGATATTGAGATATTTTCTGATGAATTAAATCACGCATCTTTAATACAAGGTATTAAGAATAGTGGAGCTAAGTGTCATATATTTAAACACAATGATATTGATCATTTAGAACAGTTACTAAAAGAGTCAAATTTAGATAACCCTAAGTTAATCGTTTTTGAAAGTTTATACTCTATGGAAGGTATAAGATCACCTATAGTTAAAATTGTAGAGTTAGCAAAAAAATATAACTGTATGACATATCTGGATGAAGTTCATTCAGTTGGACTTTACGGTGAAGAAGGTAAAGGTATTGCAGTAGAAATGGGAGTTGAGGATAAAATAGATATTATTAATGGAACTTTAGCTAAAGCATATGGTCAAATGGGAGGTTATATTGCAGCTAGTTCAGAAATAATTGATTACATTAGAAGTTTCGCTCCAGGTTTTATTTTTACAACTTCAATCTGTCCGTCAATTGCTGCAGGAGCAGCTAAAGCAATAGATATTGTTTCTCTGGCAGAACAACTAAGAATAAGAATAAAAGAAAATGCTGCTTTAATAAGGGAAAATTTAGATTCCTTAGCAATCCCTTATTTGGATACAAATTCTCATATTGTAGCAGTATTAATTAATGATCCTTTTTTATGCAAAAAAGTGTCTAAAGATTTAATTGATGATCATGGTATCTATGCACAACCAATTTTTTATCCAACTGTGCCCAAAGGTCTAGAAAGGCTAAGGATAACTGTTACCCCAAAACATAGAAAAGAGCATATTGAAAAAATGATTAAGGCTCTTGATACAGTTTGGTCTAAAAATAATTTACCAAGAAAAAATATTAATAAAGTTACAGCAAATATCTAAGTTTTAATATTGATATCAATCTGCCTTGCAGCAAAACCATAATAAACTACAGCTAAAGTTATTATAAAACCTCCAATTATTACAGTTGTACTAGGTACTTCATTAATTCCAAAAATAGGAAGCCAAACCCACAGAACTCCTCCAACAACTTCCATTAACGATAAAAGTGCTAGCTCAGCTGAGGGTAAGTATTTTGCTCCAAGACTGTAAAGTATTAAGCCGGCTGCAACAATTATTCCATGAAGTATACTCAAATAACTATTTATTTCAGGCATCAGAATAAAAGGTTCAAAAGAGAAGCCTAAAATAAAGAATGCAAATATTGCACAAAATAGTCCAGCTAAAACAACTGTTGTGAATTTTGGTGTTTCAGGTTTCCATCTTATTGTTACCGTGTATAAGGCAAAACCAGTTGCAGAAATAAATCCTATTATTGCACCTAAAGCAGTTCCAGAAATACTGTCATTTATAATCATTACGCACACACCTATAAATGCTACAACCATAGCAATTAATGTTGATCTTTTTAGTATTTCGCCAAGAATAAAATAACCAACAATCGCTGCAATAAAAGGCATGGCTGCTAACATAAATAATGTTACTGCAGCCGTAGTCATAGTAATAGAAAAAATGAACC
>CACDIK010000052.1 GCA_902553005.1 uncultured Alphaproteobacteria bacterium | reverse complement strand
AATATGCATCAAATCTAAAAATTCTTTGATAATTTCTTCGTTATTATTATTAGTGTCTAAATTTAATTTCATAGACATCATTTCTAACCAAGATTGATCAAACAATTTTTTATATTTATTTAAAATATCTTCAATTTTTTTAATTGCTATTTTTTCATTCTTATCAATTAAATGAAGAAAAGTTTCGGCAAATCTTGCTAAATTCCATAATGTTATTTTTGATTGATTTTCAAACGAATATCTTCCCATTTTATCAATTGAACTAAAAACTTTTTTTGGATTATATTCATCCAAATATGCTGCTGGACCATAATCTATAGTTTCACCTGATAAAGACATGTTATCTGTGTTCATAACACCATGAATAAAACCAACTCTCATCCAATTTATAACCAACTTAATTTGCAAATCACAAATTGTTTCATACAATTTTAAATACTTATCATTACTATTATCTATTTCAGGATACAGCCTTGTAATTGTATAAGATATAAAGTTTTGAAATTCCTCTCTATTTTTTAAAAGACTTCCAAACTGAAAAGTACCAACTCTAATATGTGATTTCGCTACTCTAATTAATATTGCACCTGGCTCTAATCTATCACGCAATACATTTTCCCCTGTAGTAATAACTGCAAGTGCTCTGGTTGATGATATACCAAGATTATGCATAGCTTCACTCAATATATATTCCCTTATCATTGGACCTAAGGCAGCTTTTCCATCTCCATTTCTAGAGTAGGGTGTTTGACCTGAGCCTTTTAACTGTATATCTACCCTTTGTTTATTATTAGTAATATGTTCACCAATAATTACAGCTCTGCCATCACCTAAAATTGTAAAATTTCCAAATTGATGTCCAGCATAAGCTTGTGAAAAGTAATTTTTATCTAATTTATTTTTTCCCAAAAGAATATTACACTTTTCAGTATCATCATATTTACTAAAATCTAAATTTAAGTCACTTGCAAGACCACTATTAAACAAAACTAATTTTTTATTACTAAAATTTTCAGGATTAACTTTACTATAAAAAATACTAGGTAATTTAGTATAAGTATCTTGAAAATTCCAAACCATTTTGAATAAATATATATAAATTTTTTAAATTTAACATCTACAACTTTAGTATATAAGTATTAAGTCAGCAATGAATACCATAATCGATATAGTTAATCAGTCAAAACATCCAATAGATAGCGATGAATATATTCAATATTGTAACGATGAAATTAAAAAAAATTCTATACTAATATTAAATGATTTTTTAACAAATGACTGTTTAAGTGAATTAATTACTGAAGCACATGGATTACAAGATCAAGCTTTCTATTGTTCTCAAAATCATACTATTTTACTAAATAAACAAGATAAATTAGGTGACATGAATGATCCATTAAATATAGAGGTAGTAAGTGATAAAGGTTGTGTTCCTCATGATTTGTTAAATCAGCAATCTAAATTAAATATTTTATATCAATCAAACATTTTTAAAAATTTTTTAAAAGGTGTCTTAAATTTAAAAGATATTTATCCATACACTGATACCTTATCTTCCATAAATTATAATTATTATCAAAAATCACAACAGCTAGGATGGCATTTTGATAATGCATCATTTGCCATTACTTTAATGATACAATCATCAGATAAAGGTGGTGAATTTGAATATGTTAGTAAAGGAAGAAATTTTTCAGAAAATTACATTGATAAATCATATATTAAAAATATTTTAGATAGAAAAACTTTACCACAAAAAGTAGATGTTGATGCTGGCACTCTTGTATTGTTTTACGGTAGAAACTATTTGCATCGTGTAACACCAGTAGAGTCAGAAAAACCAAGAATATTAGTAACACTAAATTATAATGAAGAAAATGGTACAATGCTTTCCGAAAATGCAAGATTGACTTTTTTTGGCAGAATTAACTAATTATGATTAAAGAAAAATAATTGTTTTCCATTTACTCGATAATTATTAATCAATTTTTTTGCTTCTTCTGATGTAATCCAATCAATATATTTTTTTGCTTCTTCAATATTTAAATTACTATTTATCTTATTACTTACTAAAATTATTCCATATTGATTAAATAATGGTGGTAAATTTTCGCAGACAATTTGTAGATTTTCCTTTTTATTGAAAGCTATCCAAGTACTTCGATCACTAAGTGTGTACGCATTCTTTTGATTAGTAATTAATAACGTTGATCCCATTCCCTGACCTACACTAAGATACCAATTTTCTTCTAATGGTATATTTATGTTCGATAATTCCCAAAGTTCTTTTTCTTTTTTATGTGTTCCACTTTCATCACCTCTGGATACAAATAATAATTTTGATTTTTTTATTTCAATCATTTTATTTTCAATAGAAGAGCATTTATTTTTATCTTTTTTTGGTCCAATTAAGACAAAATCATTGTACATTAAATCATGCCTTAGAATACCAAACCCATTATTCATAAATTCTAGTTCTGATTTTTTATGATGGACTAATAAAATTTCCACATTGCCACCCATAGCAACTTTAATTGCTTGACCTGTTCCAAGAGATAGAGCTCTAACTTTTGTATTATATTTATTTTCAAATTTTTTATTAATATATTCTAATAAACCTGTATCATGTGTAGAAGTTGTGCTTGCTATAGTTATATATTTATTCTCAGCCAGAGCACTCTTTATTAAAAATATTAAACTAAATATT
>CACDIK010000051.1 GCA_902553005.1 uncultured Alphaproteobacteria bacterium | reverse complement strand
TTTTTATTTTTAATAAATCTTTTTTGGGAAAATGATATGAACATGAAATTGTCTTTGGTTTTGTAAAATCTATTTGCTCTATTAGCTTGTCTAAAGATACATACCGAGTCAAAAGCACTGATTCTATCTTATAATTTTTACATTCTTTAATTAATGATTGTATTTTTTTATCACTAACTGTGTTTGGTCCATTTAAATTTTTACTTGCAAAACCCAATGATTTTATTTTATTTTTATGTGCCACTTCAACAGATTTCACATTTGTTATGCCACAAATTTTTAGAGGTATATTTTTCATTAAATTTTATTTTTAAAAATTATAAATATATAAACTATTTTTTTTTATATATGTCATTAAATTTTTATAGACGAGTAGCGTTTGGCCTGTCGCCAAATGAAAAACCAGATAAAGATCCTCTTAATTGGGCAATAAATCAATTAGATACCATACCTGATCTCTTGTGGCCTGGAACAATCCCAACAGAAAAAGATTTAAGAAAAAAATATGGTGAATGGGTGTACGGAGATAGAGAGGTTTTAAGAAAAAAATTTAAAAATGATAAACATGCGTATAGAAAAGCAAAAGATGAATTAAGAATAAAAACTGGTGAAAGATATTTTGAATTAAATGAACATGCTATTCGTCATTTTCAAACAAAGTATTCCAAACTACCTGTTTTCGAGCGTTTCTGGCTTTTTTGGGGAAATCATTTTGCAATAAGTGAAAAAGATTTTCTAGCAGAGTTTAGTACTGGACCCTATCAACGTGAAATTATTAGACCTAACATGGTTAAAACTTTTGAAGAGATGGTTCAGTCAGTAACTACTTCATGGTGTATGATTCATCACCTTGATAATTCAGAATCTTTTGGCCCCAATTCTAAAAAAGGAATGGAGTGGGGAGAGACTATAAACGAAAATCATGCAAGAGAATTATTAGAGTTACATACAGTTTCTCCTAATGCTGGATATACTCAGGAAGATGTTATTCAGTTAGCCTATATCATGACAGGTTGGGCGCACAAATGGGATAGAAAAAATTTAGAAACCGGCGATATATGGTTTGATCAAGAAATGCATCAAAAAGGAGATAAAATAGTTTTAGGAGTTAAATATAAAAATGACGCAAAAAGAGAACTTGCTAAAGTAATTCATGATTTGGCAACACACCCAATCTGCATAAAATTTGTTTCAACAAAATTATGTAGGCATTTTATTACAGATGAACCAACAGATGAAATGATAAAACCCGTAATAGAAGCATGGAACAAATCCAATGGAAACTTAATTGAAATTCATAAAGCAGTTATAACGCAAGCTTATAAATATAATGAGAATACACATAAATTTCATCCACCTGAAATATGGTTAATGCAACTATCTAGAATGTTTGATTTAAATATTCCGCTTTCTTTTGAAAAAATGAATTATACTTTTAAGTCAAAACCAAATAATAGACAAAGACAATTATCATGGATACTTAGAGAAATAGGTCATTCACCTTATCGTGCCAAACAACCTAATGGTTGGAGTGATTTGGAGGTAGATTGGGTATCACCAGAATTATTATTACGTCGCTTTTGGTTTGCTTCAGTTGAACTTCCCATGCTTGTTAAATCTGGAAACAGATCACATGATTTTATTTTAGCTTGTCTTAAAAATAATTTTGATGATCATGAAAAAATGGCATCACTTATTGAGAATTTTAGATTTGGCATATCAGATTATGATTTAGGGCAAAAGTATGGAGTTATTTGTAATTTGCCAGGAGTATTAAAAATATGAACTGCACAAGAAGAAATTTTTTAATTGGAGGATCAACAACATTGTTTTTTTCTGGATATTTTCCAAAAATAAGTTTTGCTTCAATGCAGAAAAAAAATCTAATTATTATATCACTTCGCGGGGGAATGGATGGTTTAACAGCTGTTCCTGTTATTGGAGATAAACGTCTAAAAAAATTGAGAAAAAAACTTATTCTGGAAGACGTTCTTAATTTGAACAGCGACTTTGGTCTTCACCCTAAATTAGAAATTTTCCATAAACTCTGGCAAAAAAATCAAGCGGCATTTGTTCATGCAACAAATATTCCTTACACAGGTAGATCACATTTTGATGGACAAAATTTAATGGAAACTGGAGCACACATTCCATACAAAGAAAAAACAGGATGGCTTGGTAGGGGATTACTAGCTTCTAATATTATAGGAAAAGGTTTGGCAATATCTTTACCAATGCCACTTTTATTAAGAGGTGTGCCACAGAATAATAATTTCTTCCCATCACCAGATTTTGTTGAAACAAAGTTAATAGATCAAATTTATAATGAATTTAAAGGTGAACATAACGAGCTAATTAAATCTACACTTGATACAATTAGACAAAGACCATTGTCTATGCAAATAGCTACTGACTCTGATGATAGAAAAAAACTTGCTCTTGAAGCTGCTAAACAATTAAAAGATCAAAGTGGTCCTAGAGTTGCTGTATTTGATTTAGATGGTTTCGATACCCATGCTGCTCAAGGAGGTGTTGATGGGGCGCATGCTGATGAACTAGAAGAAGTAAATAAGATCGTTACTATTCTTCATGAAAATCTTGGCCAAGCATTTGATAATACACTAATTCTTACTCTCACTGAATTTGGCCGAACTATAAAACAAAATGGAGGCTATGGAACTGAGCACGGATATGGAAGTGCAATACTAATGGCTGGAGGCTTGTTAAA
>CACDIK010000050.1 GCA_902553005.1 uncultured Alphaproteobacteria bacterium | reverse complement strand
TGGTAAAAATAATATCAGATAATCTCAAATCCTCATTTGAAAGTCCTGAATTTTCAGGACCAAAAAGTATTGCTGTTTTTTTATTAACAATAATTTTTCTTTTAATGAATTTAAAATCATTAGTAATACTTTTTTCCAAAAATCTTCTTCTATTAGTTGTGGCCACAACATAAGAAAAATTAGAAAGTGCAATTTCTAAATCATCATAAACTTTAATATTCTTAATAATTTTCGTTGCTTTTTTTGCTGCATTTACTGATTTTTTGTTTAACCAGTTATCTCTTGGTGAAACAACAATTAGATCTTTTAGGCCAAAGTTGTGCATTACACGAGCAACCATTCCAATATTTTCAGGGAGTTGAGGTCTAACTAAAATTATGCTTGGATTTTTTCGAGTCAACTTTTATTCTTTAAATCATTAAATAGCTTAAAAGTAATGCTATCAAAAATAGCGCTATAAGATGCATCAATAATATTTGGAGATACGCCAATAGTTGTCCAATGTGTATTAGTGGAATCAGAAGACTCAATTAAAACTCTTGTTATAGCACCGGTACCTTTTTCTGATGAAAGAATCATAACTTTGTAATCAGTTAACTTTAAATCTTTGAGATCAGGATAATAATCAATTAAGGCTTTTCTTAATGCACTATCAATAGCATTTACTGGACCATTTCCAGTACCCACTGTCATCATATTTGAATCCTTAACTTTTAAAAATACTGTAGCCTCTGCTTCAGTAACAATTTCACCTTTAGCGTTCCATCTTCTTTCATCTGTGACTCTAAATTTTTCTAAATTATAAAAATCCACAAAATGACCAAGGTGACGTCTTACTAATAATTCAAAACTAGCTAAAGCAGTATCAAATGAATATCCTTCTGATTCTTTTTCCTTGATAATCTCTAAGATATTGTTGATTTCATTTTTAGGTAGATCAATATTAATCTTATTTAATTGATTTAATATATTAGATCTTCCTGCCTGATTAGAAATTACAACATTTCTAGAATTTCCAACTATTTCTGGCTTAATATGTTCATAAGTTGAAGAATTTTTTTCTATTGCAGATGCATGTAATCCACCTTTATGAGAGAAAGCATGATCTCCAACATATGGAGCATTTTTTCTCGAAGGCATGTTAAGAATATCATTTAATGTTCTAGAAATAAGTATTAAATTTTTTAATTTATCTTTTGAAATATTTGTCTTATATTTTGTTTTTAGAACCAAAGATGGAATTAAGGAAATTAAATTTGTATTTCCACATCTTTCTCCTAAACCGTTAATCGTTCCCTGAATCTGTCTTGCTCCAGCATTAATAGCCGCTAATGCATTTGCAACTGCATTGTCAGTATCATTGTGAGCATGTATACCAACATTTTGACCTGGTATAACTTTTACTACTTCTGAAACAATATTGTAAATTTCATCTGGAAGAGTTCCCCCATTTGTATCACAAAGCACAACCCATCTTGCACCAGCGTCATACGCTGCTTTAATACAATTCAATGCAAAATCTTTATTTTCTTTAAAGCCATCAAAAAAATGTTCTGCATCAAAGATTGGCTCTTTATTTTTATTTTTTATTAATTGAATACTATCACTGATCATTTTTAAATTTTCATCTTCAGATATCTCTAAAGCGTTTTTTACGTGAAATGATGATGATTTACCAACAATACAAACACAACTTGCGCTTGAATTAATAAGTGCATTTAATCCTGGATCGTTATCTGCACTTCTACCTGGTCTTCTTGTCATACCAAAGGCAGTCAATTTACTTTTTAAAAATTTTGTATTTCTTGAAAAAAAATCATTATCGGTGGGATTTGCTCCCGGCCATCCACCTTCAATGTAATCTATTCCTAAATCATCAAGATGTTGGGATATATTCATTTTATCACTAACAGAAAAATTAACTCCTGTTGTTTGCTGACCATCTCTAAGTGTGGTATCAAATAAATATACTTTATCTTCCATAATTACTAGATCGCTAATAGAGTATAAATTTAAATTTACTAGATTTTTCCAAGTTTTTGCAAGATTTCGTCTCTATCAAATAATGGTAGTAGATATTTTAATTCGGGTCCATGAGATTTTCCTGTCAAAATCAACCTCAAAGGCATAAATAAATCTTTTCCTTTAAGCCCAGTTTTTTTGTTAATTTTTGATGTCCAATGGTCCCATGTTGTTTCATCAAAAGGATCCTCAGGTAATTCATCAACTGCCGTATTAATAAAATTATCATCAATATTTAAATCTTTAGCATTATTTATTTTTGTAATTACTTCTTCCCATTCTTTAGCTTGTTTAATAAATGAAATATTATTTTTAATAAAACGCCAAAAACTCTCTTTTTGAAAATTTGATTTTATATTTTTTAACTTATGACTAATCTCATTATAACTAAATAATTTAATGGTATTTTCATTAAGGTTTCTTAAGGATTCAATTGAAAATTTAGCAGAAGATCTAGATAAGCTTTGAATATCAAATTTTTTTACTATTTCATTTAAATCTTTGATAGGATCAATATTACTGCTCGAACCAATAAAAAGAAAATAATTAAGTAACGATATATTTTCATATCCTTCGTCTCTAAAATTTTCAATTGAAAGACTTCCAAGTCTTTTGCTAAAACCCTTACCATTTTCATCAACTAAGAATGGATGATGAGCAAATGATGGAATAGAAGATTCAAGAGCTTTAAAAATTTGAATATGATAGGCAGTATTAGCTATGTGATCCTCTCCCCTAATAATATGTGTAATTTTTTCTTCAATATCATCAATGACTGAAGGTAAATGGTATAACAATGTTCCATCAGCTCTAATTAAAACAGGATCA
>CACDIK010000049.1 GCA_902553005.1 uncultured Alphaproteobacteria bacterium | reverse complement strand
TACCAAAATTTATTTTCTCTAAAATTTTATCAGGGCCTTCTGTAAAGTCTCTATATGAAAAAAATAATAGCTCTATAATCTTTCTTATCTCACCTTCGTTTAAAAAGAGTGGTGTTAACAACTTATTTAGGTCAGCCATATTGACTTAATTATGCATCACTGATAGTCAATTGTCATTAAAAAAGTTAATAAAGGATATGTTTAAATCATTTGAAAATAGAGATGGATGGATCTGGATGAATGGTAAAATAATACCATGGCAGGATGCAAATTCTCATATAATCTCTCAAGGACTTCATTATGCAAGCGCTGTTTTTGAAGGTGAGAGGGCTTATAATGGAAAGATTTTTAAATCAGAACAACATACTAAAAGGTTTTTTAAATCTGCTGAAATAATTGGAATGGAAATTCCTTTCACACATGATCAAATTAATAAAGCAAAATATGATCTCATTGATAAAATGAATTACAAAAATTGTTATGTTAGACCACTTGCTTGGAGAGGTGGAGATCAGATGGGATTATCAACAACTAAATCAAATATAAACGTAGCTATTGCAGTTTGGGATGACTGGGCAACTTATTTTAAAATTGAAGATCAAAAAGCTGGTTTAAAATTAATTACATCACCTTGGAAAAGACCTGCACCGGATACAGCTCCATATGAAGCAAAAGCTTCTGGACCTTATATCATTTGTACCTTGTCAAAAGAATTTGCGGAAAACAAAGGTTATCACGATGCTTTGATGTTAGATTATCGAGGTTATGTTGCTGAAGGTACAGGAGCAAATATTTTTTTTATTAAAGATAGTAATATTCATACTCCTATTCCAGACTGTTTTCTTAATGGGATTACACGTCAAACGGTCATTGAAATGGCATCTAATCAAGGATTTAAAATAACAGAAAAACATATAATGCCTGATGAAATAGGAAATTATGATGAGGCTTTTTTAACGGGAACAGCTGCTGAAATTACTCCTATTAGATCAATTGATGATTTTAAATATAATACAGGAGAGAACACAACTACTTTCAAATTTATGAATGATTTTAGTGATATGGTTAAAAATTCTATTTAGAATTTTCTAACCATTCATCATCTTTATAATAAAATTCATTTTTCCAGAATGGTGCATCTTTCTTTAAATAATCCATAATAAACTCACAAGCATTAAAGCTATCTTTTCTATGTTGTGAAAAACAACTAACTAAAACTATTTTTTCGTTAACATTTAGTTTTCCATATCTATGGATGATTAAAGTATCAATTAAGCTCCATTTTTTTAATGCATTATTTTCAATTTTTGACAATTCTTTAAATGCCATTTCTTCGTAAACTTCTAAATTTAAATATTTAACATCTTTATTATTGTTTAAATCTCTTACATAACCAACAAAAGAAGTTTGTGCCCCTATGTCTGAATGTTTATTTTTAATTTTATCTATTTCTTCTTCTAAATTAAAATTTTTTTTTTGTATTTTTATCATCACCCACCGCTAACTGGTGGAAATATTGCAATTTCATCAATTGGATTTAAACTCAAATTTTCTGAAACATATTCCTGATTAACTGCAAATCTTAAAACGTCTTGTAAAAAATGTTTTCTTAGCTCAGGATACAAATTTTCTAAATATTTTTTTAATTCTTGTATAGTTTTTGGGTGATTTATATCAATTACGTCGTCATCTTTATTTGTTATATCCTTAATCCAAGCAAAATATCGAATTCTCATTTCAAAAATGTTTTATTGATCCTTTAATATAATCATAGGCAGTATAGAGAGTTAATATTCCAGCAATCCATAGAAAAGTCTTACCTAAATAAATAATAAATAATAAATTAAGATTACTCTCAGATAATATAAGTAATCCAAGTGCAGCTAGTTGAAGGAAGGTTTTTGCTTTTGCAATTCTTGAAACTGGTATACTAATTTTTATCCCAGCTAAGTATTCTCTTAAACCTGATACTGTTATTTCTCTTAATAATATTATTAGGGCTGGAATAGTATCCCAGTCTTTTATTACACCCTTAGAAGTTAAAATAAGAATAACTGCCGCTACTAATAATTTATCTGCAATTGGATCTAAAAATGTTCCAAAGTTTGTCACTTCATTTCTTAGTCTAGCTAAATAACCATCAAAGTAATCTGTGATTCCAGCTAAACAAAATAATATAAAGGCTATCCAACCAAAATATGGATTCGTAAGATATATACAAAGAACTATAATTGGAATTATAGCTATTCTAATTATTGTTAGAATATTTGATATATTCATTTGTATTCTTTGTAGATGAAGAATTTTTTAAACGCTATGAAAATATTCATAAATTTTTGTTAGAATTGACTCAGGTATAGATTTAACCTCTTTTAATTCATCTAAACTAGCTAATTTTAATTTCTCCACTGTGCCAAAGTGTTTTTTTAAAATTTTCTTTCTTTCAGGACCTACTCCTTCTATATCATCAAATACAGATTTGACGCTCATCTTTGCTCTCTTTGATCGATGAGTTGTTATTGCAAATCTATGAACCTCATCTCTAATATTTTGCAAAAAATGAAGAAGTGGATTATTTTCATTTAATCTATATGTAAATTTATCATGAATTAGAATTTCTCTACCTGCATCTCTTTCCTCACCTTTTGCCATAGAGATAATTGGTATATCTATTTTTAAACTATCTAAAACTTTTTTTGCAGAATTATATTGTCCTTTTCCTCCATCTATAAGCAACAAACTTGGCAAATCTAACTCGTCTTGAAATTTTGAGTTACTAAATCTCCTAGTAAGCATTTCTTTCATCATATAATAATCATCAACTTTATTTTTGTTTTCTTCAAGATCAAATCGAATATTAAATTTTCTATAATTTGATTTTATAAATCCA
>CACDIK010000048.1 GCA_902553005.1 uncultured Alphaproteobacteria bacterium | reverse complement strand
ACACCCCATTATTATTATTGCAGCAATAAGAGTGATAAATGGACTTTTAGTAAAAGCAAATATTGATGGTAATCCAATAATTAATAAGAATGATCCAATTCTTTGAAAGATCATTGTTTTCTCAATTAATGATTGCCTAAGTATAAGTGGCTTATATTTTTCTTTATCTTGAATTGCATGACCAATTTCATGAGCAACAACGGCAATGCTTGTTATACTTTTTTTATCAAGTTTATCTGTAGCAATATGTATTTTTTTTTCTTTAGGATTGTAGTGATCTAATTGCTGAATAGGATTAATTGATACATTGGTAATTTCTTCTTCTTCAAGTATTTTTTTCCCAAGCTCTCTTCCAGTGAAGGGCATATCAGGTAAAATTTTATTATATTTTTTTAAAATATAGTTTACCCATAAACTCGGTAGAAAGAGCACGATAAATGGTAAAAAATAGTAAAATAATTTAATCACTTTATAAAAATAGGAATAATATTATTAAAAATCAATTTTATTTAAACTGGTAATATTAAAAATAATTAATTAATGCTTAAAAAGTGAAATCTAAATTTGAAAGAATTAATAGATTGCCCCCATATATATTTGGGGAGATAAATACATTAAAAATGAAACTGAGATCAGAGGGTAGAGATATTATTGATTTTGGTATGGGTAACCCTGATATGCCAACACCTCTTCACATAAGGCAGAAATTAAAAGAAGTTATAGATAAGCCAGGTGTTGGACGTTATTCAGTTTCTAAAGGCATTAATGGATTAAGAAAAGCTCAAGCTAAATATTATAAAAAAAGATTTAATGTTGATTTAAATCCATCAAGTGAGATTATAGTAACAATTGGTTCTAAAGAAGGATTAGCTAATTTAGCACAAGCCATAACTTCAAGAGGAGACAGAATATTGTGTCCTGATCCTTCATATCCTGTACATCCATATGGTTTTATGATTGCCGGAGCTAAATTAACACCTTTACAAACATTTTTTAATGGACAGTTCGATAAAAATAAATTTTTATTGAATATAGTTAATAATTTAAAAAAATATTCTTCAGTAAAGGTTATTATCGTTTCTTTTCCCTCAAATCCAACAGCTCAGATAGTTGATTTAGATTTTTACAAAGAATTAGTAAAAATTGCAAAAAAATATCAAGTTTATATTCTTTCCGATTTAGCTTATTCTGAAATTTACTTTGGTAATAATCCACCTCCATCAATATTAGAAGTTAATGGCGCAAAGAACATAGCAGTTGAATTTACGACCTTATCCAAAACTTATGCAATGGCAGGATGGAGAATAGGTTTTGCAGTTGGAAACAAAAATTTAATTCAAGCTTTAACGAAAATTAAATCATATGTAGACTATGGTGCTTTTACACCTGTTCAAGTAGCAGCCACTGCTGCTCTAAATGGATCTCAAAAATGTGTAGAAGAAATAAGGGAGACATATAAAAAAAGAAGAGATGTTTTAATAGAGTCTTTTGAAAGGGCTGGTTGGGATAAAATTCCAAAGCCTGAGGCATCAATGTTTGTATGGGCTCCTTTACCAAAAAAATATAAAAAATTGGGTTCTATGAAGTTTGCAAAAAATTTAATGATAAATGCCGATGTTGCATTGGCTCCCGGTTTGGCATTTGGAAAAGGAGGGGAGGGTTTTGTTCGCATTGGTCTAGTAGAAAATACTCAAAGAATAAGACAGGCAGCTAAAAATATTAAAAGATATTTTAATACATAATATTAAACTGATAAAATCTTAATATAATGTGATAATTTTTCTCCTGCATCCCATGCATCGCTAAGACTTTTTCCTAGAACCCAGTCTCCACTTAAAAATATTTTATTATCCTTAGAATTAATCCAATTTTTTTTTGATATACTATTATAAGTCACCTTTGTTTGCGCATATAACCATCTGTGTGATTTAATAAAACTTATCTCATTTTTTATTTCAAATGTTTTTTCAAATATTGATTGAGCATATTTTTCTAGTACAGACTTATCTATGTTAATATTATTATTTGTATATTCAGAACTCATATTTAATACCCAACTATCATCGGATAATTCATTAAATTTTATATTTTGATTCATAAAGAAACTAATATCTTTATGAAGATTTAATCCAGCTTTAATATTAATGTTATTATTTTCTTTATAGCTTAACATTACAGTATGTATGGGATCATAAGATGGCTCGCTAACAATTTGAGTAAAATCAATCAAATCTTTTAAAAGTTCTTTAGATTGAAAATAAGGTATACAAAATAAAACAAAATCAAAATCTTTAAATTCTTCCTTTTCAGAAAATAGTGAGAAGAGATCATTACTGTTTTTTGAAATTTTAATTATTTTTGAATTTAAACAACTATTTACTTTGATATTATCAAAAATAGATTTTGGAATAGAATTCATTCCATTTTGGCCAATAATAATTTTTTTTCTAGTTTTTTTATTTTTTAAATAATCAGTTGCAAAATCTATTTCTATTACTTGCCCCAAGTTATATCTACTTATTACTTCATTTAATTGATTTACGGAATGATTTGTCGATAGATAATGTGCACCATGATCAAAAAGATAATTATCATGCTTTCTAGTAGATACTCTTCCTCCTGGTCTCCATGATTTATCAAAAATTGTAATATTATGTTCTTGAAGATTATAAGCAAGAGATAAGCCAGTCATCCCAGCTCCAATTATTGCAATATTTTTCACTTAAATAATGTTAATTATTTGAAAATTTTTTTTACTAGAAGGTTTAATTTTTTTTAAACCAAATTTACTGCATAGATTTATGTATCTCTGTTTTGTAGGTAAGTTAATTGTTTTAAAATGTATATTATCGTGACCAAACATCATTTTCTGACCATGAATTTCATATAATTTTTTATAAAT
>CACDIK010000047.1 GCA_902553005.1 uncultured Alphaproteobacteria bacterium | reverse complement strand
AAATAAAAATCTAAATTTAAAAATAAATTCTTCAGACTCTGAACCTGAGATCATTTATAGAGATGAAATAATGTATGCTTTGGGCAACATAATCCAAAATGCAATATTCTATTCTAAACATATAACTAAAGTTGAATTAAAATATGAAAAAACAAACATTAAAATAACTATATCGGATGATGGAAATGGCTTTTCTAAAGATATAATTGACAAATTAGGAGAGCCATATGTTTCGAAAAATAATCAGGGAATGGGACTAGGTATATTTATAGCAAAAAACCTAATTGAAAATATGGGTGGTAATCTTAATTTCTATAACTCCAAAGATGATAATGCTGTTGTTGAAATTAATTTTGATAACTCTATCTTAGATATATGAATATGAAATTACTGATTGTTGATGATGATCTTCCTTTTAGAGAAAGACTTACGAGATCTATGGAAAAAAAAGGGTTTGAAGTAATATCTTCCCCAGGTTTTAAAGACTCATTAGCTAAGGTTAATGAGAACAACTTTGATTATGCAGTTGTTGATATGAGATTGGAAGATGGGTCTGGATTAGAATTAGTTAAAGAACTTCAAAAAATTAGCCCTCAAACCAAATCGCTTTTATTAACTGGTTATGGAAACATTGCAACAGCTGTAGCTGCAATTAAATCTGGAGCAATTGATTATCTGCCGAAACCTGCAGAAATTGATCAAATTTATGATGCTCTTACTAATTCTAAAGAAATATTACCTCCGCCACCAGAAAATCCAATGACAGCAGATCGAATTAGGTGGGAACATATTCAAAGAGTGTTTATACAGTGTAATAGAAATGTATCTGAAACCGCAAGAAGGCTTAGAATGCACAGACGCACATTACAGAGAATACTGAATAAACATGCTCCAAGAGAATAGACAAACTTTATCAATAGTAATACCTGTTTTTAATGAAGTTAACTTTCTAAAGGAACTCTTCGAACAAATTAAAAAATATTTTAATAACAAATATACTGAAATTATTATAGTTGATGACGGTTCAACTGATGGATCTTCGAACCTATTAGAAGAATTAAAAAAAAATAATAATTACAAATTTTCATTTAAAATTATTAGACTTGATATTAATTCAGGAAAAGGAAAAGCAATTCAGATAGGTATAAAAAATTCAAATGGACAATATATTTTGCTTCAAGATGCAGATTTAGAATTAGATTGCAAAGATGCTAAAGAAATGTTTGAAATGATTTCTACCAATAAAGAAATAAAATGTATTTTTGGTAGTAGATACTTATCAGGCAAACTAAAAAAAAATAATTATTTTTTTAATAATCTTGTAGGAAAAATAAATTCCTTAATATTCAATATTTTTTTTTCTCAATCATTAAGCGATGTTCATTGTGGATTAAAAATTTTACACAGAAGTGTAATCGAAAAAATTAAACTTAGAGTAAATGACTTTGGTATTGAAATTGATATAGCTTCACAAATAGTAAGAAATAACTTTTTTATATATGAGTTTGGTGTTTCATATTTCTTTAGATCTAAATCTCAAGGAAAAAAAATTTCATGGGTTGATGGTTTAAAATCATTTTATTATCTTATTAAAGTAAGATTTTTTGATAATTCTGCTTCAACAAACTTATCAATTATTTACTCGTCAATTTACATGGCATTTGTAGGCTCACACTTTGGTATGGGATTAGGAAATACTTTATTTATTATTATTTTTTTTATTTTTGGTTCTATATTAGGAATTCATTTTAAAATTTTATCCTCTTCAATTATTTTCCTTTTTATTTTTGTTGGCTCATTATTTGGTAAAGGGAATGGAACAACATTAGCTGTAATAATTTTCTTTGTATTAGGATTGTTTGTTGCTCGAAAATTAAAAAGTTTTTTTTTAAATTCAAGGGTTAGTAGTTTTTTTTAAATTTACTAAGGCACATACATAATCCAATAATAAAAAACGTAGTCACGCCAAACCAATTTTTAATTAAACTTCCAGTCGACATAATAGGCCAAAACATCATTAAAATTATTACGATTGAAATTATTTTATATTTTTTATCACCAGTATTATTTATTACAAACTTTACTAAAAAAAATAAGTATAAAATAAATAAAATAAATACAATTAAACCACCTTCTGCTAACCATTGTATATAAATGTTATGTGGATGAGATGCACACTCATAATTTACCATCATTTTTTTGTATAATTCATTGTAGTTACATAAGTACTTAAAATTATTAATTCCAATGCCTGTAATTGGGTTATCTAAAAACATTTTAAATGATAATAAATAAATTTCACCATAAGCAGAAGTGTCAAAATTTTTAATTACCTCAAAAAAATCGGGTTGAATATTTATAATTTTTGAACAAATTTTTTCAGTATCATTTTCACATTGAAAAATTTTTTCTATTTTTTGACCCTGATGATATTGAGTAGACTCAATTACATTATAGTCATTATAAAATGGGTGTAAATATGATACTAAAAATATAAATAATGAACCAATTAAAATTGATAATAAAATAGATCTTCTAAAACCATCTAAAAAAATAAATAAAAGTAGTAAGCTTAAAGAGAATGTTGCAAATGCCATTCTTTCACCAGATATATAACAAATTAAAATTATTAAAGACAGATAAAGTGATTGAATAATTGCATTATTTTCTAATTTTTTTAAAGATATAAGAAATACAAATCCAAATAAACCAAACTTCGAGAGATATGAACCAGGTATTAACTCATCTCCAAATGGACCAGTTAATCTTCCATACCAATTTGATTTAAATCCTAATAAATCCTCCCCAAAACCATCTTTAGACGTATAATTAATGAATTGATAAAGTGTGTCTATGCTAACTAACACAATAATAATAAAAATAACTAATAAAAATCTTTCAAAAATTTTCCTATCTATAAAAAATACGAAAAAACAAAAAAATGGTAATAATAAAAATCTAATAAAAATTAAAGAATCTTGGAAAGAATAAGTTTTATTATATGAAAAAAAACTTATTAATATTAAACTTAACCAAAATATAATTGAAATTCTAAATAAATTTAACTTTATAAAGTTTTCATATTTTT
>CACDIK010000046.1 GCA_902553005.1 uncultured Alphaproteobacteria bacterium | reverse complement strand
ATAAGGACATTGCTTCTTCCTGATCATGGGTGACGAAAACAAATGTAATTTTTAGTTTCTTTTGGAGTGTTGTTAACTCTAATTGCGTTTTTGATCTTAGTTTTTTATCTAGTGCTGCAAGAGGCTCATCTAATAATAATAACTTAGGTTTTTTTATTAAGCACCTTCCAAGAGCAACTCGTTGCTGCTCTCCGCCTGATAATTGCTTAATTCTTCTATTTAATAAATGTTCAATAGATAAAAGTTCGGCAATATTTCTTACATTTATTTCAATTTCTTTTTGGGTAAAATTTTCTTTTATTCCAAAAGCTAAATTATTAAATACGTTTAAGTGAGGAAATAGAGCATACGATTGAAACATATAGTTTAATGGTCTTTCAAAAGGTTCAAGGTTTGTTATGTCCGTTCCGTCGAGCATTACACGTCCTGTATCTGGCTTCTCAAATCCACCTAGTATTCTTAGTAAGGTAGTTTTGCCTGAACCCGAAGATCCTAAGAGGCCAAAAAATTCAGATTTTGAAATATTTAAATTAATATTTTCTAAAACTTTGTTATCTCCAAAGGATTTAGAAATATTTTCAATTACAAGAAAATTATTATCCATCTTAAATCAGCACTAATATTAATATATTAGTGCTGAAATGAAGTATATTTTTTAATTTGCTTTAAACTTATTAAAATATTTAGTTGATAATTTAGATTTTTTCGGAGAGTCTGCAGTATCAGCAAAAAGCATACTTAAAGTTGCTTCATCTGGATAAATAGCAGGATCTTCAAAAATTTCAGGATCAACTAGTTCATTGGCTGCTTTATTTGGATTTGAATACCAAACGTAATTTGTAATATCAGCAGCAACTTGAGGTCTTAAAATATAATTTATAAATTTGTGTGCATTCTCAACATTTTTTGCATCAGCTGGAATAGCCATCATATCAAACCATATTACAGTTCCTTCAGATGGAATTGAGTACCAAGCTTCTACTCCATCTGCAGCTTCATCTGCAGCTAGAAAAACATCACCTGACCAACCCATAGTTAAACAGATCTCTCCATTTGCTAAATCATCTATATATTGAGAAGAATCAAAATATCTTATGTAAGGTCTTATTTGCTGTAACATTTCAAGAGCAACCTCATAATCTTTCTCATCCTCTGTATAAGGATCTTTTCCAACGTATTTTAAAGCGATTTCCATAACCTCTGTAGGAGCATCCAACATTGCGATTCCACAATCTGCATATTTTGATGCAATAGCTGGATCAAACAAAATGCTCCAACTTGTAATATCATTTTCATCAACTTTATCAGTATTATAGCCAATACCTGTAGTACCATACATATAATTTATCGAGTATTGACCTCCTGGATCATGTGCATCAATTTTTGCTAGTACATCGGGATCTAAATTACCAATGTTTGAAAGTTGAGCCTTATCAAGTTTTTGAAAAACTCCAGCCTTGATTTGGTTTTCTAAAAAAGAACCTGAAGGCACAACAATATCATAGCCAGACCCACCAGCTAAAAGTTTAGCTTCAAGAACCTCATTTGAATCAAAAACATCATAAGTTACATCAATGCCAAATTCATTTTCAAAATTTTCAATTGTATCTTCTGCAATGTAGTCAGACCAATTGTAAATAAATAATTCTTCTTTAGCCTGAGCTGAAAAAGAAATTAAAACTAATAGAGATATAAAATACTTAAGCATTATTCCCCTCCTAAATAAAAAATACATTAAATAAAATAAATTAAAAATCGAGAATTTTTTTATAAAGATCAGGCCTTCTGTCTCTAAAGTTACCCCATAATTTTCTATATTCTCTTGAAATTAACAAATCTAAAGTAGCAGTTATTATTCCCTCATCCTTATCATTCATACAATTTATTACATTTCCAAGATGATCCAATATAAAAGAATTACCATAAAAATTTAATTCAATATCAGCTTCGACCTCCTTCCCTATTCTATTCGAAGTTATTATAGGGATTTGATTTGCAGCAGCATGTCCTACCATTGTATTAATCCAATGATCCTTTGAATTTAATTCAGGCATGTGTGGTTCAGAGCCAATTGCTGATGGATAAAAAATTAAATCTGCACCTTTCAATGTTAATATTCTTGCACATTCAGGAAACCACTGATCCCAACAAATTGCACAACCAACTTTTGCTTGAGGAGTGTCAAAAACCATAAAACCTGTGTTGCCTTTTTCAAAATAATACTTCTCATTATATCCAGGTCCTTCTGGAATGTGAGATTTATTATAAACTTCACTTATTTTACCAAAAGAATCAATCATAACTAGAGAGTTAAAAAACTTATTTTCCTTTTTTTGAAAAAAACTAATTGGTAATGAAATCTTTTTATCTTTACAAATATTAGATAATTTTTCGAACATTGGATTAGAAGGAAAATGAATTGCAAAATCAAAAAATTTATCATTTTTTGTTGAACAAAAATAATAATCTTGAAATAATTCTTGCAGAAGTAAAATATCAACATTTTCATTTGATGCTTTTTCAACTAAACTAATTGCTTTATTTAAATTAGCGTCAAAGTCTCCTTTAATAGCCTTGAATTGTGATGTTGCTACTTTTACTTTCATATTTTTGGTACATTCATTGTTATACAATGAATATTTCCACCACCATAATTTATATTTTCTGTTTCCAACATCATAATCTCTCGATTTGGGAATAACTTTTCAAAAGTTAATTTTACCTCATTGTCTTCCTCAACATTGAATTTAGGTAAGATAATTTTATTTTTACTGAAATAGAAATTTATATATGAACTAATAATATTCTTATTATTAATCTTTTTTCTTGTTGGTAAAGGAACTTCAATTAAATCAAATGTCTGATTAGTATCTTTAAAAAATTTAATAAGATCAGATTTGTTTTTTTCTAATATTTCATAATTAGGATCTAATTTGTGAGTTGTGGCAATTAAATATTGATTTTTTCCTATTGGGCATAATAAATTATCGACATGACCATCTGTATCATCCTCCATTAGTCCATTTTCAAATAAAAAAATATAATTTAAGTCAAACAATTGCTTTAATTCTTTAATAATATATTCACTATTATGTTTTTGTTTTCTATTTTTATTAAATATTACATTTTTAGTGCTAAATAAATTTTTTTTATCATCATAAGTTATTGCTCCTCCTTCAATGACTAAGTCAGAAATTTTTGTTGGGATATTTAAATAGTTTGAAATAAATTTTGATATTTTATTATCATTTAAATAATCTGGGTACTTTCCATAACCATTAAATTCAAAGCTAATTGATTTTAATTTTTCATCTTCGTTA
>CACDIK010000045.1 GCA_902553005.1 uncultured Alphaproteobacteria bacterium | reverse complement strand
CTTTAAGCAGAAAAAAATTTATGAAATCATTAGTAAGATCGAAGAAACTTATGATTTAAAGAAAATTAAAACTGGAGAAATTATAAGTGTATTTGAAAATAATTTTGCTGAAATAAAAAAAATTGAATTTTTTAAAAACAATGAGACTATTATCTCTGTTAATTTAGATAAAGAAATAAATATAAATATAATAGAATTAACGAAAAATTCGTTTATTGAATCAAAAGAGTATACAATTTCAGAATCATTATTTTCAGACGGTATTAAAAATGATGTATCATCAGATATTTTAGTTAAAATTATACGCCTTTTTAGTTTTGATCTTGATTTTCAAAGAGATATTAGAGTCGATACAGTTGTTTCAATATCCTATGAATTTGATGAAATAGTTGAAACAGGTAGACTAGAATATAACGATATTAAATATGCTTCGATAATAATTAATGGAAAACAGTTAGAATATTTTAAGTTTATTACAGATGATGGTTATGTTGATTATTTTAACAGAGAGGGAAAAAATGTTAAAAAATCAATTTTAAAGACACCATTAGATGGTGCAAGAATTTCATCAAATTTTGGTATGCGAAAACATCCTATTTCAGGTTTTAATAAAATGCATAAAGGTGTTGATTTTGCTGCACCCACAGGAACACCAATTTATGCTGGAGGGAATGGAATTGTTGAATATGTTGGAAGGAATGGAGGATATGGGAAATATATTCGTATAAGGCATAATAATGGATATAAAACGGCGTATGCACATCTGTCAAATTATAAGAAAGGTATTTCTAAAGGGGTAAGAGTAAACCAAGGTGAAGTTATAGGCTATGTAGGTAGTACAGGAAATTCTACAGGACCTCATCTTCATTATGAAATTATTTATCAAAATAAACATATAAATCCGTTAAAACTAAAACTTCCTTCTGGAAAAATACTTAAGGGTAAAGAATTAGAAAAATTTAATGAAGAATATAAAATAATATATGCTGATCATTTGAGCATGTTATACGAATAACTACTTTGTTGATCTTGTTCTTTTTTCTTTAGATGGTTCAGCTATAAATGGAATAGATTCGATGGAATCATCTTCTACTTTATCATTATCATTTACTTCAATGGTTTCATTATCAGTATCTGAGGTTTGTTCGTTTAAAGTACTTTGTTTTTGGTCATCAAAATTTGAGTTTTCTTCAATATTAATTCCTAGCTCAACCATTATTCTGTAGTAGTGATCAGTAAATTGATAATAGTATTCAGATTGAATTCTATCTCCTGATCTTGATGCTTCTTTAGCTAGTTTTAAGTACTTGTTATATTGCTGGGATACATTTCCTCTATTTCTATTATTGAAATTTTTATATCCACCAGGTTTCTTAAAACTGGTTCTTCTATTACTCTTATAAGCGGTTCTACCGTTCTTTTTATACATTTTGTTTGGAAATTAAAAATTTTAATAAATTATTAATATATTACTAATCTATACAGTTCATTTTATTTATTTCAACTTATATCTTGGAAAAACTCAGAATTCTCTCGATTCCTTGAAGATCATTAACTACTTTATTCAAATTTAATCCAGAATTTTCAAAAATTTCTTCACAATCTTGTCTCTGATTAATGCCAATTTCACATATAAAATAAGCACTTTTATTCATTAAATTTTTAATATTTTTTGAATATTCTCTGTAAAATTTCAAACCATCATCTCCTCCAACTAAGAGCATTTTTATCTTCAATAAAATCACCAAGTGAACTATCTTCTTCATCACCAACAGGAGTCTCAAGACTTATTGGTTCTTTAGCAATCTTTAATACTTTTTTAACTTTATCTAATGGCATATGCAATCTATCTGCAAGTTCATTTGGTGTTGGCTCTCTACCAATTTCTGACATTATTTGTCTTGTAGTTCTTACAATCTTATTAATTGTCTCTATCATGTGAACTGGTATCCTTATTGTTCTTGCCTGATCCGCTATTGATCTTGTTATTGCTTGTCTAATCCACCAGGTTGCATAAGTTGAGAACTTATATCCTCTTCTGTACTCAAACTTGTCTACGGCTTTCATTAGGCCAATATTACCTTCTTGAATTAAATCTAAAAACTGCAAACCTCTATTAGTGTACTTTTTTGCTATTGAAATAACTAATCTGAGATTTGATTCTATCATTTCTTTTTTTGCTCTATTTGCAGATCTCTCTCCTTGTTGAACAGTTCCAACTATTCTTCTAAACTCTGAAAGAGGTAATTCTGAAGCAGCTTGTATCTCTCTAATTTCCTCAATATTTTTATTAATTTCTATATGATTTCTATTAATAAATTTTTCCCAGTTTTTATCTTTCGTCGCTAATAAACTTTGTATCCAATTTTTTTCAAAATTAAAGTTTAAGTACTGAGATATGAAGTCTTCTCTTTTAACACCTGCGCTAGTTGCCATACGAAGCATCTTTCCTTCTCTCAACAGTAATTTTTTATTTAGTTCGTATAAAGCCTCCATCAAAGCTTCAATTGTAGTTGAATTAAAATGCACAGCTTTCATAGCTGCAACCATTTCTTTTTGTATTTTTATGTATTTTTTTTCTAAAGAAATATAATTTTTTACATTTTTTTTATCTGCATTGATTAATTCCTGACTATGTTTTTGAAGTTTTTTGAAAAGTTTTGTTATATCATTAAAATCATTCAACACTTTTGGTTTTAGTTTTTCCTCCATTGCAGCAAGTGATACATTTAAACTATCATCTTCATCATCTTCCTGTTGTTGCTCATCACTACTACTTTCATCATTTTTATTTTCATTTTCATTTACATTTTTTTTCTTATCATCATCTTTTTCATCTCCCCCACTTTCAATTAACTTTAATGTATCTTCAAGTTTAGAATCCGAAATATCTGACATATCGTAAGTAGCTTCCAAATCTACAATATCTCGTAGTAGCATAGTCCCATCCTTAATTGCATCCTTCCAATTTATTATTGATCTAATTGTCATAGGACTTTCACAAATGGCGCCTATCATTTTTTCTCTTCCAGCTTCAATTCTTTTAGCAATAGCTATTTCTCCTTCTCTACTGAGAAGCTCTACTGCACCCATATCTCTCAAATATAATCTTACTGGATCATCAGTTTTTCCTGTTTGTTTTTTTTCTTGTTCTTCAGAACCTTCTTCAGATGTAACATTTTGCTCTTTAGCAAGAGAAACAAGTTCTTTTGCTTCTTCCTCAGAATAAATTTTTATATTATTAGAAGTGATTAAATCTTGAAATTTTTTTATATTCTCCTCTAGTCTAAATCTTTTAGGAATAGCTTTTTCAATAATCTTTTGAGTATAAATTCCATCT
>CACDIK010000044.1 GCA_902553005.1 uncultured Alphaproteobacteria bacterium | reverse complement strand
TGAAAAAAATGCTGAGGCAGAGACTCATTTTAGAAATATAGGAATAACATTCTCAACCAATAGTGAAACAGCAAGAGAGAGAATAATACCATTTGATTTAATTCCAAGAATTTTTACTTTTAGTGAATGGTCTAAATTAGAAAAAGGAGTAATTCAAAGAGCGAAAGCTTTAAATGCTTTTTTGGCAGACATTTATAATCAAGGAGAAATAATAAAAGCTAATATTATACCCAAAGAATTAATTTTTAAAAAAAAATCTTACGAAGTTTCAATGTTTGGTTTTACACCACCTAGATCAATTTATAGTCCAATAGTAGGTATAGATTTAGTAAGAACAAATCATAATGAGTATTTTGTATTAGAAGATAATTGTAGAACACCTAGCGGTGTATCATACATGTTAGAAAATAGAGAAATAATGATGAGAATGTTTCCTGATTTATTTCATACAAATCGAGTTACACCTATTGATGATTATCCAACTAGATTACTTCAGACTTTAATGAGTTTAGCTCCAATAAAATGTAACACATCTGAGCCAGTATGTGTTCTTCTTACACCTGGTCCATTGAATAGTGCTTATTATGAACATAGTTTTCTATCCGATCAAATGGGTATTGAAATGGTAGAGTCTACTGATTTGTTTGTTGAGGGTGAACTACTATACATGAAAACCGTAGATGGCCCCAAAAAAGTAGATGTTGTATATAGAAGGATAGATGATGATTTTTTAGATCCTCTTTGTTTTAACCCAAATTCAGTAATTGGAATACCTGGAATTATGGATGTGTATAGAACTGGAGGAGTAAATATCTGTTCAGCTCCAGGTGCCGGTATCGCAGATGACAAAGCAATTTATATTTATGTTCCAGAAATGATAAAATTTTATTTAGGAGAACAACCAATATTAGAAAATGTTCAAACATGGAGTTGTGACAAAGATGATGATCTTAATTATGTATTAGATAACTTATCTGATCTTGTTGTAAAAGAAGTTGATGGCTCTGGAGGATACGGGATGCTAATAGGTCCAAAATCCTCTAAATCCTCAATTGAAGAATTTAGAAGAAAACTTTCCGCAAATCCTCGGGGGTATATTGCTCAACCTCTGTTAGATCTATCATTCTCTCCAACTTTGATAAAAAATCAAGTTGAAGGAAGAAGAGTTGATTTGAGACCTTTTTGTTTAATGGGGGAAAATGCACAATTAAGTTCTGGAGGATTAACAAGAGTTGCAATGAACGAGGGATCTTTCGTTGTTAATTCAAGTCAAGGTGGTGGAGTTAAAGATACATGGGTTTTAGCGGAATGAGATACAATGTTAAGTAGAACAGCTGAGTATCTTTACTGGATTAGTAGATATATGGAGAGAGCTGAAACTAATGCTAGACTCTTAGATGTAGGTTATAGAATGTCATTATTTCCTAATCCAAATGGCTACAATAATGAGTGGGAATCTGTTTTAGCTGCTGCAGGCGCAATACAAGGATACAAGAATAAATATAATATTATTGAACAAAAAAAAGTTGAAGATTATTTATTTTTCGATGAAGATAATCCATCATCTGTTTTTAATTGTATTCTTAATGCTAGAAGTAATGCTTTAGTCGTAAGAACTTCATTCACACCTGAATCTTGGCTAGCTATTAACAAAACTTATCAAGAAATTTTAAAATTAAAAAATAATAATTTTAATGCATCAGACCTTCCTAATTTAACTGAATGGACTATCGAACAAGTAAATTTATTTAGAGGTTCATTAAGTTCTTTATTAAGAAACGATGGTTATAACTTTCTATATTTAGGATTATTTGTTGAAAGGGCAGATAATTCTGCAAGATTATTAGATGTTAAATATTTTGTTTTACTACCTAAGCCTCAATATATCGGAGGTAATATTGATAATATGCAGTGGAGTATACTCCTTAGATCTTTATCATCTTTTAGAGCTTTTCGTTGGGCATACGATGGTGATGTTACTTCTACAAAGATAGCTGATTTTTTAGTACTAAACAGTGATTGCCCAAGATCACTTAGTTTTTGTATACAAAACATTGTAAAACACTTAACAAATTTGACTTGCAGTCCTGAGAAAGTTAATAAAATTTATAATACCTTAAAAGATCTTAATATTAAAATTCAAGAAGAGAAAATTGAATCAATTGTTGATTTTGGCCTTCATGAATTTGTTACACAATTTATTAATAAAATTTCAAGCGTAGATACTGATATTCAAAAGGAGTTTTTTAATTAATGGAAATAATAATTGAGCATACAACTAAATATGAATATAAAAATCCTGTAGCTGGACTTATACAATCAACTAAACTTTATCCATCTGAATATAATGGTTTAAAAATTCTAGATTGGAATGTTCATCATGACTCTGCAGAAAAATCTGCAGTCTATAAAGATGGAGAAGCAAATAATATACAAAGTTTTACTAGTTTAAAAAAAGTAAAAAAAATTCAGTTTACTGTTCTTGGTAAAGTAGAAACTTTTGATACAAAAGGGGTTTATTTTAACCCAGATGATAAATTAGATCCTTGTGTTTATTTAAGGAATTCAAATTTAACTATTCCAGATGTTGACATAAAAAATTTAGCTTTAGAAGCAAAAAATGGATTTAACAACGATGAAAGATTACTTATTTCTCACAATTTAATGAATTTAGTAAGAGATAAAGTTGAATATAAACCTCTTTCAACAAATAATGAAACAACAGCTCAGGTAGCTTATAATCAAAAAAAAGGTGTATGTCAGGATCAAGCACACATAATGGTGTCAGCTGCTAGAACAATCAATATACCTGCTAGATATGTTAACGGTTACATGCATAATAATTCACATTCATCAGAATTTCAGTCAACACATGCATGGGCAGAATTTTTTATAAATGATCTTGGCTGGGTTGGTTTTGATCCTACAAATGGTTGTAGCCCTGATGAAAGATATATAAGAGTATCTTGTGGCCTTGATGCAAGTGAAGCTGCACCTATAAAAGGGGTTTTCTACGGACATAATGGGCAAAACAATTTGATTGAAAACTTAGATATACACGTTCAAACACTTGAAAATAATTCCCAACAATAAAAAAATTTGTTAAGTTTCTAAAATAAAGAAGGAAAAATATGTACCAAAATAAAAAACAACTACAATTTATATGGATCTTTAAACCTGAACTTTCAGATGTTGCAAAGCGAGTAGCTGAAGACCATGTTAAATGGATGAATGAAACTCACACTAAAGAAGGAGAAAAGGCTCTTATAGTATTAAATTGGTCAATTGGACCTGAATTTAAAGAAGGAGCCGAGACAGGAAACATAGCTCTTATTTTAACAGAAATTTATGAAAACCAAGCTGGAATAGATAATCATTTTATGCTTGCTCAAAATAATGGAAGCTATTTTAGAGATGATTTAGATGAATTTGCAAAAAATTGTGAACAAAGAGTAACTATTCATTCTTCAGATGTCATTGAATCAATATAGAT
>CACDIK010000043.1 GCA_902553005.1 uncultured Alphaproteobacteria bacterium | reverse complement strand
GCAGCCTGCTGTAATTAATATCTTTGAAAAAGCAGTAAAAAAAGCTGGTAAAATATTATTAAGAGATTTTGGAGAATTAGAAAATTTACAAATACAATCTAAATCAGTTGGAGATTTTGTAACAAATGCAGATATTAAAGTAGAAAAAACACTTTTAGAAACTCTAAAATATTATTATCCAGATTATACTTACATAACTGAAGAAACTGGTGAAATAAAAGGTGATGAAAATACAATTATTATTGACCCAATTGATGGTACCTCAAATTTTATACATGGAATACCACATGTTGCGATAATTGTTGCTAAAATGTCAAATAATGAAATCACAGATGGTGTGATTTATAATCCAATTTTAAACGAATTTTTTTGGAGTTCTAAGGGTAAAGGTTCGTGGTGTAATAATGGTAGACTTAGAGTGTCAAACAGGCAAATATTTTCAGATTGCTTGATAGGCACTGGTCTTCCATTTGGAGAAAGAATTTATAAAAACTATTTAAGTGAGATTGATGAAATCCTAAAATCATCTGCAGGAATAAGAAGAATCGGTTCAGCAGGCCTTGATCTTGCTTATGTTGCCTCTGGTAAATTAGATGGTTTTTGGGAAAAAGATCTAAATTTATGGGATGTTTCAACAGGTATTCTTTTAGTTAAAGAAGCTGGAGGAAAAATTTCTAAAATAAATGGAAATGCATGGGAGATAAATTCTCGTGATTTAGTTGCTTCAAACAATAAAATTCATAATGAATTAGTTAAAAAACTTACTTTACTTTGAAATCTATATAAATATAAGACAAGCATGAAAAAAGATATACATCCTAAATATCATGAAATAAACGTTGTTATGACTGATGGATCTACTTTTAAAACTAGATCTACTTGGGGTAAAGAAGGTGATACTCTTAAATTAGAAATTGATTCTAAATCTCACCCTGCATGGACCGGCGGTAAAGCTGGTCTTAATGAATCTGAAGGACAAGTAGCTAGATTCCAAAAAAGATTTAAAGGTCTAAAAATTAATAAATAATTATTTAAAAAACTTTTCAGCATTAAGTTTTAAATCTTTCTTCTTTTTTATCTCATCTTGAACTCTTAGTATTTCAGTTTGAAGTTCAGAAATATAGTTTTGTAAATCCTCAACACTGAAATCATCTAAATTTAATATCTTAACTGTCTTTTGTTTTTCATCAACTTCAAAAAAATATGTCATAGTCATATTTTATTATATATTATTTTTTGATTATATTATATGAGCCAGTTATGAAATATCCTTTAATGCCAAAAGCAACAGCAATATGGTTAGTAGAAAATACAGCTTTAACGTTTGATCAAATATCAGAATTCTGTGGATTACATGAATTAGAGGTTCAAGGAATAGCTGATGGAGAAGTTGCTGTCGGTATGAGAGGTTATGATCCAATTGATAATAATCAATTAACAAAAGAAGAAATTGAAAGATGTGAAAAAGATAATACAGCTAGATTGAGTCTTATTAAGTCTGATGTAATCGAGGATTTACCGCCAAGAAAAAAAGATTCTAAATACACACCTCTTTCTTTAAGACAAGAAAAGCCATATGCTATTTTGTGGCTTATAAAAAGATATCCAACTGAATTAAGTAGTTCTCAGATTGCAAAACTTACCGGTTCAACAAAAAATACAGTAGAGGCTATTAGAAATGGTACATACAGAGAAGCAGTTCTTGAGGCAAAGAGTCCAATGGATGTTGGTTTATGTACTTATAAGGATCTCGAAAGAACTTTAAATAGAACTAGAAAACAAAAAGTAGATCAAGAAAATTAATTATTTTTAATAACGTAATTTAGATAATAGAACATCAAGATCATCCAAAATAATACCATTGAAATAATAAAAATCTGAAAGTTATATATTTTTATAACTCCAATAGGCTCGCCAAGATAATAGGTTAAAGGTCCTAAAACTCCACTTAAAATAATTCCTAAAATTTTATAACTTTTAAAAAAAGTAAGAATTTCATCAAAAAGAGTACTAAAACTAAACCACAAAACAATCATCCATAATGGTAGAGTGCCAAGTTTAGCAATAGTTTCAAAATCGTAAATTTGGAAATAAACTAATAAAGTATCAAAAAAATATCCTGGAACTGAAATCAAAAGTGAAATCTTAATAAATTTTTGTTTATTATGATTAAAATAAAAATAAGTTAGTAAGAAAATAATCCCAACCCAAATGCCCAACATAGAATTAGAAAATTTTGTTTCACCAAATACACAGGCTAGCCAAGTAAGTTGATAGCCAGTTAAGACTAAGAATACTTTTAGTTTTTGCATTTCTATTTTTGAATTAAGAAATGAGAAACATCGGTTGAACTATTTGCAAAACCTGTTTCACAATAAGATAGATAAAATTCCCACATTCTTTTAAATTTAATATCAAAACCAAACTGAGATAAATCATTCCAAGATTTTTGAAATTGTTTATTCCACATTTTAAGTGTTTTTGCATAAGAACCACCGAAACTTAGATTTTCAATACATTTTAATCCAACGTGTTTTGCCGAATATTCAAATTGTTTTTTAGTTGGAAGCATTCCGCCTGGAAAAATATATTGTTGAATAAAATCTGGTCTATTTTGATAATCTTTAGCCTTTTTTTCATCAATCGTTATGACTTGTAGTGCAGCCATACCGCCATCGTTGAGAGAATTACGAATTGTATCAAAGTAATTATGCCAGTATTTCTTCCCAACTGCTTCAAACATTTCAATTGAAACAATATTTGAATATTTTTTTTTGATATCCCTATAATCTCTGAATATAACTGATACTTTTTCAGACAAACCTTCATTTTGAATTTTTTCAGAAGCATATTCGTATTGTTCCTTAGAAATAGTTATAGCATCAACTGAACAATTGTAATTTTTCGCTACAAATGATGAAAAACCTCCCCATCCACATCCAATTTCTAAAGTTTTAGAATTTGAGTCTAATGATAAAGTTTCAGCAATTTTTCTATATTTGTTAAATTGTGCATCCGATAAATTGGTATTCTTATTATCAAAAAGAGCAGAAGAATAGGTCATGGTTTTATCTAACCACTTTTCGTAAAAATTATTTCCTAAATCATAATGATATTTAATATTTTTTTTACTCTGTGATTTTGAATTGTTATTTAAAAAATGCTTTAATTTGGCAAAAGTAGCAAAAAAAAGATTAGTATTTATACTTTGTAAAAAATAACTCTCATTTTTGTGAGAAAGTAGTAATAAATTAGTTAAATCGGAGCTTGAAAAGTAACCATTCATATAGGCTTCTGCAAAACCTACAGAACCTTTTTTAAAAATTAAATTTAAAAAATTATAATTATGAATTTTTATATTTGCAGATATATCCTCCTCTTTTCCGACAAAAACTCTCTCCTCGTCAGTTGGAAATTGAACTGTTAATTTTCCATATCGAATTTTAGATAAAAAGTTTACTAATAATTTTTCGACAGTTTTATCAAAATTTGTTTTAAAAAAATTCATTTAAAAATTACCTTCAAAACTCACTGTATCATTTGGCTTCTTATTTCGTGCATAATATTTACCACCTTTGTAAATTATTTTTAAAGCCTCATAAAGAATTCCAGCCATTACCTTGAAGCCTAAAAGTGGATTATAATATAAAAATTTAAACATATTTTTTGAGTTAAAATCTATAAATTTGCCATGCTGAGTAGCTGTTAGAACTTTTTTATTATTTTTATCATAAAGATCAATGTTAATATTTATTTTATCTTTTTGCATTCGATTAAAAAATTTATAATTTGCCTCCATTTCTATGAATGGAGATACATAAAACTGCTTTGCACATTCATGAGATAATTTAAAATCTTCAAAATTTACATTTCCTTTAAAAATATAG
>CACDIK010000042.1 GCA_902553005.1 uncultured Alphaproteobacteria bacterium | reverse complement strand
TTTATTGTTATTTCTTTGTTTGTGGGATTATTTAATTTGCTTCCTATTCCTCTTTTAGATGGTGGTCATATAATGTATTTTATTATTAGAAGAATTTTTTCAAACTCTCTTCCTGAGTTTATTACAAGAGTTTATTTGGCTGTGGGGATAACAATAATATCTTTTCTCTTTATAGTTGTGACTTACAACGATATTTTTTATAAATAAATATTATTGGGAGATAAAATGACAAATTTTGAAAAAGTAAAAGAATTTATGACCACTTTTGGTCAAGAAGTAAAAACTAGTGCTGAATTTCCAGAAAATAAAATTGTTGAATTAAGAAAAAAATTGATTGATGAAGAATTTAATGAATTAAAAGATGCAATTAATGATAATGATATCGTTGAAGTTGCTGATGCATTAACTGATATTTTAGTTGTAACATACGGAGCGGGTGCTGCTTTTGGTATAGATCTAGATAAATGTTTTAACGAAGTTCATCGTAGTAATATGAGTAAACTTTCAGAGGAAGGTAAGCCAATTTATAATGAATTCGGTAAAGTGATGAAGGGTCCTAATTATTCACCTCCAGATTTGAAAAAAATTATTTAAATATTTTTTAGAGCATCATCTAAAGACTTCTTTAAGTCTAAAATATCTTCAATGCCAATTGAAAGTCTGATTAAGGTATCAGAAATTCCTAATTCATCTCTAATTTTTTTATCTATTGATGCATGTGTCATTATAGCTGGATGCTCAATTAAACTTTCAACACCACCCAAACTTTCTGCCAGAGTAAATATTTGAATTGTTTCAAGAAATTTTTTTGCTGAATTAATATCACCCATTAATTCAATTGATAATATTCCTCCAAATCCAGTCATTTGCTTTTTTGCAATTTCATAACTAGGGTTATTTTTCAATCCAGGATAAAAAACGTTTTTAATTTTAGGATGTTTTAATAAATAATTAGCAATTTCTAAGGCGTTATTATTGTGCCTCTCCATTCTTACTGCAAGTGTCTTAATTGATCGAATAAGTAAATAGCAATCGAAGGGACTGGGAACAGCACCAACTGCATTTTGAATATATTTAATTTTATCAGCTAAAATTTTATTATCATTTATAATTAATGCGCCACCAATTATGTCAGAATGCCCACCAAGGTATTTAGTTGACGAATGTATAATAACATCAGCTCCATTGTTTAATGGTTGCTGATTGTAGGGTGATGCAAAAGTATTATCACAAACAACAATAATATTATCATCCTTTAGGCTTTCTCTAATTTTTTTTATATCTATAATTTTTAATAATGGGTTAGAGGGTGTCTCAACCCAAATCATTTTGGTATTTTCTTTTAGATGACCTTGCCAATTATTTTCTTTACTAAGATCGGTATATGTTACTTTCACATCTTGATTTACTGTTTTAATTTTATCAAAAATTCTTCTTGTTCCACCATAAACATCATCACTACAAATAATTGAATAATTTTTACCTAAAGCATCTGATAATGCAGAAATTGCAGCCATACCTGAGCTGAAAGCATAAGCAAATTTACCATCTTCTAATTCAACTAATAACTTTTCTAATATATCTCTTGTTGGGTTTCCTGTTCTTGCATATTCATAAGTAAAGTCCCCAGGAGAATTTTGCTTGAAAGTTGATGAAAGATGAATAGGGGGCATTACTGCACCTGTAGTTTCATCAGCGCCATGACCTGAATGAATAACTTTAGAATTAAATTTTTTATCTTTAGTATTCATAATTACATCCAATCAGCATAAGGTAAATTTCTGGATAATAAGTATTCTTTATTAAACATTTTATCATAATATTTATTTGCATCATCACAAAGTATTGTTACTATTTTTTTACCTGTACCCATTGATTTTGCCAATTTTACTGCACCACATATATTTACCCCAGAACTTAATCCTAGAAATAATCCATCTGTTTTCATAATTTTAAATAGCATTTCCATACATTCTTGATCAGAAACATAAAAAGATTGATCTACATTACAATTTTCTAAATTTTTTGTTACTCTAGCCTGTCCGATGCCTTCTGTTATTGATTCTTCACCTTTTTTTTCTGGTTTACCATTAGTAAAATAATTAAACATTGATGATCCTTGTGAGTCTGTACAAGCGATAATAATTGATTTATTTTTTGATTTTAGACCAACACTAACACCAGTTAATGTTCCTCCAGTTCCAATTGCACATGTGAAACCATCTATTTTTCCATCTGTTTGTTTAAATATTTCTGCAGATGTTGTTTTCTCATGAAACTTGTAATTTGCTAAATTTTCAAACTGACCAGCCCAAAAAGTTTTCTTACCTGTTTGTTTTTCAATATCTTTAGCTAATTGCTTTGAGACTTTTTGATAATTTCCAGGATCGGAATATGGTTTTGCATCAACTAAATGAAGTTTTGCCCCCATATTTTTAAGTATATCTCTTTTAGATTGAACGGTTATGTTAGGCATTACAATTTCTAGACTATAATTTTTTGCATTACAAACTAATGCTAAGCCTATACCTGTGTTCCCAAAAGTGCCTTCAACGACAGTTCCACCTGGTTCCAATAATTTTTTTTCTTCTGCATCCTCGATAATACCAAGTGCTGTTCTATCTTTTACTGAACCAGCTGGATTCATAAATTCAGCCTTACCAAATATTTCACAACCTGAAATTTCTGAGGGGTATTTTAATTTTATTAAAGGAGTGTTACCAATTAATTCAGTAACATTATTTGTTATCATCAATATCTCTTACACCATATGGGTTGAATGATGTATCTTTATTAATATTAATGTTTTTAACAGGATTACCTACCATTGTTGCATAAGGAGGAACATCTTTTAATACCACTGTATTAGCTCCAACTCTTGCGCAACTTCCAATATTAATTGGACCAAGAATACTTGCACCACAACCAATAATTACATTATCCTCAATTGTTGGATGTCTTTTTGTATCTCTTTGATCTTTCGAATTTTCAGCAGGACTGATACCTCCTAATGTTACACCATGATAAAGTGTAACATTATCACCGATTTCACTTGTTTCACCAATTACAGTTCCCATCCCATGATCTATAAAAAGATTTTTACCTATCTTTGCAGCTGGGTGAATTTCAATTCCAGTTAAGAAACGACTAAATTGAGATATTATTCTTGCAAGAGTGTACAAATTTAAATTCCATAATTGATTTGCTATTTTATGAAAAAAAACAGATTTTACACCAGGATAAGTTAATATTATGCTTAATTTACTTCTAGCTGCAGGATCTCTTTTAATTATTGATTCTAAATAACTATCCATCATGTGAATAAGTAGTCATTAAAATCTTTATTTCAATCACCTTAATTCTCTTTTAAGCTCTTAAATTTAATAAAAACGTAGGTTATTTATTAAAAAGTACAACACTTATCGAGTGCGGTGGTAGTATTAAAAATCCTTTACTTGTTTTTAAGGAATTTTTTTTGATCTTAACCCTTGAAGTGTTTTCATAAGTATTAAGGTCAGCTTTATTAGATCCTTCAATACAATAATTTTCAGCAATCCTATCTAGATATGGAACTTTTAAAAGTATTTTCTCTGAACTTGATTTATTAACTACAGACATACACATATGTTTTCCATTCATAGTTACTGCAGAGTCAATGAGTTTATTATTTTTATATTCAGGCTGTTTACCTAATTTAAAAGAAAAAAAATTTGAAGAATTAACAACTGATTTTAAAATTTTACCTTTATGAAATTTTGTATAAAGCTCTAAAACAAGTGTTGTTGGAGTTTTCCAAATTTTCTTTTTTTCTATTCGGTAATTACCCATTACATTTATCAAATGATAAATACCAGTGTTGGTTATTATATCCCCTCTATTTATACATGCGTTAAGAAGT
>CACDIK010000041.1 GCA_902553005.1 uncultured Alphaproteobacteria bacterium | reverse complement strand
CTTTAGCTATATTCTTATCCTCAATTAATTTTTTTTCTTTTAATAAATCATTTAATATTAAAAATATTGTATTAAGTGGGGTACCTAATTCATGAGCTGCAGCAGCACTAAGAGAACCTACCTCAGTCATTTTCTTTTGATTTAAAATTTGTAGTTTTGAAACTGATAATGCATTTGAAATTTTTCGCGACGAACTCGCAAATAAATAAGCATAGATAGCAATAAAGATTACTGTAATAATTAATGCTGCAACTAAACCAAAACTATAAAGATTAGGTAAAAAAAACTTAGGCCCTAGGTCAAGAGGGATATAATTAAAATTTAATATTATTATAATAATTATTGAAATAGTTGAGAGTATAACTGTCATTAATGCAGGCAAATATGATGCAGAAGTAATTACTGGTGCTAAAATTAATATTGAAAAGGGATTAATTATTCCTCCTGTCAAAAATAATAAAAAACCTAATTGCAAGGTATCAAAAAGTAAATATGAAAAAGCTTTTGTGTTACTAATAGACTTATTTTTTCTTTCTTCATAATAGGAATAAAAATTTACTGCAACTGATAACAAGATGATTGTAAGAGTTTCAAAAAAGGGAATTTGAATTTTGATGACAAATGATACAAAGAAAATTGCAAGAACCTGACCAAAAATTGCGATCCATCTTATTTTGATTAGATTCCCAAGTAAAATTGTATTCATTAAAGTCTAAATATCAAGATTGGCTACTTTTAATGAATTTTCAGCTATAAATTTTTTTCTTGCTTCTGTTTCTCCTCCCATCAAATCTTCAAATGCTTTATTGGCAGCATCAATCTCATTAATTTTTACAGATAGTAATACTCTTTCATTTTGATCTAAAGTTGTTTCCCATAATTGATCAGGATTCATTTCACCTAAACCTTTATATCTGTTTATTTGAAGACCAGATTTTCCAATATCTAATATTTTATCAATTAAATTTAATGGTCCATAAATATTAAACTCTTCACCTTTGTAATTTAATAATCCACAACCACTTTCTTTAACACGATAAAAATTTTCCATTAGATCGTCTTTGAGATTATTTAGGGCTCTAGCTTCAGGTGTAACTATAAAATTTTCATCTATAATATATTTTTCTGTAAAGCCTCGAATTGTTCTTTCAAATAGAATGTGGTCATTTTTATGTGATACTTTCCAATTTTTTTGTGAAATATTAGCAATTAAGTTTAATCTTTGCTGAAGGTATTTCGCTATTTCCTGACCAATTGAGCTATCTTTTAAATTCCTTAAGTCTAGTCCTCTCACAATAGCGGTATGCTCAATTATATCAGCATTATCTACTCTTCTTAATAATGGCATAACTAAATATTTAGTTTTTTTAGATAGGTATATTATCTCTTTTAATTGTTCTCCAGCAAACTGGGATTGTTGAGTATTTTCATAGGTGGTATTCTTTAATCCCTCGTCAATTAAATAATCTTCCAAATCAGTGTCATCTTTTTTGTAAACTGTAGAATTCCCTTTTTTGAGTCTATATAAAGGAGGTTGTGCAATATATAAGCGTCCTGAGTCAATAATTGGTTTCATATGTCTATAAAAAAAAGTTAGCAAAAGAGTTCTAATATGACTTCCATCAACATCTGCATCCGTCATTATAATTATTTTGTGATATCTCATTTTTGTAATATCAAACTTACCCTCTAATTTATTTTGATCTGAATCATCAGTGGGATTTCCCACGCCAGCCCCTATTGCTGTAATTAATGCTCCAATTTCATTACTTGTTAAAACTTGTTTATCATTTGCTCTTTCAACATTTAAAATTTTGCCCCTCAATGGAAGAATTGCTTGGTTCTTTCTATCTCTACCTTGTTTAGCTGATCCGCCTGCTGAGTCTCCTTCAACTATAAACAGTTCTGATAATTCTGGGTTTTTTTCCTGACAATCTGCTAGTTTACCTGGAAGAGAAGTATTTTCTAAACCAGTTTTTCTTCTTGTTAATTCTCTTGCTTTTCTTGCAGCTTCTCTTGCGTTTGATGCTTCAATTATTTTATCAATTACTTTCTTAATTTCTGAAGGATTTTCTTCAATCCATTGCTCCAATTTATTTAAACTAGTAGACTCTATAACTGGCCTTACTTCAGAGGATACTAATTTATCTTTGGTTTGACTAGAAAATTTTGGATCAGGTAACTTTACCGATATGATGCAAGTTAACCCCTCTCTTGCATCCTCTCCTGTTATATTATTCGAACTTTTTGTGTTTTTATTTATATAATTTACAATTGATCTAGTAAGCGCACCTCTGAAACCCGCAAGGTGCGTTCCACCATCTCTTTGAATAATATTATTTGTAAAGCAAATGGTATTCTCATGATAACTATCAGTCCATTGTAATGAACATTCAACAGTAATATTGTTTTTTTCAGCATGGAAAAATATTGGATTAGGATTGATAAGATTTTTTCCCTCATTTAAATATTTTACGTACTCCTTAATTCCCCCGTCATATTTGAAATTTACATTCTTTTCCTTAGCCTGTCTCCTATCTGTTAAAAAAATACTTATACCTGTATTTAGAAATGCTAATTCTCTAAGTCTTTTCTCTATTACTTTGAAATTAAAATTAATATCTTTGAAAATTTTGTTTGTAGGTAAAAATGTAATTTTAGTTCCTGTAAAATAATTGTTATTAATTTTTTGAGAATTCCCAATTACATTTAATTCTTTACTTACGATTCCATTTGCAAACTCAATATTATATATTTTTCCATCTCTATTAATTTCTAAAACTAAATTTTCAGATAATGCATTAACTACGGAAACTCCGACGCCATGCAAACCACCAGATACTTTGTAACTATTTTGATCAAATTTTCCGCCAGCGTGTAATTCAGTCATTATTAGTTGAGCTGCTGGTATTTTTTCGGTTTTATGCAGATCAACTGGTATTCCTCTGCCATTATCAGTAATGGTTGCTGTGCCATCAGCATTTAAAATTACTTCTATTTTACTACAAAAACCTGCTAGTGCCTCATCTATTGAATTATCAAGAACCTCATAAATCATTTGATGTAGACCTGATCCGTCGTCGGTATCGCCAATATACATACCAGGTCTTTTTCTTACAGCTTCAAGGCCTTTTAACACTTTGATTGAGTCAGAAGAATATTCAGAATTCATAAATCAGTTATATTATAAAATTGTCCCTTTGTTGATACAAAAGAAAATAAATTTTTATCAGTTCCAGTTAAAAAAAATTGAATATTGAACCTATTGATCATATCTAATAATATTTGACGATTGTATAAATCTAAATGTGACGCTATTTCATCAAATAATAAAACTGGATTTATATCTTTATCATTTACTAAATAATTACATTGAGAAAGCAAAATCATCAGGACAACGGTTTTTTGTTGTCCTGTTGATAACAAAGAGGCCTCAAAGTCATCATCAATTATTGCAATTAGATCAGATTTGTGTGGTCCTATTTTAGTTCCTCCAAACTTCTTGTCAAATGTACGCAAATCTCTTAATTTAAATAAATATTCTTCAAGACTAATTTGATTGTTCAAATAGTCATCTTTTATTTTTAACTCAACATTAAATTGAAACTTATGATCATATTTTAGAAGTTGGAAATTACTGTTAATTGATCTCACTTGTAAGTCTCTCTCACTATATATTTCTAATCCTAAAATACATATTTCTTTTTCAATTTGGTTTAACCAATCATTATCTACTACATTTGTTTGAAGTATTTTAATTCTTTCGACTATGAGTTTTTTATATTTATTAATAAGTCTATTGTAATCATTTCTACGAGCAAAAACTAATCTATCTACAAAATTTCTTCTATAAGTAGGTGATGTTTGGAACAATCTTTCCATTTCAGGTAAAAAAATAATATATGATATTGAT
>CACDIK010000040.1 GCA_902553005.1 uncultured Alphaproteobacteria bacterium | reverse complement strand
ACAACATATGTAGGGTTTGCATGAGTTGTTGGTTTACTAGTTTCAACACAACCACCTTGATCAATTGCAACATCAACAATTACAGATCCACTTTTCATCTCTTTTATCATGTCCTTAGTTATAATCTTTGGAGCATTAGAGCCTGGAACAAGTACGCCACCAATTAGTAAATCACATTCAGAAATATAATCTTTTAGATTTATTTTATCACTGTGTAGTGGTTCTATTTTATCACCAAATTTTTCTTGTAATTCTTCTAATCTTTTTTCTGATTTATCAACGATGAAAACTTTTGCTTGCATACCTGTAGCAATTATTGCTGCATTTTCACCTACAACACCTCCACCTAAAATTAAGACTTTTCCAGGTTGAACCCCAGGAGCGCCTCCTAAGAGTAAACCACTTCCACCCTTATGTTTTTCAAGTGAATAAGCACCAGCTTGAATCGACATTCTGCCGGCTACAGCACTCATAGGTGCAAGAAGTGGTAACTTATTATTATGATCACTTACTGTTTCATAAGCTATACAAATCGAATTTGAATCAATTAAACCTTTCGTCAATTCTGGAGCTGCTGAAAGATGTAAATAAGTAAACAAAATTTGGTTTTCTCTTATCATTGCTACTTCATTCATTAGAGGTTCTTTAACTTTTACAATCATTTCAGAATCATTGAAAATATCCTCTGCTAAATTTACAATTTTTGCACCTGATAATTCATAATCACTATTGGAAAATCCGGCACCAATACCGGCATCTTTTTGAATTAAAACTGTATGTTTATTCTTTACTAATTCTTTAACACTTTGCGGAGTAAGCCCAACCCTAGATTCCTGAGCTTTTATCTCAGAGGGGACACCTATTTTCATTATCTGTCATGCATATAGTTTGAGATACCTGTTCTTAATTTTTCAATTATCTCATCAATATGTTTTTTTTCACAAGTAAATGGAGGTGCAACAATTAAACAATCACCTGTTGCTTTCAAGCTTAAGCCTGCTTCAAATAGTTTTTTAAAACAAGCATATCCAGCTTTGCCTAAACGCTCATCCATTTTAATGTCAATTCCTCCCATCATTCCATATCCTCTTATATCAGTAATGATATCTAAGTCTTTCAACGAAAATAAACCATCTAAGAAATATGGAGACATATCCTTTGCTCTATTAAATAAATCTTCTTTCTCGATTATATCTTGCATTGCTAAACCTGCTGCCATTGAAACAGGTATAGCAGAATAAGTATAACCATGAAAAAATTCTATAGCTCCTGTAGGTGATGCATCAACAATAGTATCATAGATATGATCACGTGAAGCTACTGCTCCTAAAGGTACAACGCCGTTAGTAATTGCTTTAGCCATTGTCATAATATCAGGGCATACATCGAAAGCTTGAGCTGCAAATGGAGCACCCATTCTTCCCCAACCTGTAATAACTTCATCAAAAATTAAAAGAATTCCGTGTTTGTCACAAATTTCTCTTAGCCTTTTTAAATATCCTTTTGGCGGTACTAAAGTTCCTGTTGATCCTGCTACTGGCTCAACAATACATGCTGCAATATTTTCAGCACCTATGTTACCAGCAATTCTTTCAAGATCATCTGCTAGATCAGCACCTGTTTCAGGTTCGCCTTTTACAAATAAATTTTCAGGTAAATGAGTATGTCTTAGATGATGTACATTTGGCATGAGAATATTTGAGAAAGTTTTTCTATTAGCAATCATACCGCCAACAGAAATTCCTCCAATATTCATTCCATGATAACCTCTTTCTCTTCCTACTATGTGAGATCTATGACCTTCTCCTTTTGCTTTAAAATATGCTATAGCTGTTTTAATTGCTGTTTCAACAGCTGATGAACCACAAATAGTAAAGAATATTTTATTTAAATCTTCGGGTGTATGTTTTGAAACTTTTCTAGCTAAATCAAATGAACCACCAAAACCTTGTTGAAATGGTTGAACATAATCTAATTGCTCTAATTGTTTTGATACTGCTTCTCTTATTTCTGGTCTTGAATGACCCGCAGGACTACAAAATAATCCTGAGCTAGCATCAATTAATTTATTTCCATAATGATCAGTATAATAAACACCTTCTGCCTTAACCATTAATCTTGGACTATTTTTATAGTCTCTATTGGATGTAAATGGCATCCAATGCTCTTCTAATGAATTAGGTATTTCAGTTCTTTTTTCTAAATCCATTTTTTTCCTTAATAATGATTGAGTATATGAAATTATTGATAAATCAAAGAATAATTCTTTCACAATAAAGAAATATCATAGGAAAAATTGTAGCAGTGGTATAGAGAGAATACCAAATATGAGCACATTACCAGAAGATCTTAAAAGTAAAGCTTTAGAGACTCCTAACATACCCGCTGCTGTCGTATGCCCCAATCAAGAAAGCATCTTATCAGCTGTAATTGAAGGTAAAAATATGGACCTCATCGATCCAACATTGATTGGAAATAAAAGTTTAATTACCGAAACGGCAAAAAATTTCAGTTTGGATATTTCAAATTTTAAAATTGTAGAGGCTGAAGATGAAGAGGAAAGTGCTTCAGTTGCATGTCAAATGTCTAATGAAAATAAAAGTAAAATCATAATTAAAGGGAACCTCCATACTGATATTTTAATGCGATCTTATTTAAAAAAAGAATTTAATTTACTTGATGGTAGACGATTAAGTCATATTTGGCATATGACTACACCACAACTTGAAAAACCTCTTTTTATCACTGATGGTGCCCTAAATGTTTTACCAAGAGTTGATATAAAATTACAGATTCTCAAAAATGCTGTTCAGTTTTGTAATAAATTAAACATCAGCAAACCAAAAGTGGCAATTTTATCAGGTACAGAAGATCCAATTGAAAGTATGCCAAGTTCAGTCGATGCAAAAAAAGTTATGGAACTTGCGTTTGAAGAAAAAATTAATGCATTTATTCATGGTCCGCTTGCTTTTGATAATGCGGTTTCTGAAGAAGCGGCTAAAATAAAAGGAATCAAAAATGATGTTGCTGGTGATGCTGATATATTATTAGTACCTAATTTAGAAACTGGAAATTCTTTATCTAAAATAATGGTTTATTTTATGAAGGCATGTGCTGCAGGAATAGTAATCGGTGGTAAAGTACCAGTTGTTGTTCCAAGTAGAGCTGATACTAAACATTCTAAACTTGCATCAATTATGGCAGCTGTTGTTGCTGCAAATAATTAATTAACAAATAAATTTTAAGTCGAATGCTTTTAAGACATTACTTTTTAATTTTAATAATCACTTTTTTATTTGGAAGTGCCTATCCAGTTCAGAAAGTTATTTTTAATGAAAATGTACCCCCATTATTAATGGGAAGTTTAAGAATGTTAGTGGTTTTTATATGCCTTTTACCTTTTTGGAGATTTAGAATTCCTGAAAAAAAATACTGGCTACCACTTCTCTTTTTTTCAATCTCTATGGGTTTTTTAGCAAATGTCTTTATGACATTATCATTAAATGAAGCAAACATAGTTTCTCCAATAATAATTGGTTCTCAACTGGCTGTACCATTTGCAATATTATTAAGCTCATTTTTTTTAAAAGAGAAAGTAAGTATTAAAAAATGGGTACTAATATTTATTTCTTTTTTTGGCATCATTTTATTGGGCTTTGATCCATTAATAAGAAATGAAATTTTTGCATTATTCTTAATTACGTTAATGGCATTCTTCTATGCTAGTGCACAAGTATTTTCCAGGTACCTAAAAGATTTAGAAGTTACTCTCACAAATGCGGTAATGGGACTAGTTGGATTTGTATTATTAATTATTTCATCATCAATTTTTGAAGGACAAACAATAAACGAAATAAAAAATATTAGTTTTCAGTCTTGGTTATTAATATTGCATTCAGGTATCTTTGTTTCAATTGCTGCACACATGTCGATGTTTTATTTGTATAGGATGTATCCTGTTAATAGAGTATTTCCTTTTTACGCTTTATTTCCTGTATTTGGTGTGTTGTTAACATTTATAATTTTTTATGAAATACCAACTTTAATTACTTTTATTGGTGGTGTAATCGTAATCGTAGCAACTTATTTTATAAATAAAGAAAATTAACTTTTGATTATTTAGCTGTCCATCCTCCATCAATTACTAGTGATGAACCAGTCATCATTGATGCAGCATCTGAGGCAAGATACACTACAGCACTAGCAATATCACTTTCAGTAGCTACTTTTCCTAAAGGTATGTTTTCAATTACAGATTTTTTAAAACTTTTATCTTTAAAAAATTTTTTGACCATTGGGGTTTCCACAAATGTAGGGCAAACGGAATTAACTCTAATGTTGTGCTTAGCCAAATCAATAGCCATCCCTTTGGTGAGACCTTCAACACCAAACTTAGTCATATTGTAAACACTTCTAAGAGGAGCTCCTACTTTACCTAACTGAGAAGAGATATTTATTATTGATCCGCCAATTTTTTTTCTATTTTTAGTTTTGAGCATAACTTTTGTAGCTAATTGAGCAATATCGAATGAGGCTTTAAT
>CACDIK010000039.1 GCA_902553005.1 uncultured Alphaproteobacteria bacterium | reverse complement strand
CTTTTTTCCAGTTGCGACTGAGCCTGTAAATACTACATGATTTACATCTTCATGAGATACAAGATAAGATCCTGCCTCATTTCCATATCCACAAATTATGTTTATCAATCCTTCAGGTACTCCAGCATTTTGTATTGCTTTAGCAAAAACTGTTGCTGACAAGGGGGTTAATTCTGCAGTTTTTATAATTGTTGAATTTCCTGTAGCAAAAGAACAAGACAGTGATCTTCCAATCATTGATAATGGAAAATTCCATGGCACAACATGTGCTGATACACCAAATGGTTCTAACACTGTGTAATCAAAAACATTTTTTGCAACAGGTATTGTTTTACCCTCAAGTTTATCTGTTAAGCCTGCATAATAATCAAACATATCTGCTACATCATTGAATTCTTTAATTGCTGAAGCTATATTTTTTCCATTTTCATAACAAAGAAGTTCACCACCTTCTTTTGAAACCTTTCTTGTCTCTTCTGCAATTTTTCTCATTAGTTTCGCTCTTGAAAGTAAAGGCATATCTACAAGTACTCTGCTGTTATAAGAATTTTTAGCTGCTTCTACCGCAAGATCAACTTCATTTTTTTTTGCACATGAAATTTCACCAATGATTTTACCATTTGAAGGATCATCAACCTTTATTGTTTCTTTGGACTCACTTTCAATCCATTTATTATTTATAAAATTCTTATATTTTTCCATTTTCTGCGTTTTTTAATTAATTATTTTTGTTTCATTCTTTATCATTTAGGATATGAAAATGATACAAATTTAATTTTAAGAAACATGAGTATTACATTTAATCAGTTAAAAAAACTAATAACAAAAAAAGAAATAGATACAGTTTTAGTTTGTGTATCAGATATGCAAGGTAGACTAAATGGTAAAAGAGTTACCGGAAAAGCTTTTTTGGATTATGTTTATAAAGAAACTCATATGTGCGACTATCTCTATACTGTTGATATGGATATGTTTACTGTACCCGGATATAAATCTTCTTCATGGGAAACTGGTTATGGAGATATGACTGTAATTCCAGATCTGAGAACAATTAAGATCGCTAATTGGTTAAATAAAACAGCAATAGTAATATGTGATTGTTTAGACCATTCAGGAAAAAAACCACTTATTCATTCAACAAGACAAATATTAAAAGATGTTTTAGCTAAGGCGGACAGAATGGGATTTCAATCTATGGTTGGTTCTGAATTAGAATTTTTTCTTTTCAATCAAACTTATGAAGAAATTCATAATAATAATTATACAAAACTTAAAGAGTCTTCTTGGTATATTGAAGATTACATGATTTTCCAAACTACGAAAGAAGAGGATGTGATGCAGGAATTAAGAAACTCTCTTCTAGATAGTGGAATTTATGTAGAATGTTCAAAGGGTGAAGCAGCTCCAGGACAAGAAGAAATCAATGTTGTTTTTTCCGATGCATTAAATATGGCTGACAATCATATTTTAATTAAAAATGCGACAAAAGAAATTGCTTATAAACATAATAAAGCCGTAACCTTTATGGCTAAATATAACAAAGAAGTTTGTGGAAGTTCATGTCATATCCATAACTCTTTATTCGATAAGAAAACAAAGAAAAATATTTTTTATAACCCTAAGGATAAATATGGCATGTCTGATATTTTTAAAAGTTATCTTGCGGGACAAATTAAATTATTGCCAGATATATCAATTTTTTTAGCACCTAATATTAATTCTTATAAAAGATTCCAAGATGGATCATTTGCTCCTACAAAATCTGTTTGGGGTATTGATAATCGTACTGCTGGGTTTAGACTAGCTGGTCATGGATCATCCATAAGAATTGAATGTCGAGTCCCAGGAGCGGATGTTAATCCTTATCTTTCTTTTGCTGCTTTAGTTGGTGCTGGTTTATACGGTATTAAAAATAAACTTAAATTAGATAAACCTTATTCAGGGAATATTTATGAGAAAAAAGTAAATGAAGTTCCTAAAACACTTAACGAAGCAATCCAACTTGCTAAAAAATCTAAATTTTTAAAAGAGATATTTCCACAAGATGTACTTGATCATTATATCCATGCTGCTGAATGGGAGCAAAAAGATTATGATGGTTCAGTTAATGATTGGCAATTACGAAGATATTTCGAACGAGGCTAATTTTACTAAATGTTTGAGACTATTACTCCAATAGACAACTCCGTCTTAGTTAAAAGAGAATATGCAACAGAAGAAGATATTGAAAAAAGTCTTAGCAATTCCTATGCTGTAAGAGAGCATTGGAAGAATATATCTCTAGATGAAAGAAAAAAGTCAGTTTTAAATTTTGTAGAAATATTTTTAAAAAATAAGGATGTTTCTAGTAATTTATGTAAGCAAATAGGAAGACCTATAGCACAGTGCCCAGGAGAGATGCGAGGTTTTGAAGAAAGAGCTCGTTATATGATTGAAAATGCTGATAGAGCACTATCAAGAGTTGTATCAATTAAAAATGATGAATTTGATAATTATATAAACAAAGAACCACTAGGGACTATATTTGTAATTGCACCCTGGAATTACCCTTTCAACACTTCTGTTAATTCAATTGTACCAAGTTTACTTGCAGGTAATGCAGTTATATTAAAACATTCTTCTCAAACTCCACTCTGTGCTGAAGAATTATATGAGGCAGCTAAACAATCTTCATTACCAAAAAATATTTTTCAGTATTTACATTTAGATCATGATCAAACATCAAGAATAATTTCAGATTCAAGAATTAATCATGTTTTATTTACAGGTTCTGTAAGTGGTGGAAAACAAATAAAAAAATCTATAGGCACTAGATTTATTGGAGCGGGTCTAGAGTTAGGTGGAAAAGATCCTGCTTATGTTAGAGCTGATTGTGACTTAGATCATGCTGTTGAAAATTTAGTTGATGGATCATACTTCAATTCTGGTCAATCTTGTTGTGGTATCGAAAGAATTTATGTTGATAAAAAAATATACAATACATTTGTAGAAAAATTTAAAGATGTAACTGAGAAATATGTTTTAGGAAATCCACTAGAGATGGAGACAAATTTAGGCCCAGTAGTGAAGCAATCTGCTGCAAATTATATTAGATCTGAAGTTAACAACGCAATTAGTCAAGGTGGAAAGAATATTATAGATAACAAAAAATTTAATTTAGATGATGGTAATAATTGTTATGTAAGCCCAAGTGCACTCATTAATGTCGATCATTCGATGAAATATATGATGGAAGAAATATTTGGTCCTTCAGTTGGAATAATGAAAGTAGAAAATGAAAATGAAGCTTTATCTTTAATGAATGATAGTTCTTATGGGTTAACAGCAAGTATTTGGACAAATGATAAGTCTTTTGCAGAAAATTTTGGAAAAAATGTTGAGACAGGAACTTTTTTTATGAATAGATGTGATTACTTAGATCCCGGCTTAGCATGGACCGGTGTAAAAGATACTGGAATTGGCGTTACTTTATCTGTTCTAGGATTTGATCATTTAACAAGAGCAAAAAGCTATCATATAAGAAATATTTAAGATTATGGAAAATATTAATTGGAATTATCCTACTACAATCTGGTTTGGTGTTGATAGAATAAAAGAAATACAAAAAGCCTGTGAAGAATTAAATATTCAAAAACCATTAATTGTTACTGATAATGGAATTTTAAAAACAAACATTATTAATAAGTTAAATGATTGTTTAGATAAACAGGCAATTGTTTATAGTGATGTTAAATCAAATCCTACAGGTAAGAATGTTGAAGATGGTGTTAAAGCATTTAATGAAAATAAACATGATGGAGTAATAGCTGTTGGTGGAGGCTCGGGTATGGATACAGGGAAGGCAATTGCATTCATGGCCAAGCAAGAAAGACCAATCTGGGATTTTGAAGATATTGGTGACTGGTGGACTAGAGCTAATGCAGATTCAATTTTTCCAATAATTGCTTTACCAACTACAGCTGGTACTGGCTCTGAAACTGGGAGAGCATCAGTCTTTACTAACGAACAAACACAAGAAAAAAAAATAATTTTTCATCCAAAAATGCTTCCATCAATTGTTATCCTTGATCCAAATTTGACTATTCCACTTCCCGCAAATCTAACAGCTTTTACAGGAATGGATGCACTAGCTCATTGCTTAGAAGCATATTTGTCGAATATTTTTCATCCTTATTCGCAAGGTATTGCAATAGAAGGAATTAGATTAGTAAAAAATAATCTTGTTCTTGCTTTTAAAGATGGATCAAATCTAGAAGCTAGATCGCATATGCTAGCATCTTCATCTATGGGCTCAATAGCTTTCCAAAAAGGTTTAGGTGCTATTCATTCTTTAAGTCATCCTGTTGGTGCAATTTATAATACACATCATGGATTAACTAATGCAGTTTTTATGCCATATGTTTTACAATATAATAAAAAAGGCATTGAAGAAAAAATTATTGATATTTCAAGATATATAAATTTAAAATCAGCAACATTTAATAATTTTATGGATTGGATTTTAGAGCTTAGATCTAATTTAAATATTCCTCATACTTTAAGTGAAATAATTGATGATGATAAAAATTTAGAAAAAATGAGTTTAATGGCTTTTAATGATCCTTCCACAAGTACAAATCCTATACCAGTTAATGCAGAAGATTTTTTAAAAATGTATGTTAATGCTTTTAAAGGTGATTTATAAATTTATAGCGTTGCACCAATTATCCAGGGATTAAATTCATCATCCCCATAATCATTTATTTCACTCTTTGATTTTTCACCAGATGCAACTGAAATTATTTTATCAAATATTTCTTTGCCAACCTCATTAATGCTTGCAACGTTATCCATAATAGTACCAGCATTGATATCCATATCTTCACTAAGTTTATTATACATATTTGTATTTGTTGCTATTTTAATACTTGGAGTGGGTTTAAATCCAAAGCAAGAACCTCGACCAGTAGTAAAACAAATAACATTAGCGCCAGAAGCAACTTGACCAGTTACAGATACAGGATCGTAACCTGGAGAATTCATAAAGTTAAAACCTTTGTTTTTTACCTGTTCAGCATAATCGAGGACATCAACCATATTTCTATTACCAGCTTTTGATACTGCACCTAATGATTTTTCCAGAATTGTAGTTAAACCTCCTTTTTTATTACCAGGACTTGGATTATTATCTAATGTGCTATCATTGCTAGCTACATATTCTTTCCACCATTCAATTTGTTTGTTTAGTTTTTCTATATTTTTTTCATTTGATGATTTTTCAAATAATAAATGCTCCGCTCCATATATTTCTGGAGTCTCTGATAGTAATGTTGTTCCTCCATGATCAATAATCAAATCT
>CACDIK010000038.1 GCA_902553005.1 uncultured Alphaproteobacteria bacterium | reverse complement strand
ATCGACAATTGAAAGTGGATTTTTTAAATATTTTGCAAATTCATTCAAAGAAAACTCATTGATATATGTGTCCGGATCGTATTGGTTAGGAAGTATGATAAATTGTAATAATTTTGACGGAGTTAAATAAGGTAATGACATTACAGCACTTTTGAAAGATGCTTTTAAACCAGAACTATCACCGTCAAACATCAATGTTGGTTTACTGACATATTTCCATGATAATATAAGATGACTTTCTGTTAAAGAAGTCCCAAGTGGAGCTACAGCAGTTTTAATGTTTTTGTCATAAAGACTTATAACATCCATATAACCTTCACAAATTAACATGTTTTTTTTTGATCTTATTGTCTGTTTAGCGTTAAAAAGATTGTAAAGGATATTTCTTTTTTTAAAAAAATCACTTTCTGGTGAATTTATGTATTTAGGGTTTGAATTATCTAAAACCCTTCCACCAAATCCTACAATTTTTCCATATTCATTGGTAATTGGAAACATAAGTCTATTGTAAAAAAAATCTCGTATCTTGTTGTTTTTATCTAGTTTTACTACATTACTCTCAAGTAGTTCTTTGTCTTCAAAATTTTGTTCTTTAAGAAATTGATATAGGGTTTGCTTTGAACTAGAAGAAAATCCTAACTTAAAATATTTAATCGTCTCGTCTGATAAATTTCTTTTATTTAAATATCTCTTACAACTTTTGCTTGCTTCTAGATTATCTTGAAACCATTTAGTTGAAATTTCTAAAATTTTATAAATTTTATCATTTTTTTTATTTATATTTGAATCAAAATTGTCAACTATTCTAATACCAACTCTCTGAGCTAATTCTTTTACTGCCTCTGGAAAGGAAAAATTATATAGCTCTGTGTATATAGTGAAAATATCTCCCTTTGCTCCACAACCAAAACAATAATACGATCCTAGATCATCATTTATTTTACAAGAAGGGGTTTTTTCATCGTGAAAAGGGCAGCAACACCAACTATCTTTTCCTTTTTTTATAATTTTTGTTTTCTTTTCAATTTCTTGTGAAAGTATTATTTTTGATTTTATTAATTCAAGATCATTTTTTGAAAATGACATTAATTTTCCAGTGAGGATTTAGCTATTTTTCCAACTAAACCCATATCAATTTTTCCAGTATATTTTTCCTTAATTATTTTCATAAGAGCACCCATGTCTTTTAAGGATGTAAAATTGTTCTCTTTAATTAAATCCTTAATAATTAATGTTGTTTCATTTTCATCCATTTGCTTAGGTAAAAATATTTCTATTGTTTTGATTTCATTTAACTCATTTTCAATAAGATCATTCCGATTCGCTTTTTCGAATGCTTCTATTGAGTCTTTTCTTTGTTTTACTAGGCTTTGAAGCAAACTTAAAATATCAGAATCTTTCAATCCATCTTGTTTTCCTCTTACCATAATTTCCTTATCTTTAATTGCACTCTTTATTAATCTTAAAGTATTTATGGAATTACTGTCTTTTTCTTTAATAGAGTTTTTATAATGAGTTTCGATCTTATCTTTTAGGCTCATATTTAATTCACTTTCTAATTTATTTATTTTGATAATATAATTCTTCTTTCTAATTTCAACTAATCCTTGACTACATTGTTATAAATGCCTACTAACTATCATTTTGCTTCATCTTAATATAATGGAAGTTTTAAAAAAAGAACCAAATATACACAATAAAACTGCAGCTCTTGTATTAGAAAATGGTGAAATTTTATGGGGTTATGGATTAGGAGAGAAAAAGGCTGCTGTAGGTGAGCTTTGTTTTAATACCTCTCAAACAGGCTATCAAGAAGCATTATCTGATCCCTCATATACAAAACAAATCATTACATTTACTTTTCCACATGTTGGAGTTGTAGGTACAAATCAAGAAGATCAAGAGTCAAAAAAAATCTACGCTGATGGTTGTGTAATAAATCAGCCATTATCAGAGTATTCAAATTGGAGAGCGGAAAATGACTTAAATACATATTTTTTAAAAAACAAAATTCCATGTATTTTTGGAGTTGATACTAGATACTTAACCAAGAAATTATCTGTTGAGGGAGCTAAGAAGGCCGCAATTATTCACTTTGGAGAAGGTGAAAATAAAATTGAAAAACTCAAAACTCAAATAAATGAGTGGAAAGGTCTGCAAAATTTAGATTTGGCTGGAGTAGTATCAACAGAGCAAAACTATAATTGGAAAAAAGGAATATGGAAAAGTGATAAATCAATTAAAAGCCAATTTAAATATAATGTCACTTGCTTAGACTTTGGTATCAAAAATAATATTTTAAGAAGCCTAAATGAATTTAATCTTAACCCAACTGTATTAAACTTATTTTCAAGCTACGAAGAAATAATAGAAACTAATCCTTCAGGAATTTTTTTATCAAACGGCCCTGGTGATCCCTATGCCACAGGTAGTAAAATAGTTGATGTGATTAAAAAATTAATTGATGATAATATTCCAATATTTGGAATATGTTTAGGACATCAAATTTTAGGATTGGCATTAAATGCAAAGACAAAAAAAATGTTTCAGGGTCACAGAGGTTCAAACCATCCTGTCAAAAATCTTACAACGGGCATTGTTGAAATTACTTCACAAAATCATGGCTTTGAAGTTGATAGAGATAGTTTTAGCAAAGATATAATTGAAACTCATGTTTCACTATTTGATGGAACTAATGAAGGTTTAAGACATAAGTATTTACCAGTATTTAGTGTTCAATATCATCCAGAGGCATCACCTGGTCCGCATGATAGTCATTATTTATTTGAAGAATTTTATAAACTTATTGAGAAAAATGCCAAAAAGAACTGACATAAATAAAATATTAATAGTAGGTGCAGGTCCTATAGTTATTGGTCAAGCTTGTGAATTTGATTACTCGGGTGCTCAGGCATGTAAGTCTCTCAAAGATGAAGGTTACAAAATTGTATTAATTAATTCAAATCCTGCAACAATAATGACTGATCCAGAATTAGCTGATCAAACTTATATTGAACCTATAACTAAAGAATTTGTAGAAAAAATAATCAAAATCGAAAAACCAGATGCTCTTCTACCAACTATGGGAGGGCAAACTGCTTTAAACGTTTCAATGGAACTTTTTAATGATCGTATACTTGAAAAACACAGAGTAAAAATGATTGGAGCTAATCCAACAGCAATAGAATTAGCTGAGGATAGACAAAAATTTAAAGATGCCATGAAAGAAATTGGTCTAAGTTGTCCTAAAAGTTACGTGGTTAACACTATTGAAGAATCAAAAAGAGTAAAAAATGAATTAAATTTACCTCTTGTCATAAGACCAAGTTTTACACTTGGAGGTACCGGAGGTGGCGTTGCCTATGATGATGAGGGTTTTATTGATTTATGTAATAGAGGTTTAAATGCTAGCCCAACAAATCAGATACTTATTGAAAAATCTGTTTCAGGTTGGAAAGAATTTGAGATGGAAGTTGTTAGAGATAATAAAGATAATTGTATTATTGTTTGCTCAATTGAAAATGTTGATCCAATGGGTGTTCATACTGGAGATAGCATTACAGTAGCTCCATCCTTAACATTAACTGATAAAGAATATCAAATTTTAAGGAATGCTAGCATTAAGGTTCTCAGAAAAATAGGGGTAGATACTGGCGGGTCTAATGTTCAATTTGCAATAAATCCTGAAGATGGAGAAATTAATGTGATTGAAATGAATCCAAGGGTTAGTAGATCTTCAGCGTTAGCATCAAAAGCTACAGGTTTTCCAATAGCAAAAATTGCTGCAAAATTAGCTGTAGGTTATACTTTGGATGAACTTGAAAATGATATTACCACGACAACACCAGCAAGTTTTGAACCAACTATTGATTATGTTGTTACTAAAATTCCAAGATTTACTTTTGAAAAATTTGTTGGAGCTAATTCTGACTTAACAACATCCATGAAATCAGTTGGTGAGGCAATGAGTATAGGTAGATCCTTTAATGAATCAATCCAAAAGGGATTTAATTCTCTTGAGTACGGTCTAACAGGTTTTGATAAACCAAAACTTATCTCAAATGATAAAAATACAATCTTAAATGAACTTAAAATACAATCCTCTCAACGCTTGTTAGTTGTAGGAGAAGCACTAAGGATTGGATTAACAGTTGATGAAATAAATCAAATTACAAAATATGATAAATGGTTTTTATACCAGATTAAAACAATAATTGATTTTGAAAAAATATTAAAAGAAACAGGCCTTAGCAAAGATATAATATTATATGCTAAGAAAATAGGCTTCTCAGATAATAAAATCTCATCAATATTAAGTATTAACGAAAAAGAATTAAGAAAATTTAGAAATAATAACGATATTAACCCTGTCTTCAGGCTTGTAGATACTTGTGCAGGTGAATTTAGTTCTAAAACTCCATATCTTTATTCTACTTATGATTGGGATTTTGAAAATACTAAATTCTGTGAAGCAAATCCTACATCAAAAGACAAAGTAATAATTCTTGGAGGTGGCCCTAATAGAATAGGTCAAGGCATTGAATTTGATTATTGCTGTGTACATGCTGTCTATGCATTGAAAGAAAAGGGCATTGAAACAATAATGATAAATTGTAACCCAGAAACAGTTTCAACTGACTATGATACTGCTGATAGACTTTATTTTGAACCACTTTCTGCTGAAAGTGTTATTGAAATTTACAATAAAGAAAAAAGTAATGGAAATGTTCTTGGTGTGTTAGTTCAATTTGGAGGCCAGACTCCTTTAAAAATTGCAAAAGAATTAGAAGAGGCTGGAATAAAAGTTATAGGAACTTCAACTGAAGCAATAGATTTCGCTGAAGATAGAGATAAATTCAGTGAAATATTAATGAAACTAAAAATTGATCAACCAAAAAATGCTTTTGCAAATACTGTAGCTGAAACTTTAGAAAAAGCTGAAGAAATTGGATATCCTGTTTTAGTTAGACCTTCATATGTACTTGGAGGAAGGGCTATGCAAATTGCATACGATAAAGATAATTTAGAATCATTTTCTAATGAAGCTCTTGAAGTTTCTTCAAATAACGTAATTTTAATTGATGAGTATCTTGAGAATGCCAAAGAAATAGATGTAGATATAATTAGAGATAAAAATGGAGAAATATTTGTAGCTGGGATTATGGAACACATTGAAGAGGCAGGAATTCACTCTGGAGATAGTGCTTGTTCCTTACCACCCTATTCAGTTAGCAAAGAAAAAATCAAGTAGGTTCTGGAGATAGATCTGAAAGAATAAGAACCTATAATTTTCCTCAAGGAAGAGTTTCTGATCATAGAATAAATCTTACATTATATAATCTTTCAGAAATACTTGAGGGTAAAATAGATGAGTTGATAAATCCTT
>CACDIK010000037.1 GCA_902553005.1 uncultured Alphaproteobacteria bacterium | reverse complement strand
AAGTATGATAAGAATTAGTTAAAGGAATAATTATTAGAAAGAAATAGTTACAGATTTATTGTTTCTATACTAGGACAACAAAGACTTGAAGTTGTTGATGAAGGAAGAACTATGCCAGACGAATTAGCTATTGTTAATTCGCGATATCCACAAGCAACTTTATTGGGAGAGGTTTAGTTAGGAGTGAGATGAATATAGTAAAAAAAGGTTTTGAGTATAAATTCATAGAAAAACTGGATAAGAAAATTATAAGTGATCGGGGTGAATATAAAGATAGAATGATCACTCCTGAGGACTTAGTTAGTACATTTAACGAACTAGGGAAAGAAGGATGGGAATTCATGTATAAAGAGAGTGCATTAATAGATGCTTTTAAAACTGATGATACCGATCTAAATGGGCAGCATATATATCACCAACATCGCGTTTGGAGATTTTTTTTCAAGAGGAGTATAACTATAACTTAGTGAAAAATTATAGGAATTTTTTTATTAAATCTAAGAACACATCTAAATCTTCATCTTTTATTTAAACTGTAATGTCAGATTAATTAAAAATTTTTTTATATTTCAAATAAACTTAAATCTGGTAAATCTAAGTTATCAATTTTTCTTAAATAATTGTATCCAATTCCAGAAATGCCATAAAAAAAACTATTATTAAAATCATATTTGTTTAAGCGTAGTTCTTTATCTAATATATTTAAAAATTTATTTGTAAAAATATGCTGATTACATTTTTTTAATAATTTTTGATTTATTATTATAATCATACAGAGTGAATAGTGATAAGCTACCACAACAAAGTGATATATTCTTTAAATTTTTTACCTTATTAAAATTGTATTCCAGTGAATTTTTAATATCAATTTTAATAATTTTTTTAATTTTGTTATTGTTGGTATATTTAAGCGCTCCAATTCGAGATATACCGACTCCCAATGATCCATGACACCAAGATGAACGATCAATATTATGTAAATAGTTTTTTTTATTATTAAGATTTATCCAATTATTTTCTTTTTTTATAAAAAATTTTGAATTTTCAAGTTTTAATAATTTCAATATTAACTTTTCATTTTCATAATTATAATCATAGAAGTTATATGCGGATATAGCGTAAACTAAACCTGAGATACCATGAGAGTATCCAGGCAAAAAATTTGAATTATTTTCTAATAATTTATGTTTTAATTTATGAACTATTTTTCTTCCGTATTTTTTTAAATTTTTTAAATTTTCTGAAGTCTTATACTTTTCATAATATTTGACTAATGCAATTATTAGTCCACTATTTCCATCAATAGTATCAAAATCATTATTATTAATTAGTTTGGTAAAATTAATTTTCTTTAAAAATTTTGGTATGTATTTACTATCATATTGAATCTTAGATATATTAGAAATAACTAATAAAAAATAAATGTAAGAACCTACTCCAATTAAAATACCACTTTTATTTACATTTAATTTTTTTGCAAAAATTTCATAAATTTTATGTTCAATTTTTTTTTGTAGTATTTTACTTTTAAGTTTTATATTTATAGCACTTAAAAAAACTAATATTCCAAAGTTTCCAGAATAAAGATTATCTTGAGATATATTGATATCAGATAACTTGTGATTGAAGTTTTTGTTAAACCATGTTGTACTTTTTTTAGTGCTTGTTTCATTACCTTTTATTATTTCATATAAATTTTTATGCATTGTTTTATATTTTAGATTTTTTTTAACCTTCAAGAATAATTTATCTTCGATTATTCTATTTTGTAAATTTTTGAAAAATTTCTTATTTAAAAACTTATTAATATTAATTTTTTTATTTACTGTTATAGATTTATCATCAACATAAATTTTTGCATTTTTTGAATAAAAATAGGGTATGTCAAGATTATATACTTGTTTAATTTCGCTTTTCAAAAATAAACTTTTTAAATATTTATTATTTAAATTATTATAAACTTGTTCTAAAGTTTTTATAAAGAAGGCGTCATTAGATCTTAAAAAAATTCTTTTTTTAATTAATAAATTATAGAAATAAGTGTTTCTTATAATAAATCTAGAAAAAGTACCGTATAATTTTTTTTGCAAATATTTAAATTCATAATTTTTACTAATATTTAATAATTTTTTATTTAATTTATTAAATTCATTTTTAATAATAGTTTTTTTATTTTCACTTATTTCAAGAAAATTATAATTAGACTTTGGAGAATTTTTTAATATATATTCTTTCTTTGGATATAAATTTATTGTTTTATTATTCTTCCAAACCAATTTTTCTTTATATATTTTTCTGCCAATTAAAAAACCACCTTTAAAATCTAAATTATTATTATTAATAAATACTGATGGAAGAAGACTTGTTCCTTGCACAGATGATTCTAAAATAAATAAAGCTTTTTTTTCTGCACTAGTTATATTTGCAAAAAAATCTATTTTACTTGCATTTGATATGTTCTCTAGATCTATAGGTATAATTTGATTATTTCTCATTATTAAATTTTCATCATGAAGATCTGATCCTTTAAAGAAAAAAAATAAACTTAAGATTTTCCCAAAATTTTTATATGTATTTACTTCAAATTTATAATTTGTTTCTAAAAATTCATGCCAAGAATAATTTTCTTTATTAAGTATGTTTAAAACATGAAAATTTTCATTTAGAATTTTATTTAAATAAATAATAATATTATTAAAAGCTATATCAACATCAGAATTACGTGGTTTGTATAATATTTTTTTATTATTTATAAATTTTATCAATATAACAGAATTATGATTATTATGATTATCTCCTAAATCAAATTCTATATTTTTAATTTTAAAATCCACATTGAATTTTTTTATCATATCTTTTTTGTCTAATCTTATTCTTTTAATAAAATTTGAATTATTCTTAATCCAATATTTAATTGTTAAATTTATATTTTTTTCTAGCTGTGCTGATTTAAAAGTAATTTTTTTATAGTTTTTTTTAAGAAATTTCTGCAAATTAATTTGATATGTATTTTTTATTTTTAATTTTTGAAGTTGATCAAATACATAAGGATCAAATAAAACGGATATGTTTTCTAAAAAATTATTTTTAAATATTTTAATCAATTTTTTATTTTCTTTAAAAAAAATTGCGTTTTTATTTAAAAAAATTATAAATTTATTATCTATGTAATCTTTATATAAATTAAAAAAAGGTGAGATTTTCCTATTTTCTTTGTTGTTACAAAATTTACTAAAACAAAGTTGTTTACTTTTCATAGAAAAAAAGTTAGATTTAATTATGCAAAATACAATTCAAACCTTTGAAAATATTATAGATGATAATATAGACAGTGAAATTGAACTTCAATCATCTAATTTAGATACTTATTCTCAAACAGGTTGTGGTGGTGTACCATGTACTCAGAATGCAGGCTGCAAATAAGTGGCAACTTATGAATGTTGGGTAAGAGTACCTGTTAGTCAAAATAGTTCTTCTAAAAGACCAGTTAAAGTACAAGTTACTGCAAATAATATTTCAGATGCTCTAGCAATTTTACGGTCTCAACATGGCGCAGATAACGTAGTGGGAGCGCCGATAAAAATAAATGATTAACTAAAAAATATAATTATTTAAAATAAATTCTCAAAATTATTTAAATTTTTTTGATTTTTTATAACTTTTTTATCAAAGGTTGACAGATTTAAAATATGTGAGACTATTTATAGTTGTTATGAGTAAGATATTAAAAATTATTTTATTTATATTACTATTAACTACTTATGCTTGTAGTGGCGGGGGAAGCGGAGGTTCAAATATCACTTCACTGAGGTCTATAAATAGTAATAATGCAAATAGCGAGAATATTTCTAGCGAATTAGATACCTCTTTAAATGAAATCTTTTCTCTTTTTAATGAATTAGGATTATGAGATTTGTTATTAAAATATTTTTGTTAATTACATTAATTTTTTATTTTCAAAGTGTTTACGCCAATCCAGCAAACTTTTGTACATCGAATGAAAAAAATGAATATTTATCTAAAGTAGAAAAAGCAAATCTCTTAAAATCAAAGTGGATTAGAATAAATGAAAAAATAAAAGAATACCCTTCTGATATTCAGATAAAAATTAAAAGTGATCAAAGATATAATACTATAAAAAATAATCTTGATCGGATAAATGAAACTATATTAACTTATGATGATAAGGCTAATAAATGTGTATTATTGAGCAAAACCGAAAAAGGAACTGAAAAAAAAATTATTATTGAAGATAATGCTCCTACTTCTAAATCTACTCATAAAGATACTATAGAAAGATCTACAGATGACAATGGTTCAACAATTGAAAAGGTAATTAGAACAACTACTACGACAAATAAAATAATCAGAACAACAACTACCAAATTAACACCATACACAATTAATACTTATGATAATGGTCAAAAAACTACTATCTATGACGATCCAATTATAACAACTTCTGAAGAAATAATTATATCGCAAACAGAACCAGTAAGTGAGACTATATCTTCAGTTATTAAAGCAAATAAAATCTCAACAAAAATAACGTACGAAACATCGTCAAACTTTAAAGACTCTGCACCAATTATTACAACAACCTTTGTAGATTCTGATCCAATTTATAAGGAAGTAGTAACTGACGGTAGTAAAAAAAGTGTATCCTCTGTATCAAATGGGGATCCGATAGAAGAAAGCTCGTTTGTAGATAATAAAAGTGTCATTAATAATGATGAGGGTAATACCATTACTACTATTACTAGAACAACGACAACAAAAAATATTACCCCAATTCATACTAGAACGATTGTTACTTTTGTACGAAATATAAAAACTTATTCAACAATTGAAAGAACAACTACAAAAAAAACTACTATTGTTAGAACTTCAACCAAATTAACTACACCAATTACTACAACTATATGGTCTGATGGTTCGTCTACAAAAGTTAAAGGAGAGGTTCAAAAACAGCTCTCAACAGAAAATATTGTTAGTCTATCAAGTACAAAAGAAAATATTGAAAAATTAATAAGTAACAAAGATTTGGTTATTACTGACAGTGATACAACAACTACAGAAAACAAAATTATTAGCTCAGTTTCAAAAAAAATATTATCTAGAACTATCTTGAAAAATCAAATTACTAAAAATAATCCAAAATTTTATCATACAGATGAATATACTTATTCTGGGAGAAGCAGACTTCAGGATCCGTTAGCAATAATCCATGCAGATGATGCTTACGCAAGAGGATTTACAGGAAAAGGTGTTAAGGTTGGTATCCTTGATACAGGTGTATATTGCGATCATTATGATTTAGATGGCAACATGAGTAATAAAACTTATAACACATATTATGGCTCAGGATGTGATCCTGGTAGTGGGCACGGTACTCAAGTAGCAGGAATTATTGTTGGTGAAAAAAATAATCAAAAAATTCACGGGGTCGCTTATGATGCAGAACTTCATTCAGGTAAAATTGGTGAAGGGCCAGCAGTTTATTTTCAACAATATGGACCTAGTATAGCATCACAAATGGCTGATAATGGAGTAATTGCAGTCAATTTATCTGCAAATACAA
>CACDIK010000036.1 GCA_902553005.1 uncultured Alphaproteobacteria bacterium | reverse complement strand
TACTAGAAATCTGTGATGCGCCAGATAGACTATTCATTCCTAGCCAAACATTAAATACACCTAAGGTTAATGTTTCAATTGCAAAATAATCAACTGTCCCAAAATCAGAAATTGTTTCCATCAGTACTAAGGCCAAACCAGCAATTATACCTGGACGACCAAATGGAATAGCAACATTGAAGAAGGAATTCCTTCCGTAAATAGAACTAGTTTGAAAAAAAGATATAGGTGTCGTTATAAATGATGCTCTAGTCATTAAATATACATATGGATACAATACAGAAGACATTACCAAAATTGCACCTCCCATTGATCGCACATTTGGAAACCAGTAATCTTTCGAGCTCGTCCAACCAAATATGTCTCTTAACAATGATTGAAGAGGACCAGCATATTCAAAAAAGTCGGTATAAGTATAGGCAATAATATACGCTGGGACAGCAGCTGGTAATAATAACATCCATTCAAAAAATTTTTTCCCAAAAAAATTATATCTTGTCACTATCCAAGCAGTAGTCAAACCAAAGACTAAACTTAATCCTCCAACACCAAACATTAGAATTATTGTATTGGTAAAATATCTGGGTAAAACAGTAGAAAATAGATGTGGCCATAGTGATGTATCGCCTAAGATCGCGTAATAAAATATTGAAAAAATAGGGGCGATAATTATTAAAGCAATTATCGCCACAGAATTGGACCATAAATTAAAATTTATCAAAACAGTTAACCTATAATTTACCAGCCTACTCTATCAATGATTTTTTGAGCTACAGGAGCAAGTTCTGCAAGTTTTTCAACAGGCAGTTTATCTTCTTTAAACTGGCCCCATGATTTTAACTCATCAGTTAATTGCATATCTGGATTAACCGGATATTCATAGTTTATAGAACTGTAAAGGACTTGTGCTTTTGGCTGAGTTAGAAATTCAAGTAGTGCAATCGCATTGTCTTTATTTTTAGAGTACTTAATTACACCTCCACCAGCAACATTAATGTGATTCCCTCTGTCTTGTTGATTAGTAAAAACTAACTCTATTGAGTTAGCCCACTCTTTTTGTTCTGGATTCTTTTCATTAAATTTCATTTTTCCAAAATAATAGGTATTCATTACAGCAATATCACAGACACCTTCATAAATTGCTTTTGCTTGAGCTCTATCATTACCCTCAGGTTTACGTGCTAAATTTGCAACAACGCCTGCAGCCCATTCTTCAGCAATAACTTCTCCATTTGCAGCAATTATTGAAGCTAAAAGTGATCTATTGTAGTCATGGCTACCAGGTCTTGTACAAATTTTACCTTTCCATTTTGGATCAGATAAATCTTCTATTCTTTTAATTGAGTCTGTAGATAATCTTTCTTTTGATATTGCAACAATTCTAGCTCTCTTTGAAAGTGCAAACCATTTATTATTACTGTCTCTTAAATGATTTGGAATATTTATATTCAAAATATCTGAGTTAATTGGTTGCAAAATATCCTTTTCAACAAATTGGTTTAACCTTGCTATATCAACTGTTAATACCAAGTCAGCAGGTGTATCTTCCCCTTCAGCTAGAACTCTTTCTAGTAATCCTTTTTTTGCATGTAAAACATTTACCTTTATGCCAGTCGATTTTGTAAATTCCTCAAAGAAAGGATCTATTAAAATTGGCTGCCTGTAAGAATAAACATTAACCTCTTTGGCAAACAAGTTTAGTGAAATGGTGGATGAAATTAGTATTAATAATAATCTAAAAATAATTTTCATATAACCTTCTTTTTTTTGTGGAGATAATAAATATCTCCACGTTCTATGATTAAGAATCTTATTAAAAATTATCAGAATAGGAATGTAGATCTATATAAATTTTTTTTTAATATTAGTGTTGTTAAAATTCATAAAATTAGATTTATTCTAAATTTAAAGTTAAAAATGTTGGGGCCACTTTGGGCCCCTATCCAAAACTACTTTATTGAAATTAGTCTAGCTTTTTTTTCTTCTGGAATAATTCTTTCCAAATCAATCGCTAAAAGTCCATTCTTCAATTCAGCATCTTTAACTTTGATGTCTTCTGAAATTGTGAACGATCTTTCAAACTGTCTTGTTGAGATTCCTTTATGGATTACACCATTGCCATTTTCATTAACCACTTTTTCTTTAGGTTTATTTCTAACAGTTAGGTTATTTTCTTTTAATTCAATCTCAATATCTTCTTTACTATATCCAGCGAGAGCAACTTCAATTTTATAGTTATGCTCATCAACTCTATGAATATTGTAAGGTGGATAATTTGTATTGTATCGTTCCGTAGACTCCAACATTCTATCAAATTCATCAAAAATTGAGTCAAATCCAACAGAGAATGGTCTTAGTGAATTCCAAACGGATAGGTTTCTAGTCATAATAACTCCTTTATTAAGCAAGTTTATTTTGTCCATACCCACAATGGCATACAGACAATTATAATGTGGGTATGATTGTGTTTAATTCAAGTCTTTGTTATTTTTTTCTTATAAAGGATAATCCATCAGATAATGGCAGAAGAGAGAATTCCACTCTTGTGTCATTTTGTATTTTTAAATTTAAATCACGGATAGTTTTTGTTTGAGAGTCTTGTTTAGTTTCATCAGCCACATCGCCGTGCCAAAGCATATTATCAATAATTATTATTCCATTAGAAACTAATAGGTTCAGCGAAAGTTCGTAATAATTTGGATAATTATTTTTATCAGCATCTATAAAAATTAAATCATAACTCTGTTGACGGTCTATCATGCTTTGCATTACCTCAACACCATCTCCAATAATCGCTTCAATTTTTGAGCTCATATTATCTAATTCCCAATATTTTTTTGCTAACGATAAAAATTCATCTGAATTATCAACAGTTATGATTTTTCCTGTTTTAGGTAGACCTCTAGCCAAAAATAAAGTGCTCATCCCTGTAAACCTTCCAATTTCTAAACAGTTTTTAGAATTGGAAATTTTAGTTATCATTTCTAAAAACTGACCTTGTTCTTTTGCAATCTGCATTTGAGAAACACTACCAAGTTTTATAGTTTCATTTTCTAGTTCAGTAATTATTTTATCTTCTCGGTAACCTACGCTTTGTAAGTATTGCACAAGTGCTTCATTAATTTCTGTTTGAGTGCTCATTAATTTATAGTTTCAAATATTTCAGATAGTTTTTGAGTTTTTTTATCTGAAATAATGAAACAGCCTTTTATTTTATTTATTAAATTATTATCTATATTTTTACTTGAGTATAAACTTAACAGAGGAGTTGAGGAATTTACTTCATCACCAATATTGAGAACATTATCATATCCAACTCCATAATTTATTTTATCGGTAACCTGTTTTCTTCCACCTCCAAGTTCAATAAGTATCAGGCCTAATTCTCTGGTATGAATATTTTCTATCCATCCACCTTCAATAGAAAATATATCTTTTTGAATAGATGTATTAGTTAGATCTTTTTCATAAGATGTTAAAATATTTTTTGGTCCACCCAAGGCTGCAACCATCATTTCAAATTTTTCTGCAGCTAGTCCATTATTAATAACCGTATTAATTTTATTATAAGCCTCTTCTTTTGAAATTTTATAAATGTTTACTAATAGCGAAGATATTAATTCATTAGTGATTTTCTCTAATCGATGATCTTTAAAATCATTTTTAATATATTTTATGCATTCTAATATTTCTAGTGTATGACCAGCACTTTTACCTAAGACCTGATTCATATCTGTTAATATAGCTTCACAATGTAAACCTGCTCCTTTAGCGACTCTTACTAAGGAGTTGGATAAATCTCTTGCTATATCAATAGTACTATTAAAAGATCCATTACCAACTTTTACATCAAGGACTAAAGATGAAAGACCGCTTGCAATTTTTTTTGAAAGAATAGATGATGTTATTAAAGGTAAAGATTCTACTGTACCTACAATATCCCTTATAGAATATAATTTTTTATCAGCTGGTGCTAAGTTAGAGGTTTGACCAATAATTGCACAACCAACGTCTTTTACAACTTTTTTAAAAGTTTCTAAATCAGGCTTTGTATTGTACCCAGGTATTGAATCAAATTTATCTAGAGTACCACCGGTATGACCCAAACCTCTACCTGAAATCATAGGTACATACAGTCCACAAGCTGCAAGTATTGGTGCTAATATAACGCTCGTCTTGTCTCCAACACCACCAGTTGAGTGCTTATCACAAACCAACTCAGAATCTACAATCTCAGACCAATTCAGTGTATCGCCAGAGTTTGTCATCGCCTCAGTTAAACAAACAGTTTCTTCAGGCGTCATTCCATTTGAAAATATTGCCATGCTCATTGCTGCAATTTGTGCATCTGAAAAAGATCCATTTGTTAAACCGTCTACAAAAAAGTTGATATCTTCTTTTGATAGATCTTTGTTGTCTCTTTTTTTTCTAATTATCTCTTGAGGTATCATCGAATTGAACTTCTTGTATAAATTGTTTAATTAAATTTAAAACATTGTTCTCTGCTAAACTTGCATTCTCTAAAGTTTCCTGATGACTTAATTTTGTTTTATTCATACCAGCAGCTAAGTTGGTGATTACGCTAATACCAATAACGGGAAGTCCGCAATGATTAGCAACTAAAACTTCTGGTACTGTAGACATTCCAACTGCATTTCCACCTATTACTTTTAAGGCATTGATTTCAGCAGGGGTTTCAAAATTTGGTCCTGAGTACATACAATAGATACCTTCATAAATTTTTTGATCTATTTTTTTAGCGACTTGTATTAACTGATCTCTATAAAACTTGTGATACCCATCACTCATATCATGAAAACGAGGGCCATACTCTTCAGCATTGGGTCCAATAAGTGGATTGAAACCACTCCAGTTAATATGATCATTAATTGCCATTAGACTGCCAGCCGGCATAGCTTCATCTAAACTACCTGCTGCATTTGTAACAACTAATAACTTGCACCCAATGTCGTTTAATACTCTTATGGGTGAAGCTAAACTTTGAGGATTATGCCCCTCATAAATATGTGATCTTCCATACATACAAACAACATTTAAAGTATTTATTTTTCCTAAAACTAATTTACCTGCGTGACCTTTGACAGTTGGCTGTGGAAAATCAGATAATTGTTCATATGAAATTGACTCTTGAATATCTTTTTCTTCAAAAAAATTAGTTAGTCCGCTTCCTAAAATTACAGCAATGTCTGGTGAAGTGTTATTAGTAATTTCTAAAAATTTTTTGGCCGAAGGTAGCATTAAAGATTCTCTGGGCCAAAAGAATCTGGAAGTAATTCTTCGAGTGTAGATGTTTTCATATGACCATTTTCGTTACACATATGAATCTTAGTATCTAAAGTAGCAAATTCTCTTAACCTCTGTCTACAACCACCACAAGGTGAGCATAATAATTCACCTGAACCTATAACAACAACTTCTAAAATTTTTTTGTTTCCATTAGATATCATATTTCCAATCGCAGTTGCTTCAGCACACTGGGATTGAGGATAGGCAGCATTTTCAACATTACAACCAGTAATAATTTTACTATCTTCTGTTAGAAAAGCAGCTCCTACTTTAAAATTTGAATAAGGCACATGAGCTTGCTCTCTAACTTTTTTTGCAGCCTTAAATAAACTATCAAAATTTTCTGAAACCATATTCTTGTTTAACATG
>CACDIK010000035.1 GCA_902553005.1 uncultured Alphaproteobacteria bacterium | reverse complement strand
ATGGTAATTTTCCATCATAACGTAAGTGAACACCTACAAGAACTTGTTTATTAAATTCTTTTGAAGCTTCTAAAGCAATTTTTATTTCTTTGATGGAACACAAAACGTCTAAGTAAAATATATCGACGTAATCTTTTAATATCTTTGCAATTTCATGAAAATAGTTAAACATGGTTTCATCAGTTTCAAAATGTATTGGGGAATATGTAACACCTTGATTTGGCAATGAGCCTGCAACAATAACTTTTTTATCACTTTCATTTTTTGCTTTTAATGCAAGTGCTCCAGCAGATCTTATTCCAAATTCAAATTTATCAAGTAAATTGTAATTTTTTAACAGTCTTCTTCTAACACTAAAATTTGAGGTAACGATTAATTGTGATCCTGCATTTATAAAATTCTTATGCATATCTATAACCATTTGGTGATTATTTTCATTTAATAAAGCTTGTGCAGACCAAAGATCACCTTTTGTATCTAAACCCATTTCCATTAAAGTTTGACCTGAACCTCCATCAAAGAGATATTTCTTTTTTTTTAAAAACATTTGTTTGGAAGATTACTAGAAATAGTGTGGCGCATTTAAATGCGCCACAAAGAAAATTAATATTTTATGCAAACCACCAACGTTCAGAAAGTTTGTTACCGTCACTTTCCCAGTTACCAGCAACATCTTCACCGTGAGCAAGTTTTTTAGAACCAGCACCAACATATTGGTTAAATGCATAAACAATTGCACCACCATCGTAGTTACAAAGTGCTTGTGCTTCCCAGTACATTGATTTTCTTTTTTCTGCATCAAGTTCTGATCTAGCAGATCTAACAAGTTCATTGAAACGAACAGTTGAATCAGTTTGAACTAGATTACCCCATGCAGCTTCGTTCCACTCAGTGTCATCTGTGAATGCAGCAGACCACATCATATCTTCTGTAGGTCTTCCACCCCAAGAACTCATACTGAAACCTTTTGTGTTCCATACGTTACTCCAGTAACCATCTTCAGGTTCTTTTTTAACTCGAAGATCGATACCACATTCTTGAGCAGATGCTGCTATCAAGTTAGTTGCATCTGTACATCCTGCATAAGGAACCTCAGAAGTACTAATTTCAATTGGTCCACTTACTCCAGATTTTTTCCAATGATAAGCAGCTTTATCAGCATCGAACTCTCTCTGCTCTAAAGCGCTATTATGGTATGGGTGAGCAGTAGAGATCGGATGATCATTACCAACAGTACCATATCCAAGCATAATCTTATCAACAATTTCCTGTCTTTTGATTGCAAACTTCATTGCCATACGCACATCAAAGTTATCAAACGGTGGAACGTTCAATCTCATTGGAGCTGTATAGTGAGCGTAACCAGAAGCTGCTGTAATTTCTACACTAGGATTTCTAGTCAATAGATTAGCAGTTCTAAGATCAACACCATTCATCCAGTCAATTTCACCGTTTAATAATGCTGCTTGTCTAGTAGCAGGATCATTAATTCCGATTACTTCAACTGAATCAAAGTGTGCAACACTATCACCTTTGAAATAATTTGGATTTCTTTTTCCAAATTTAGCACCAACACCAGGATTGAATTCATCCATAATATATGGACCAGTTCCAATCGTTGATTGAGCATCAACAACTCCATCTTTTGTTGGTTTAATCATAATGTGATAGTCAGTAGTTATTGCAGGCCAATCGGCATTTGCACCTTTTAGCTTAAAAATAACTCTGTCATTTCCATCAGCAGAAACTGTTTCAATTTGAGATAAAAGTCCTCCTGCTGCCGAAGCAGTATCTGGATTCATATGATACTGATAGTTGAGCACAACATCTTCTGCTGTCATTGATTTACCATTATGGAATTCAACACCTTTGCGAAGATTATATACCCATGTTTGAGCATCGTCTGATTCAATTGACTCAGCAAGCTCTCCAACAATTGTGTGATCTGAATCAACAACAGTTAGACAGTTCTGATATGACCAAGCAGTAGCTTGCATAAATGAGCTCTGATAAGTTGCTGGATCAAGAGTATCAGTTGCATCTGCTGCACTATTACCCCATCTTAAATGTCCACCTTTTTTTGGTGTAGCTGCAACTGCTTTATCTGCTAATGATAATGCAATTGGTAGCGTGACCCCAGTAGCAAGGACAGACATCATGAACTGTCTTCTATCAATAAGCCCTTTTGTTAGCTTTGAAGACTGTTCTTTAATGTATTTGTCTATTTTCTTATTTTTCATTTGTCCTCCCTTATAATTGAACAAAAACCTAAGATTTTTGTTCATAATTTCTAGAAATTTAACAAAAAACAAACTTAAGTTAATATATAAAAACATATATAACGTTTTAATTCAACGTATAAATTATTAATTTTAGCTTACATGTTGACCTAATTTAGACAAAACTTTAAGAATTAAGATTGTATCTTTAAGGAGGGTAATATTAGTAGAATTCATCCAATATTTAGAACAATTTTGTTAAGGCTTAGCCTTGGTCTCGTTACAGTTTTTGCATTTTCGGTAATAATATTTAGTACATTCTCTTTTTTACCGGGAGACTTTGCCACGGAAATATTAGGTCAAAGTGCAACAAAATCTGCAGTAAAAGCCCTAAGAGCAGAATTGGGTTTAGATAAACCTCCGGTAACAAGATATTTTGATTGGTTAGGAAATGTTTTTCAAGGAGATTTTGGTAGTTCTTTCTCTGGAAGATCTAAAGTTCAAGGGGATCAAGGTGATAGGTCTAGAGAAGTTGTTGGTTTAATTGTCCCCAGATTAAAGAATACATTATTTTTAACAGGGGTTGCCGCCATGTTGGCTATTCCTCTGTCTTTAATCTTAGGTATCTCAGCAGCATTATACAGAAACTCTTATTATGATAGGTCAGCAACTGGAGTTAGCTTAATAACCGTATCTTCACCAGAATTTTTTACAGCCTATATTTTTATTCTTTTACTAGCGACACTGTTTCCAGTTTTTCCAACTATTTCTAATGTGGATGAAGCTTCAACTTTGGCTGAAAGATTTTATAGAACTGCTCTTCCAGTTTTTACTTTGACATTAATTACTATGGGTCACATGATGAGAATGACAAGGTCAGCGATAATAAATATCTTATCAAGTGAATATATTGAAATGGCAAAATTATCGGGAGCTTCTAGATACGAGGTAATTGTCAAACACGCACTTCCAAATGCTTGGGCACCTATTTCTCAAGTAATTGCAATAAACTTAGCTTATATGTTGATTGGCTCAGTTGTTGTTGAATATGTTTTTAACTATCAAGGTATTGGTAGGTTGATGGTCGGATCAGTCTATAATCGAGATTTACCCGTTGTTCAAGCTTGCGCATTAATTTTTGCATCAACATATGTAATATTAAATTTAATTGCTGACTTGATCGGAATTATTTCTAACCCAAGGTTACTATACCCAAAATGAGCGAAAATTTATCTTATTCTGCAAAAAGTGAAGTTGCAAATTTAATTAAAAGAAGAACTAGATTAGAGAGATTAAAAATTGCCTTATCAAAAGCTCCAATCTCAGCTTGGTTTGGTATGATTGTACTATTTATATATTTTTTTGCTGCAATATTTGCTCCCTTAATTGCTCCACATGGAGAAGCAGAAATATTCCCAGTAGCTTATGCTCCTTGGGGTGATGGTCATATATTTGGTACTGATCAAATTGGAAGAGATATTTTTTCTCGCATTATCTATGCTGCAAGAAATACAATTGGTATTTGTTTATTGGCTACTTTTATTGCTTTAGGAATTGGAACAGTATTTGGAATTATAGCTGCTCTGGATAGAAGGTATTTAGATCAGCTATTAAGTAGAATAGTAGACACTCTTATGGCTATACCTGTAATGATTTTTACTTTTATACTTTTATCAGTTTTTGGACCTACTAATTTTAATTTAATTGTCATTTTAGGAATTTTGGAGTCAACTAGATTTTTTAGAATATCAAGATCAGTTGCTGTTGGTCAAGTTGTTCTAGAATATGTAGAGGTCGCGAGATTAAGAGGTGAAAATTTATCATATATTATTTTCAGAGAAATACTTCCTAATATAGCTTCACCTTTGATTATTGAGTTTGGTTTAAGGTTCATATTTATAATTTTTACAATATCTAGTTTAAGTTTTTTAGGAATTGGCATTCAACCCCCTTCAGCAGATTGGGCATCAATGGTGAGGGAAAATGCAATACTTATTCAATATGCGCAATATGATATAACAGCAGGTTTAACACCATTAATTCCAGCTGCTGCAATTGCTTTGCTTTGTGTATCAATTAATTTTGTTGTTGATTGGTATCTTTACATTACTAGCGGATTAAAAGATGACGTCAAATAAATCAAAAGAACTCCTGCTTGAAATGAAAAATATCCATATTGATGGATTTTCAGATGAGAGATGGCATAAAATTTTAAAAGGTGTAGATTTGACTTTACACAGAGGAGAAATACTAGGTTTAATAGGAGAGAGTGGTGCCGGAAAATCTACTATGGGTAAAGCTGCAATGGGCTATACTCAACCAGGTTGTAAGATTATAAAGGGAGAAATTAATTTTAATGGCATAGACCTCGCTAAACTAACTGAATTTGAAAAGAGAAAAATTTGGGGAACTAAGATATCTTATGTTGCTCAATCAGCAGCAGCATCTTTTAATCCTGCTCATAGATTAATGGATCAAACAATAAGTGCTGCTAATAGATTAAAGATAAATCCAACGGATTTATTAAAAAAAGATGCGGTTCAACTTTATGAATCACTACAGCTTCCAGATGCGGAAAATATAGGAGATAGATACCCGCATCAAGTATCAGGAGGTCAACTTCAAAGAATAATGACTGCTATGGCTATGTCACCAAGACCAGAGTTAATAATATTTGATGAACCAACTACTGCCTTAGATGTAACTACTCAAGTGGAAGTATTATCTGCTATGAGATCTATAGTAGACAAATTTAATACAGCGGCAATTTATATTACTCATGATTTAGCCGTAGTTGCGCAAATGGCTGATAGAATAAAAGTTTTGCGATACGGTGAAGAAGTTGAAGAAGCTGAAACAAGAGATATGCTATCAAACCCAAAAGAAGAATACACTAAATCTCTATGGTCAGTAAGATCATTGATCAAGCCTGAAGAAACAAATGAAGATTATATGTTGTCCATTAAAAATATTGATGCAGCATATGGTTCATCGAAGGTCTTACAGAATGTTTCTATAGATATTCCTAAAGGCAAAACAGTAGCTATAGTTGGCGAAAGTGGATCAGGAAAATCAACAACAGCAAGAGTAATTACTGGCTTACTTCCTCAATTAAAAGGAGAAATAATTTTTGATGGAAAAAAATTGTCTCCAAAACTTGAGCAAAGGTCAAAAGAAGAATTAAGAAGAATTCAAATAATTTTTCAAATGCCTGATACTGCAATGAACCCCCGTCAAACTGTTGATGAGATAATAGGACGGCCAATAGAATTTTATCAAGGTATAAAAGGGAAAGAAAGAGAAGCAAAAGTTATTGAATTATTAAAAATGATTGAATTAGATGAAACTTTTTTAGATAGATTACCATCCGAATTATCTGGAGGCCAAAAACAGAGAATATGCATTGCAAGAGCTTTAGCGGCTAACCCAGATTTAATTATTTGTGATGAAGTGACATCAGCGCTAGATCAAATTGTTCAAGAAGGAATATTAAAATTACTCCAAAAATTACAAAAAGATCTTGGTGTAACTTATATTTTTATAACCCATGATATAGCAACAGTTAAAGCAATCTCAGATGAAATAGTTGTTATGTATCAAGGAGAGGTAGTGGAACAAGGTTTGAAAAGTAAAATTTTGAATCCACCGTATCCTGATTATACAGAACTTTTATTGTCTTCAGTCCCAGAAATGGATCCTGATTGGCTAACCAATCTTCTGAATAAAAGATCTTCCTAGTAAATCTATATTTTAAATAATGAATATATTTAAATTTTTACTTAATTTGTTTTCTAGCAAAGAAAATAGAATAGATAATCTAGAAGCAAAAAATATAATGATAATTGAGAAAAGTTTTAATAAAAATAATTTAACGTTAGGTTCTATTTA
>CACDIK010000034.1 GCA_902553005.1 uncultured Alphaproteobacteria bacterium | reverse complement strand
AAATACTTTTACCAATTGATGCTGTTTGCTCGAAAAACATAAAAGATAGAGTAAATGTTGATACTTACTCTATAAATAATATTCCAAATGACCAAATGATATTAGATGTTGGTGAACAAACTACAAAATTAATTTCAGATGAAATATTAAAATCTAAATCACTATTATGGAATGGGCCTTTAGGTGCATTTGAGTATAGTCCATTTGATAAAAGTACAATTTCAGTTGCAAATATTATACAAAATTATTCAAGTAAGTCTCAATTAGATGCTCTAGCAGGAGGAGGAGATACACTTGCGGCTATAAAAAAAGCTAAAGCCAATGATGCATTTAAATATTTATCTACAGCTGGTGGTGCATTTCTAGAGTGGCTTGAGGGAAATAAATCACCAGGATTTATAGCTCTAAGAGAAAACAATTTTTAATTTAATCTTCAATTTGATATTTTTTAATTAAAGGGAATTGTGTCATTGTAAAAATAAACGTAATTGGCAAGATACCAAAAACTTTAAAATTTACCCAAACATCAGTACTTTGCGTTCTCCACACAATTTCATTTAAAATAGCAAGTGCAACAAAAAAAGCAATCCACCTTTGAGTTAATATTCTCCATCCATCTTCTTCTAGTTTGAGTGCGGCACCTAAAAGATATTTTAAAAGAGGTTTTTTAACAATCACTCCTCCATATAAAATTAATGCGAAGACCATATTTATTATTGTTGGTTTCATTTTAATAAAAATTTCATTATCAAAATAAATTGTTAGACCTCCAAATATTAATACAATCGCAGCCCCGAGAGTTGGCATAATTGGTATTTTTTTCTCAAGTATATATGAAATGATTACTGAAATTACTGTTGCAATCATAAGAGGAAGTATTGCTTCTTGAAGACCACTTCTTGTATAAAAGATAAAGAATACTGCAAGTGGCCCTATATCAATTAATAATTTATAAACTGACTTCATTTTTGTTCTTCTAGATTTAAAATAGACCTAGCAAAGTTTTGAGAATTAAAGGTTACAAGATCCTCAATACTTTCTCCAAGACCAACATAACTTATAGGGATTTCAAATTTATTTGCAATTGAAATTAATGCTCCACCTTTTGCTGTTCCATCCAATTTAGTTATTATAAGACTTGATACATTAAGTTCATTTCCAAAGATTTCCACTTGCTTAACCATGTTCGAACCATTCGTTCCATCTAAAACTAACACAGTTTCAATATTAAAAGAGGAATTAACTTTTGAGATAACATTCTTCAATTTAATTAGCTGATTAATGAGGTTAGTATTATTTGATAATCTTCCAGCAGTATCTATAAGTAAATAATCATAATTTTCTTTTCCAAATTCTTCAGTTGCCTGATACGCTACGCTTGCTGGATCTTGATTACTTTTTCCAGCGATAAAACCATTATTATTTTTTTTTGCCCAAATTTCTAACTGCTCAACAGCTGCTGCCCTAAATGTATCACAAGCCGCAATCAGAATTTTTTTATTTGATAAAATTTTATTTGCAATTTTACCAATAGTGGTTGTCTTTCCACTTCCGTTAACTCCAACAAATATTAATAATTTTTTTTCGTCATTTTTTTCATTTATCAGAACATGTTCTCTTGGAAGTAATATACTTTCTATATTTTGAGCTAAGATTTCTAATACATTTTTAATTCCATCATCATTTGAAATTTTTATTTTTTTTATAGAATCTATTAGCTGAGTTACAACATCCAAACTAATATCAGATGAAATAAGAACATTTTCTAATTCTTCTAAAGTTAAATCATCTATTTTTTTGTTTTTTAAAATCTCTAAAATATTAAAAGAAAGTATATTTGAAGTTTTACTTAACTTATCTTTAAATATTGAGAACAAACTCATGCTATTCTTGCTAATAACGTATCATTTTCAACCCCTGTGTATATACAGGAAATTATATTCCCCTCTATAAACTCTTCTTCAAGTTTTACTTTTAAAAAATGCTGATCTTTTCCAAGTGAAAAATTTTCTTTTCTACTTTCAATTAAAATTTGTTCCTTCTTTCCAATATTTTTTTTTAAATGTTGTTTTAATTTTTCCATACCTCTTTCTCTAAGTCTTCTTGCTCTATCTTTGATAATATTTTTTTGAACTTGAGGCATTCTAGAAGCAGGAGTGTTTGCTCTTGGTGAATATGGAAAAATATGAAGATGAGTTAAACTACACTCATCAATTAGCTTAATTGAATCTTGAAACATTGTTTCTGTCTCTGTTGGAAAACCGGCAATTAAATCAGCACCAAATGTTGCATCTTTCCTAATGGATAAAACTTTTTTACAAAAATTAATTGCCATTTCTCTTGAATGTCTTCTTTTCATTCTTTTTAATATTAAATTGTTTCCAGCCTGCAAACTTATATGAAAATGAGGCATCAATCTTTTGTCACTTAAAACATCCCAAAAATCTTTGTCTATTTCAGCGCAGTCAATTGAAGACAAACGCAGTTGTTTTAATTCAGGTACTAATTTTAGAATTCTTTTGATTAAGTTAGAAAAAGTAGGTTTTGCAGGAAGATCTTTTCCATAATCAGTTATATCTACTCCTGTTAAGACTACTTCATTATATCCATTGCTAACAATTTTTTTTATTTTATTTACTATTTCACCAGCAGGTACACTTCTATTATTGCCTCTGCCAAATGGAATGATACAAAAAGTACAGCGATGGTTACAACCTTGCTGAATTTCAATATAAGCTCTTGATTTTCCTTCGAATTTTTCAATTGAATTAGGTACTGTTTTATTTTCTTCTAATATATTCCCTACTTTAAGATTTTTAGACTGATCGATATTTTTCCATGTTAAAACTTCTAATTTTTCTGTGTTCCCAATTACTGAGTCTACTTCTTTTAAATCTTTATATTTTAATGGATTGATTTGAGCCGCACATCCTGTAACTACTATTGTATTATTAGGAAAATTTTTTTTTGCCTTTCTAATTTCATAAGAAACTTTTTTCTCAGCTTCTTCAGTTACTGCACATGAGTTTATGACTGTAACATTATTTAAATTATTTGTTTTAAGATGGTTTTTAATAATTTCACCTTCATAAATATTCAATCTACAACCTAGATTGACTACGTAGTTTTTATTTTTCATAAATTATATTTCTAAACTACCCCGATAACTTATTTCTGCAGGTCCTGTCATAATAGATTCATTTTTAATTATATTTATATGCAGTGAACCTTTTTCAAGTTTCACTTCAGCGTTATTTTCAATCAATCCTTTTTTCCACGCCGCATATACAGCCGCACAGGCACCACTACCACAAGCTAACGTGATTCCAACTCCACGTTCCCAAACTCTCATTTCAATTAAATTTGAATTAATAACTTCAACTATTTCAACATTAGTTTTTTTTGGAAAGAGCTCATGATTTTCTATTCTAGGACCTATACTTTCAAGATCTGTATTTTTGATCGATTTCCCAAAAAAAACTACATGTGGATTACCTACATTAACAGCAACTCCATTACTATATCCATCAATTGAAATTGGTATATTCATTGTATCGACTTCTTTACTTAAAGGAATTTCATCCCAAGTATTTTTTATTGAACCCATGTTGACACTTATATCGTTATCTATTTTTTTTGATTCTAATATACCTGCATCAGATTGAATTTTTAAAATTTCTTTATTTGAATCTTCATCAAATAGTATTTTTGCCACGCAGCGTGTTCCATTACCACAAGCTTCGGCTCTATCACCACCAGGATTAAAAATTTCAATTTCAGCATCAGCATTTTGATTACTTGTATTATTAATTGTGATTAATTGATCACACCCTGCTCCAGTTCTTCTGTCACTGAGTCTCTTAATAATATCTTCAGTAATTGCGATATTGTTAGATCTTTTATCTATGATAACAAAATCGTTACCAAGTCCATGCATCTTTATAAAGTCTACTTTTTGCATATTTGTTTTATAACCTAATTTATCGATAAATCTCAGTCAATATGGGAAATTTAAGAATGCTTGACTTTCAATTATTCAGCTAATAGAGGGTCATCAACAAATCCTATATTTGTAAACGAATTAAGCTTGTTACAATTGTGATAGGTACTCTAGCCCACGAGTTTCGTGCCCTGGAGTTTAAAGGCTATTGGAGATTTATGTTTGATGCACTGAACACAAAATTTGAAAAAATTGTTCAAAGTATTCGGGGTAAGGCTGTTATATCAGAAACAGATCTTGAAGTTACATTACGTGAAATTAGAATTGCTCTGTTAGAGGCAGATGTTTCCTTAGTTGTAGTAAAAGAATTTATAAATTCCATCAAGTCAAACATTTTAGGAAAAGAAATTCTCAAATCTGTTAAGCCAGATCAAATGATCATAAAGCTTGTGCAAGATGAGCTTGTAAAAATTCTTGGATCAGAAAATAAATCTCTAAATTTATCTTCTTCTCAATTAACTAAAATATTGTTTTGTGGATTACAGGGATCTGGAAAAACAACATCCATTGCCAAACTTTCCTATTTGTTAAAAAAGTCTTCAAAGAAAAAAATTTTACTAGCATCAGCAGACATTTATCGACCAGCAGCACAAGAACAATTAAAAATATTAGCTGAAGAAACTGGCTCAGATTTCTTTAATCACAATCTATCATCAGCCAGTAAGATTGTTGATGATTCCATAGACTATGCTCAAAAAAATTTATTTGATATTCTTATTTTAGATACTGCTGGACGACAAGTTGTTGATAAAAAGTTAATGAGTGAATTAATAGAAATTGAAAATAAGTTTAAACCTGACGAAACATTATTAGTAGCAGATGCTCTAACAGGACAAGATGCTGCAAATGTAGCCAAAAGTTTTTGTGATGCAATAAATATTACTGGATCAATTTTAACTCGAATAGATGGTGATAGCAGAGGTGGTGCAGCACTATCAATTAAATCGATAACAAACTCTCCAATTAAATTTATAGGACTAGGTGAAAAAGTAGAAAATTTTGAACCTTTCCATCCTGAAAGAATTGCACAAAGAATTTTAGGTATGGGAGATATTGTATCTCTTGTCGAAAAGGCTGCTGAAAATATTGATAAAGAAGAAATGGAAGATATGGCAAAAAAGATCGCTAAAGGAAAATTTGATCTTGAAGATTTTGCCAATCAATTAAAGCAAATGGGTAAAATGGGTGGAGTCTCTGGTTTACTTTCTATGATGCCAGGTGTTTCAAAGGCACAGAAATTAATGGCAGAAAATAAAATTTCTAATACAATGATTGATAAACAAATAGCTATAATCAGTTCAATGACAAAAAAAGAAAGGGCTGATCCAGATATTATTAAGGCTTCACGTAAGATTAGAATTTCAAAAGGATCTGGAACAAAAGTTCAAGACGTTAACAGGTTATTAAAACAGTTTCTTCAATCACAAAAAATGATGAAGAGAATGAAATCAATGGGCAAAGGAGGAATTCCCAGTGATTTAATGCAAAAATTACAAGGAAATCTTCCTCCAAACATAAATTAGAAAGGAAATAAAATGCCAGTAAGAATAAGATTATCAAGAGGTGGTGCAAAGAAAAGACCATTTTATAGAATAGTAGTTGCTGATTCTAGAAGAGCGAGAGATGGAAAATTTATAGATCAAATTGGAACTTATAACCCAATGCTTCCAAAGGATAGCGCTGATAGAGTTAAAATGGATTTAGACAAAGCTAAGGAATGGATTGCAAAAGGGGCAAAACCATCAGATAGAATTTCTATTTTTCTTAGCAATCTTGGTGTGATGGAAAAACCAGTTATTACTGAAAAAACAAAAAAACATCTACCTAAGAAAAAAGCACAGGAACGTTTAGCTGCTGCTAAAGAAAAAGAAGAAGCTGCGAAAGCTGCAGCAGAGGAACCAAAAGTAGAAGAAGCAGAAGCTAAGCCAGCCGAAGATGCACAACCTGTTGAAGAATCAAAAGCAGAAGCTAAGCCAGCCGAAGATGCACAACCTGCTGAAGAATCAAAAGCAGAAGAAGCAGAAGTTAAAGAAGAATAAAATCAATTTTGCTTTGAGTAATAAAGATATTATTCTTGTTGGTCAGTTTGGTTCTCCTTTAGGATTAAAAGGTGAAATAAAAGTTAATATGATGACTACCTCTTTTAAAGTTTTTAAAAATTTAAAAAACTATTATAATTTTGA
>CACDIK010000033.1 GCA_902553005.1 uncultured Alphaproteobacteria bacterium | reverse complement strand
ACTTTATTTATATTTTTAAGAAAATATTTAATTAGATTATCTTCGTATCAAATTATATTTATTTATTTTATAACATTAGTTATATTACTTTTAATTGAACAACTTTTAGCGATTCTAATACACAACTATAAATTTAATTTTAGTTCCTTCTTTAATTTCTTTTTAATTTCTTTAATTATATTTATTCCTACTGTATTTTTGTTTACTAAATTGGATAAGTGAAATGTTTTACTCAGAGGATAAAAAACAATATTCAGTTCTAAATAGAAGAACTTTTTTATTGTATTTATTAAAAGTTTCTTTTTTTGGTATTGTAGGATGGAGATTGTATAATATTCAAATAAAAGATTCACAAAAATATAAAACTCTTTCAAAAAATAATCAAATAGATGTTGAGATTATATACCCTATTAGGGGTAAGATTTATGATACAAATAACAAGGTTTTAGCATCTAATATTAAAGTATTTGATGTTTATATAATTCCTGAAAATACTAAGAATATAAATAAATCTTTAAATGAATTAAATCAAATTATAAAAATTAATTTTAGTGATAGAAGGAAAATACTAGAATTATCTAAAAAAGTTAAAAAATTTCAAAAAATAAAAGTCTTAGAAAATATAAATTGGTCACAACTTGAAAAAATAGAATCAAACAAACTTAATATTGAGGGTATATTTATTTCTCAAGATTATATGCGAACTTATCAGTTTGATAATACTGTTTCACATTTAATCGGTTATACAAATAAACCCAATCGAGAAGAAGTTGAATTACCTTTTATTTCAAATATGCCTAATCTAGAAATTGGGAAAGATGGTATTGAAAAAAGTTTTAACCCTAATTTAATAGGTAAATCAGGACAAAGAGAGATTGAAGTTAATTCTTATGGAAGAGTAATTCGTGAAATATCAAGGCAAGATAGTCAAAAAGGAAATGATATACAGATAACTATCGATCTTAGAATTCAACAGTATGCTTTAAATTTATTAAAAGAACACAAAGCGGGATCTGCAGTTCTTATGGATATTAACAATGGTAGCATATTATGTATGGCTTCAACTCCATCTTATAATCCAAATAAAATTATACAAAAACCAAATAAGGAATATTGGGATTCAATTCTAGAAAATGAACTTTCGCCACTCACTTACAGATGTATTCAAGGTTTGTATGCTCCAGGCTCAACTTTTAAAATGGTTGTTGCCATTGCTGGGATAGTCCATGGAATTATTGATACAAATACGAAACATTTTTGTAGTGGAAAAATTAGTTTAGGTGATAGACTTTATCATTGTTGGAAAAATAATGGTCATGGCTCGATGAATGTTAGTGATGCAATCAAAGAGTCATGTGATGTTTTTTTCTATGAAATTTCAAAAAAAATTGGGATAGATAAAATTGCTAGAGTTGCTGAAGATTTTGGATTAGGTAAAATATATAATGTTCCTTTACCTAATCAAAAAAAAGGAATTATTCCTTCACGTGAATGGAAAAAGAAAAAATATGATGAAAGTTGGTATCCTGGAGAAACTCTAATCTCTGCTATAGGTCAAGGGTTCGTATTAACTAATCCACTACAACTTGCTGTAATGACTTCAATTATTGCCTCTGATGGAAAAAATGTAAAACCAAATATTATCAAGCAAAATCATGACATTGAATTTGAAAAATTAGAAAAATACCAAAATGCAATAAAAATTATTAAAAGTTCAATGTTTAAAGTAGTTAATGAAAGCAATGGTACTGCTTATAATTCGAGATCTGCATCTGCACCTTTTGCTGGTAAGACAGGAACTTCTCAAGTTAGAAGAATAACTGTAGCTGAGAGAGAAAGTGAAGATTTTAGGAAAAAAGAAGTAGAATGGAAAAAAAGAGATCATGCTTTATTTGTTGGATATATGCCAGTTGAAAATCCTAGATATGCAGTTTCGGTTGTTATTGAACATGGAGGTTCCGGAGCATCAACTGCAGCACCTATAGCTAAAGAAATTTTTCAATTTACAAAAAATTTAGAAATTTAATGTTAAATAAAATTCAAAACTTAAATTACTTATTGATTTTCTTAGTTATATTAATTTCTTTTATTGGTGCAGCAGGTTTATATTCTGCAGCAGGAGGATCATATAATCCTTGGGCATCAAGACATTTGATTAGATTGGCACTTTTTATATTTTTAGCAGTTATCTTAGCTTTAATAAATATTAAATTTATTTATCAATTTGCTTATGTCTTTTTTATTTTATCATTATTACTTTTGCTTTCAGTTGAATTAATAGGTGTTTTTGGTAAAGGAGCAACTAGATGGATAAATGTATTTGGCTTTAGTATCCAACCATCAGAATTAATAAAAATTACTATAATACTAGCACTAGCTAGATTTTATCATGATTTAAAATTTGATGAAATCAAGCGAATAAAAAATTTAATTTTTCCAATATTAATCTTATTTTTACCATTTGCTTTAGTTGTTATACAACCAGATCTTGGAACTGCTTTAAGTATAGCAATGCTTGGAATTCTGATTTTATTTGCAAGTGGAATAAGAATTTGGAAGTTTGTATTGGGATTTTTTGTTTTGATATTATCAATTCCATTGTCATTAAATTATTTACAACCATATCAAAAAGATAGAATTTTTTCTTTTTTAAATCCTGAGGCTGATGCACTTGGAAGAGGATATCAACTTATACAATCTAAAATTGCTTTAGGATCTGGCGGTCTCACTGGTAAAGGTTTTTTAGAGGGATCTCAATCATATCTTCAGTACTTACCTGAAAAGCAGACTGATTTTATCTTTACTTTAATTGGAGAGGAATTTGGTTTTATTGGTACTATGTTTATAATTTTACTATTTCTATTATTAATATCAGTTTGTTTTTATGTAAGTATTAAATCCAATCATATTTTTGGTAGAATTCTATCTATCGGCGTTGGTAGCAATTTATTTATATATGTGATTATGAACATCTCTATGGTATCTGGCTTAATGCCTGTTGTTGGAATTCCATTACCTTTAATTTCTTATGGGGGATCAGCAATGCTTGCAATAATTATATCTTTAGGACTAGTACTTAATGCAGAATTGAATGGAAATTTAAAAAAAATACATAATGCTTGAAATAAATAATGTTAATAAATTTTTTGGAGGATTAAAAGCAGTCCATAATGCAACAATGAAAGTTGAAATGGGCTCAATCACAGGTTTAATAGGTCCAAATGGAGCAGGCAAAACAACATTATTTAATACTATTGCAGGATTATATGATCCAGATGAAGGAAATATTATTCTTAATAATGAGGATATTTCTTGTTTAAAACCTCACGAATTATTTGCAAAAGGAGTTCTAAGAACTTTTCAAATTGCCCATGAGTTTTCAACTCTAACTGTTCTTGAAAATTTAATGATGGTGCCACCAAATCAATTTGGTGAAAAATTATCATACGCTTTATTAAGTAATGCTAAAGTAAAGCAACAAGAAGAAGAAATAAGACAAAAAGCTATCGAAGTAATAAATTTTTTAAATTTAAGTCACTTAACTCAAGAACTTGCAGGCAATTTATCTGGGGGACAAAAAAAACTACTTGAGTTAGGGCGAACTATGATGGTTGATCCTCAAATCGTCTTACTTGATGAGGTGGGGGCTGGGGTAAACCGAACATTGCTAAATGAAATTACGGATGCAATTTTAAGATTAAATAAAGAAAAGAATTATACTTTTTTTGTAATTGAGCATGATATGGATCTCATAGAAAAAATTTGCGATCCTGTAATTGTGATGGCTGAAGGTTCAGTTTTATTCAAAGGGAATTTTAATGAAGTGAAAAATAACGATACAGTTATAGAAGCATATTTAGGCAAAGGTATTAAAAAGAATTAGAATTTTATGAATAACTTAATTGGTAAAAATTTAACAGCTGGATATGGAGGGGTCGATATTATTAAAGATATCAATTTAGAAGTAAATGAAGGTGAAATTGTTGTTATAGTTGGCCCAAATGGAGCAGGTAAATCAACAGCAATGAAAGCATTGCTTGGTATGTTAAGTTTAACGTCAGGTTCTGTTGAATACTCAAATGAAGAAATTTCTTCAATGCTACCTCAAAATAGAATTAATTTAGGATTGGCATTTGTTCCTCAAACAAACAATGTGTTTACTGGTATGACAGTAGAAGAAAATTTAGAAATGGGAGGATTTTTAAGAGATGATGATATTATTCATACCATTAATGATGTTTATGATCTTTTTCCTATTTTAAAAGAAAAAAGAAATCAAAGTGCAGGAGAATTATCTGGTGGTCAAAGACAACAAGTAGCTTTTGGTAGAGCTCTTATGACTCAACCTAAAATTTTGATGTTAGATGAACCAACTGCAGGAGTATCACCAATTGTAATGGATGAGTTATTTTCAAGGATTATAGAAGTTCGTAAAACTGGTGTTGGCATACTAATGGTTGAACAAAATGCAAAACAAGCACTTGCTATTGCTGATAGAGGGTACGTTTTAGTAAATGGAAAAAATAGTAGAGAAGGTACAGGTGAAGAACTATTAAATAATCCAGAGGTTAGAAAGTCTTTTTTAGGAGGTTAAAATGATTGATTTTCTAAATTCTATAATTGTACTTCTAAATTTTATTATAATTCCAGGTATTTCTTATGGCTCTCAACTTGCACTTGGCGCACTTGGAGTTACATTTGTTTACGCTATACTTCGTTTTGCCAATTTTGCACACGGTGAAATTATGTCATTTGGAGCGATGATAACAATTTTATTTACGTGGTTTTTTCAATCACAAAATATTGGTTTAGGAATTCTGCCAACTGCCTTGTTAGCTTTACCTGTAGGAATAATAGCAACAATTATCTTATGCATTATTTCTGATAAATTTGTTTTTCAATATTACAGATATCAAAAAAGTGTTCCTGTTGTTTTAGCAATGGTTTCAATTGGGGTTATGTTTGTAATAAACGCAATAATAAGAATTATAATTGGAACAGAAACTATTAAATTTTCTGATGGACAGAAATTTATAATGAAAGCCAAACAGTTTAAAGTAATGACAGGTTTAAATGAAGGATTAGCATTAAAATCTTCTCAAGTTATTACAATATTAATTACTATTTTACTTTTAGCTTTTACTTTTTGGTTTTTGCAAAAAACAAAAACTGGAAAATCAATGAGGGCATTTTCTGATAATGAAGATTTAGCATTATTGTCTGGTATTAATCCTGATAGAGTAGTTTTTACTACTTGGATTATTGTAGGTGTCTTAGCTTGTGTTGCGGGAACACTTTATGGTTTAGATAAAAGTTATAAGCCAATTATTTATCTCAATTTAGTCTTGCCAATATTTGCATCAGCAATTGTTGGAGGAATTGGTAGTCCTTTTGGAGCTGTAGTAGGCGGTTATGTCATCGCTTTTTCAGAAATTATGGTCACTTATGCTTACAAGAAATTTTTTGTGTATCTACTCCCTAGCTCGTTAGAGCCAAGTGGTTTATTACAATTACTTTCAACAGATTATAAATTTGCTGTATCATTTTCAATTTTAGTCATCGTTTTACTAATAAGACCATCGGGAATATTTAAAGGAAGAGTTTTATGATGAGGTTTGAAAGATATGAATGGGTAGCCATTACAATCATGATCTCGCTCTTTATTTTTGTAGGTTTTATTCAAGGATGGTCTGTAAGTTTAGTAATTTTAAATATGTGTATTATTTCAGCAATAATGACAATGGGTGTCAATATTTCTTGGGGTTATGCAGGAGTAATTAATTTTGGTGTAATGGGTTTTCTTGCCATGGGTGGATTAGCGGCAGTCATTGTATCTTACCCTCCCATTACAGAGTCATGGCAGGCTGGAGGTAGAGGGCTAGGTATCAGTTTTGTTTTGTTAATCGTATTGGTCTTCGCTGTAATGTATATCAATAAAACGGTAATCCAAAAAAGAAATAGGTATATTTTAAATTCCCTAATAATTTTTTTTGGTATTTTAATTATCAGACACTTTTATTTAAACGCTACACATAATATTGAAGATGTTAATCCAGCAATTGCAGGTTTTTTAGGTGGTCTTGGACTGCCAATAATTTTCTCTTGGATTGTAGGAGGTTTATTTGCTGCGGGCATTGCATTTGTAATTGGTAAAGTAGCTCTTGGATTACGATCAGATTATCTTGCTATTGTTACTCTTGGTATTTCAGAAATAGTTGTTAGTGTTTTAAAACATGAAGAATGGCTATCTAGGGGAGTAAAAAATGTCATCGGTTTAAAGAGGCCAGTTCCTTATGAAATTGATTTACAAAATGCTGATTGGTTTATAAATTTAGTTAAATATCTCAATTCATCAAAGTTAAATAATATTATTGATGTAAGTGATAGACAACAAGTATTAAACAATCTTATAATTGATGGTTCAGGAATATTTGTAAAATTATCTTACGCTATTTTATTTCTGATTGTTATGTTGATAATTTTTTATTTTGCTAACAAAGCTCAATTATCTCCATGGGGAAGAATGATGAGAGCTATCAGAGATAATGAAACAGCTGCAAATGCAATGGGCAAAGATGTTGTAAAACAACATTTAATTATTTTTGTCATAGGAGCAGCAATTGTAGGTG
>CACDIK010000032.1 GCA_902553005.1 uncultured Alphaproteobacteria bacterium | reverse complement strand
TATTGCAGGACCTACAAAGTATCTTCATAATATTTCAATAGACGAATGGGATAAGACAATAAAAACCAATTTAAGTTCACATTTTTATTTTGCAAAATTTGCTATTCCATTTTTAAAAAAAGCTAAAAAAGGATCTATTATTAATTTATCTTCAACTGCAGGATTATATGGTTTTGCTCAACGTTCACCCTATGCATCAAGTAAATGGGCAGTAATTGGATTAACTAAAACATTAGCTGTTGAATTAGGAAAATTTAAAATACGTGTGAATGCAATTTGTCCTGGCTCTGTTAATGGCGATAGAATGGATAGAGTAATAAATGCAAAAGCTAAATTAATAAATTCTTCAAATAAAAAAGTAAGAAAAGAATTAGAGTCAATGGTTTCATTAAATGCATTTGTAGATAAAGAAGATATTGCTTCAATGGCTTTATTTTTATTAAGTGAAGCATCAGAAAATGTATCTGGGCAAATCATGACTGTTGATGGAAACACTGAAAGAATGAATTAGTGGATAAAAACGCTGACTACATTATTATTGGAGCAGGGTCAGCAGGTTGTGTTTTAGCTAACAGATTGTCTTCACAATCAAAGAATTCTGTAATTTTATTAGAAGCTGGTCCATCGAGTAAAACCTGGAAAGTTGATATGCCAAGCGCACTTCTATATGCAATGCATGATCCAAAGTATAATTGGAAATATTATACAGAGCCTGAGCCATTTCTAAATAATAGATCTTTATATTGCCCAAGAGGTAAAATGATTGGAGGGTGTTCATCACATAATGGCATGGTTTTTGCTAGAGGTCATAAAGAGGATTTTGATAGATGGTCTTCAAGTGGTTTAACTGATTGGTCATATGAAAAAGTTTTACCTTTTTTTAAAAAATTAGAAACTTGGTCTCATGATAGTAATGTAAGAGGTAAAGAGGGGCCATTAAAAGTAAATAAATCAAACATAGATAAAAAATATCCTCTATTTAAAAAAGTTTTAGAAGCTGCACAAGAAGCTGGATATAAAATATTTAATGACTCTAACAGTATTGATAAGGAAGGTTTTGGAACTTTTGATGTAACAATAAACAAAGGTGTAAGACAAAGTGTTGCTAAGGCATATTTAGAGCCAATCCAAAATAGAAAAAATCTAAGAATAATAAATAATATTGATGTTAAAAAAATTCTTTTTAAAAATAAAACTGCAATTGGTGTTGAAACGATTAAAAAAAATATAACCAATAATTATTTAGCCAATAAAGAAGTTATACTTTGTGCTGGTTCAATTAATTCACCTAAAATTCTTCAATTATCCGGAATAGGTAATGAAACGTATCTTAAAAGCTTGGGAATAGAAGTTATTAATAATTTAGTTGGGGTGGGAGAAAATTTACAAGATCATTTAGAGATGTATATTCAATATAAATCTAAAAAAAATGAAACATTACATTCTTTAGCAACAAATTTTCTCTATCAAGCAATAGAAGGATCAAAATGGTTTTTATTTAAAAAAGGTAGGCTAGCAAACTCACACTTAGAGTTAGGAGGTTTTGTTAAATCTGGCAAATCATATAATCACCCAAACCTACAATTTCATTTTTTTCCCTACTTAGTTATTAATCATGGTTTAGAAAATCCTAATTTTGAAGCTTTTCAATTTCATGTTTGTCCAAATAGACCAAAAAGTAGGGGGTTTGTTAAAATTAAAACAAATAACTATAAAGATGATCCTAAAATACAATTTAATTATCTTAAGCATGAAGACGATTTAAAACAAATGAGAGAAGGTGTAGCAATTGCTAAAAAAATTTTGTCTCAAAAAGCACTTAAAGAATATGTTGGCACAGAAATTAGGCCTGGGAAGAATGTATCTAATCAAAATGAATTAGATGAAGTTATTAAAAATACATCTGAATCTGCGTATCATCCGTCATGCACAAATAAAATGGGTGAGGACAAAACTTCAGTTGTAGATCAATACCTAAGGGTTCATGGAATTCAAAATTTAAGAGTTATTGATGCTTCTGTAATGCCAGATATTGTTAGTGCTAATTTAAATGCAACAACTATTATGATTGCTGAAAAAGCTTACGACCAAATAAATAGTACCGCTAGTTAGAGAGAAAAAATCTAATTTAATTAGATCGTTTTTCTTCTAAGAGTCCAACCGTATCTTTCGCTGTAGTATGCTTCGATACCATCAGCAAGATTAAGGTCATAATTTGAGTCTATAGATCCTTCAAGAACCTTCTTCTCAATAGAACTCTGCTCTAGGCTGTCTTTTTGGTTATTAATATTTTCTGTTAATTTACTGTTCATATTTACAGATTTTACAAATACAGTATAAAATAAAAAAAAACTAGAGTTTTTCTTAGTTTTAATGTAAAGAAAATTACTTCAAATTTATTATTTTTGTAAATTTTGTAAATGAATATTGAATCTGATATAAATTTTGGCCCAAGGTTAAAAAAACAAAGGATAAGCAAAGGTTTTTCACAAGCTGAATTATCAAAAACTATTGGTATATCTCCTAGTTATTTAAATTTAATTGAAAGTGGAAAAAGAAAAATACCACTTTCCTTACTAATTAAAGCAGCTGATAAATTAGATTTATCAATTAAAGACTTCTCAACAGAATCTAGTAAACGACTACTTTCAGACGTAATGGATGTTTTAAGCAATGAGATTTTTGATGATCTAAAGATAACCAATCATGACACAAGTGACTTTATTGGTTCAAATCCTAACATAGCTAAAGCATTACTGACAATAAATGATTCTTTTAAAAGTTTTAAAGAAGATATGCAAAATCGACTTGAAACGATGGATGTCAATGCAAATCAAATTGAAAAACCAACAAGACTACCTGTAGAAATTGTTTCAGATATTCTTCAAGAAAATAAAAATTACTTTCATGATTTAGAAGTAAGTTCTGAAAATCTAAGAAAAGAAATAGGTCTTGAAACTGGACCTAACATTGGTTCTGGATCTAAATTATCACTTTATCTTAAAGAAAAACATGGAATTGAAGTTAAAATAGTAACCATAAACGAAGATGAAAAAATAGTTAAAAGATTTGATGAAAATTCAAAGATTTTTTATCTTTCTGAAATGTTAACTTATACATCAAGAAACTTTCATTTAGCATCACAAGTTGCTTATTTAGAGGCTAATGATGTTATCAATAAAGTTATTAAAGATAATAACGTCGAATCAGAAGAAGTAGAACCTTTGCTTAAACTATCTTTACTAAATTATTATGCTGCTGCTTTTATGATGCCTTATAACGATTTTTTAAAGAGTGCTAAATTACATAAATATGATGTGGAAATTTTGATGCATCATTATGCTTGTAGTTTTGAACAAGTTACACATAGATTAACAAATCTTCAAAGACCTGGAAATGAAGGAGTGCCATTTCATTTTTTAAAAACAGATATTGCTGGAAATGTCTCAAAGCGATTTTCTTTATCTGGTATTCATATACCAAGACATGGAGGTTCTTGTCCTAGATGGAATGTGTATACTGCTTTTTTAAATCCTGGAAAAATTCATCCTCAAATATCTAAAATGCCAGATGGAAGAGTATATTTTTGTATCGCAAGAGCTTTTGAGAAAGGAATTGAAAAACATGGAATGCCTAAAAGCTTTGTTTCGATTGGTTTAGGTTGTGATATGAAATACGCTAAAGATCTAATTTATTCTGAAGGAATTGATCTAAATAATAAAAAATTACAAATGCCAATTGGAGTTTCTTGTAGGATATGTCCTAGAGTGGAATGTCAGCAAAGAGCTTTTCCTCCAATTGATAAAGAACTTAAATTAGATATTAAATATCGAGGGACGTCGCCCTACGTTACAATTTAGTTAAATTTTGACTAACATTTTACCTAAATTTTTACCATTAAGTAGATCTATAAATGCTTTAGGAGCATTTTCTATATTTTCATAAATTGTTTCTTTAAATTTTATTTTTCCTTCTGAAAGCCAATTTCGCATATCAGTTTCAAAAGGCTCGTTATCATTTTCATGATCAAAAATTAAAAAACCTTTTATAGTTAATCTTTTTACTAATACGTGAGCCATATTTTTTAGTCCAGCAGGCGCAGAAGTTAAATTCATTTGAGATATTCTTCCACAAATAATAATTCTTCCAAAATTTTTCATTCGAAAAATTGCAGACTCTAAAAAATCTCCTCCTACATTATCAAAGTATAAGTCAAATCCCTCAGGACAAATTTCTTTTAAGTGAACAACAAGGTTATCAATTTTTTTATAATTAAATGCTACATCAACATTTAATTCATTTTCTAACCAATCAACTTTTTCATCTGATCCAGTACTAGCATATACTTTGCATCCTAAATTTTTTGCAATTTGACAAACTGTTGAACCAACACTTCCACCTGCTGAAGATACAAGAATACTTTGTCCTTTTTGTATATTCCCATGATTAAAAAGACCAATATATGCAGTTTGCCCTGTCATTCCTAAAGGCCCAAGATAAGTTTGCAATGGAAGATTGGAATTTTTTATTTTTTTTAAATCACCGCCTTTGCAAACGAAGTTATCTCGCATTCCAAAATTACTGAAAACAACATCTCCTTCTTTAAATTGTGAATCTTTTGATTTTTGGACTGACCCAATTGCATAACCTTCCATTTCCTCGCCTAGTAAAAAGGGTGGTTTATAATTTTTACGTTCTGTCATCCTTGCTCTCATATACGGATCAACAGATATCCATGAATTAAGAACATGAATATTATTTGTTTCATCTAATTCTAAAGTTTTAGATTTAATTTCAAAATCTTCTTCTTTAGGTAACCCAGTTGGTATATAATTTTTTAAAGCTACATATTTTGAAATTATTGTCATAATTATAATTTATATTTTTTCTTTAATTCTAGCAAATCTATTAAGAAATTATCTCTTATATTACTTAAATCTTTTATAGAATGATTCTTTGATTGTTTTTTTGTGCCTTTAATGATTTTTTCTTTAAGTTTTTTTGTTAGTTTTGGAGATTTGAGTTTAGTCCATGGAAGCTTCAATGCTGGTCCAAACTGATCTAGCATATGTTTCATACCCATTTCTCCTCCTGCTAAGTGAAATGTCAAAAAAGTTCCCATTAGAGCCCATCTCATACCAGGACCATAAGTTATTGCTTCATCTAAATCTTTTGTTGAAGCATATCCATCATTTACAATATGTAAACCCTCTCTCCACAAAGCTTCTTGTAATCTATCAGATAAAAAGCCTGGTAATTCTTTTTCTACCAATAATGTTTTCATTTTAATTTTTTGATAAAATTTTTTAGCTTTATTAAGATATAAATTTGTAGTTTTTTTACCTTTTACAATTTCAACCAAAGGGAGAATATATACAGGGTTAAATGGATGAGCTATGATTAACCTTTTTGGATTAATACATTTTGATTGTAAATCTGATGGAAGTAAACCAGATGAACTTGAAGCAATTATTGAATTTGAGGGTGAATATTTACTTATATTTTTTATAACATCTTTTTTTAAAGTTAATCGTTCGGGAACATTTTCCTGAATTAAATCTGCATTTTTTACTGCTTCTTCAATACTGTCTACAATTTCCAAATTTTTGAAATTGATTTTTGTATAATATAATTTCTTTATAATTGAGTTTGTTCTTGTTATTTCTTCTTTTAGAAAATGTAATTGCTGAGAATTTTTATCAAATGCTTTGACTCTTATACCATTAGCGAGAAATCTAAGTATCCAGCCTGTACCAATTACGCCAGTTCCAATGACAGCAATATTTTTCAAATTAAAAATGTTTTTTTAGTTTTAATTTCTCTCTAGTCTGTTGAGGGGATAAAATAGAAGCCCCCATATCTTCAACAATACATCTTGCCTTTTCAACCAACTGTGCATTTGATGCAAAAACTCCTTTTTTTAAATAAAGATTGTCTTCAAGTCCCACACGAACATTTCCTCCCAAAATAACTGCCTGTGCAGCCATAGGCATTTGTGATCTTCCTATTCCAAATCCAGACCAAACACCTTCAGAAGGTACCATTTCAGCCATAGCTTTCATTGCGCTCGTTGTTGCAGGTGATCCCCAAGGTATGCCAAGGCATATTTGATAAAAAGGAGGGCCATCAATTAAACCTTCTTTATAAAGTTGGTTAGCAAACCATAAATGACCCATTTCAAAAGCTTCCATTTCTGGTTTCACTCCAAGCTCCTGCATTTTTTTTGCTGCAGTTCTTAGTTGTATCGGTGTATGAATAAAAGTCATGTTTGAGTCACCAAAATTTAGTGAGCCGCAGTCTAAAGTACAAATTTCAGGCAATAACTCTTCAACATGTTCTAATCTGCTTAATGCATCGATCATATCTGTATTTGCTCCCACTGGATTTAAAGGATCTTTACCTGTTCCCACTTCAAAATCACCACCCATACCTGTAGTAAAATTTAAAACTACATCAGTTTCAGAGGAGCGAATTCTATCTGCCACTTCTTTATAATAACTTAAATTCCTAGAAGGTTTGCCATCAGGTTCCCTTACATGTACATGAGCTATTGCTGCACCCGCTTTGGCAGCTTCAATTGAAGCATCAGCAATTTGTTTTGGTGTTATAGGTAATTCAGGATGTTTACCTGCTGTATCACCAGATCCTGTTACAGCACACGAAATTATTACTTCATTATTCATTATTTTAAACTACTATATTTTTTGAATTAATAAAGAAAAACAATGAAGATATATTTAAATTCAGGAAGAGTTAAAAAAGAATGGACCGATTACAATGGTCATATGAATTTGGCATTTTATATTCATCTTTTTGATGCTGGATGGGAAGTTCTTTTACAAAAATTTAATATGGGTGAAACTTCTGCAAAAACAGAGAAGAAAACTACTTTTGCCGTAGAGTCACACACAACTTATGACAAAGAAGTGAAAGAGGGTGATGAAGTAGATATTAATTTG
>CACDIK010000031.1 GCA_902553005.1 uncultured Alphaproteobacteria bacterium | reverse complement strand
TAAAAGAATTAAAAAAAATCCAACTTAAATATAAAAAATATATTAGTGAAGTTAGAGGTAGGGGGCTTTTTTTAGGAATAGATATTATTCAGAATAGTAATGTGTCTAAACCAAATAAAAAATTAGCTAAACTGCTTATTAATTATATGAGAAATCAAGGTATTTTATTGAGCACTGATGGACCTTATGACAATGTTATTAAAATAAAACCACCTCTTGTATTTACAAAATTAAATGTTGATCAGGTATGTAAAAACTTAGAAACTTTCTTTAAAAAATTATAAAATATATTCCATAACTAATCATTAGCAGACCAATGGTTAGATCAATCCAAAACCAAGTTTTATTTGAATAAATATATTTTGACAAAAACTTTGACATATATCCCAAAGAAAAGAAAAACAAAAAACTAGATGAAATTGCTCCAACGCCAAATGAAAATTGATCATTAAAATTTGTTGATAATGATCCTAGCAAAATAATTGTATCTAGATAAACATGAGGATTTGCGTATGTAATAAGGAATAAGGTAATTAATATTTTTCCATATTCGTTAATTATATTTAATTCTTTATTTATTTCTTTAATTTGATTTAATTTTATAACTTTATTTAATCCATAAAATATAAGCCAAATTCCACCTAATACTTTTATTATTCCTATGATACTTGGATTAATTTGAACAATATAATTAGATAGATATATTCCAATTACAATTAGTAAACTGTCAGATAGACTGCAAAATAAAGTAACTGTAAAAACATAAGATTTTTTAAGCCCTTGTTGAATTACAAATAAATTTTGCGGTCCTATGGCTATAATTAATGTTCCTCCAATTATTAATCCTTGGATAAAATCATAAATATACATATTGCCTTAAATTATAATTACACTATTTTAAAATCATGCACAAAATTATATTGTTTAGTTTGTTTATTTTATTATCAAAAAGTGTTTATGGAGAAATGATAAAACCAGACCCTTCAATTGGTCCTAAAGAAGTTATTTTAATTCAATTAAAAGCACTACAAAAAAATAATTCACCTTTTGACGATGCTGGTATTGAACAAACTTGGGAATTTGCACATCCAAATAATAGAATGTACACAGGTCCTCTAGACAATTTTATTAGGATGATTAAAAATCCATCCTACTCAATGATGATTGATCACTTAGAACACAATATAATTCCAGTTCAGGAACAAGAAAAAAGTTCATATTACTTTGTAGAGCTTACAGATAGTAATGGAAAAAAATTTGGTTTCGAATGGACAGTAGAAAAAGTAGAGCAAAACGGTGAATTTAAAGATTGTTGGATGACCGTAGGTGTTTCTAGACCAATGCCTTTATCGCAAGCATCATAGTGTGCGGAAGATTTACAAGTACTGAAGATAAAGAAAAAATTATAAAACTTTTTCCTAACTCTGAAGTTTTAAATTACTCACATCAGTCTTACAATATATCACCGTCTAATATTGTTAATATTATTTATCAAAAGAAACATAAACTTTTAATAGATACTTTTATTTGGAGTTATAGTTTTTTTAGTAAGAAAAATAATGTTACTCAATTTGTTATTAATGCAAGAATTGAAACGATTAATGATAAATATTTATTCAAAGAATCATTTACTAAAAGAAAATGTCTTATTATTGCAAATGGATACTATGAATGGAAAAATATAAATAATCAAAAACAACCATATTTAATATCAATTCCTAGAAATGAATTATTGTTTTTTGGTGGAATTTGGAGAGAAGAAATTAGAGATAATAAAAAAATGAATGTTGTCTGTATCATTACTAAGGAAGCAAATGAAAACCTTTCCCATATACATAATAGAATGCCTCTTATTATGTCTCATAATGAGGGTCTTGATTTTCTTAATGATAATGTAAATGAATTCCTACATAAAAACAAAAGTATTATCGAGGATGATTTAGACTTTTATCCAGTATCAAAAATTGTAAATAATCCAAAAAATAATGATGAAAATTGCCTTAAAGAAATATCTTTATAATATTTAATTTTTTTATCGCTTTTATAATATTAATCAAATATATAATTTTTTCTAAATGAGCCATTTATTTTATAAACCTGCTAAATCTAGATTGCACAGAAGTGAATTAGCTGTTCCAGGTTCTAATCCAAAGATGTTTGAAAAAGCATTAAAATCAAATGCTGATTATATTTTTTTAGATTTAGAAGATGCAGTATCTCCAAATGATAAAATTGATGCAAGAAAAAATGTTATTAATGCAATAAAAGAACATAATTGGAGAGAAGAAGGTAAAACAATCTCTATAAGAATTAACGGTTTGGATACACACTATATGTATCGTGATGTGATTGAAATTATAGAAGAGGTCGGTGATAAGATTGATACATTATTAATTCCAAAAGTAGGCTCATCATCTGATGTATATATGGTTGATTGTATGCTTAATCAAATTGAACAAAATCAAAAATTTGAAAATAGAATAGGTTTAGAATGTTTAATTGAAACAGCATTAGGAATGTCTAATATACAATCAATCGCAACATCAAGCTCAAGACTAGAAGCATTACACTTTGGAGTTGCAGATTATGCAGCAAGTATGCGAGCAAGAACAGTTGTCATAGGAGGTTTAAATCCGGATTACCCTGGTGATCAATGGCATCATGGTCTATCAACTTTAGTAATGACCTGTAGGTCATATGGCTTAAGAGCAATAGATGGGCCTTTTGGTGATTTTAATGACAAAGAAGGATATCTTGATGCAGCAAAAAGAGCTGCAGCAATTGGTTTTGAGGGTAAATGGGCAATACATCCATCGCAAATAGATTTAGCTAATGAAGTTTTTTCTCCACCTAAAGAAGAAATAGATAAAGCAAAAAGAATATTATTAGAATTAGAAAAAGCAGCTGCTGAAGGAAAGGGCGCCGCTCAGCTTGATGGAAGAATGATAGATGCTGCATCTGCTAGAATGGCTGAAAATATTGTAAATATTAATAAGTTAATTGAAAGTAAGTAATGGACATACACGAATATCAAGCAAAAAAAATATTGTCGGATTTTGGTGTAAAAATTCCCACTGGTGGTATTGTTTATAGTCCAGAAAATGCAGAAAATAAAGCGAGAGAAATTGGTGGTTCTAAATGGGTTGTAAAAGCCCAAGTTCACTCTGGTGCTAGAGGTAAAGCGGGTGGAATTATAATATGTAATTCTCCGTTAGAAGTTGCTGATGCAACTGATAAATTGTTAGGTAAAAAATTAATTACAAACCAAACTGGTCCAGAGGGGAAGATAATAAATAGAATTTATATTGAAGAAGCAACTGATATCAAACATGAATTATATTTAGGTTTAGTTTTTGATAGATCTTCAGAAAGTATAATGGTTGTAGCCTCAACAGAAGGTGGAATGAGTGTCGAAGAAATTTCAAAAGAAAAACCTGAAACAATTATACGATCTAAAATAGAAGTAGCAGTTGGTATTCAGCAATTTCAAGCAAGAGAAATAGCTTTTGGTTTAGGAATAGAATCCAAATTGATCTCAAGAGCTGCAAATACAATCATTGGTTGTTATAAAGCTTTTAGTGAGCTTGATGCAACAATGGTTGAAGTCAACCCATTGGTTGTATCACACCAAGATGAAATATTAGCATTAGATTGTAAAATGAGTTTTGATAACAATGCAATGTTTAGAAGAGATGAAATTGCAGAACTTAGAGATAAAACACAAGAAAATTCAAATGAAGTTTATGCTTCTGACAGAGGAATGAATTATGTAAGCTTAGATGGTAATATTGGTAATATTATTAATGGTGCAGGCTTAGCAATGGCTTCAATGGATATGATAAAACTTGCTGGTGGTGAACCTGCAAATTTTTTAGATGTTGGCGGAGGTGCAACACCTGAAAAAATAGTTAAAGCTTTTAAATTAATCTCTATGGACACAAAAGTTAAGGTAATTTTAGTAAATATTTTTGCAGGAATTAATAGATGTGATTGGGTTGCAGAAGGAATTGTTCAAGCTTTATCAAAAATTGAAATTAAACATCCTTTAGTTATACGTTTAGCTGGAACTAACGTTGAAAAGGGAAATGAAATACTTAAAAAAAGCAATATAAATTACATTGAAGCATCAACTTTAGAAGATGCAGCAAATAAAGCAGTAAAGGCTCTTGGATAATCATGTCTATAATAATTCACAAAAATACAAAGATTTTAGTCCAAGGTTTTACTGGAAAAATTGGAAGTTTTCATGCTGAAGAAATGATTAAGTATGGTTCAAACGTTGTTGGTGGTGTAACACCTGGTAAGGGTGGCATGACTCATTTAAATCTTCCCGTTTTTAATACTGTGAAAGAAGCTGTAGATCAAACAGGAGCATCAACATCAATTTTATTTGTCCCACCAGCCTTTGCAGCAGACTCAGCAATGGAAGCTGCTGACGCTGGTATTAAAACATGTGTTGCTATTACTGACGGTATTCCTTCTCATGATATGGTTAAAATAAAAAGATACATGAGAAGATATCCAAAAGATAAAAAAATGGGATTAGTAGGTCCGAATTGTGCAGGAATAATTAGTCCTGGTAAATCTATGTTAGGTATTATGCCTGGTCACATTTACAAAGAAGGTAAAATAGGAATAGTTAGTAGATCTGGTACTTTAGGATATGAAGCTGCACAACAACTTAAGGATTTGGAAATCGGTGTTTCGACAAGTGTAGGTATAGGAGGCGATCCAATAAATGGAAGTTCTTTTAGAGATATAATTGAAAAGTTTGAAAATGATGACGAAACTATTGCAGTTTTAATCATAGGTGAAATAGGTGGCCCACAAGAAGTTGAAGCTGGACAATTTGCTAAAGAAAATATGAGTAAACCAGTAATTGCGTATATAGCAGGACTTACCGCACCTAAAGGTCGCGTGATGGGACATGCTGGCGCAATTGTTTCTGCTTATGGTGAAAGCGCAATAGAAAAAGTAGAACTTCTTAAAGAGTGTGGAGTCACAATTTCCAAAAACCCTTCTGTAATGGGTGAAACTGTAAAAAAAGTATTAGTAGAAAATAATTTGAATTAATATAATTAAAAAATAATGAAATTTTTATATAAAAATGAATTCTGGATGTTAATATTTTCCCTAGGTGTTCTTTATTGGTTATTTAATCCATCAGTATTAACAACCGTAGTTATGATTGTGCCATTGTTATTGGCCGTTTCTTCTCGTAAATAAAGCTAAGTTTTATACTTACTGATGCATGAACGTTTATTGTATTTATAGTTAAAAAATGAAATTATATCTTATTAGGCATGCAGAGTCAGAAGCTAATGCAGCATCAGATTTAGATAATCCAACTTATTATTATGATGCAAGAATTACTCAAAGGGGAGTTGAGCAAGCAAAAAAATTAAATAATAGAATTAAAAATCTCAAATTTGATAAGTATTTTTGCTCCCCCTTAACAAGAACATTAGAGACATTTTCTATTGTTTTTCCATCTAATAAACCTGTAATTGAACCATTAATAAGAGAACATTTGTACCACTCATGTGATATAGGAAGACAACCAAAAAAATTAAAAAAAGAATTTAATGATTTTGATTTTAATAATTTAAATGATTTTTGGTGGAATAATAACAAACCTATTAATGAAAAAAAAATAAAACAAGAGTCTCACAATGATATTAAAATGAGATTAAGGTCTTTTCTGCTTTCTATCAAAAACCTTAATTTACAAAAAATTGTATTAGTCAGTCATGGCACATTCTTAAGTCAAATAACTGAATATATGCTGGATAACTGTGAGGTATATGATTGTGAGTACAATGAGGTATACGAAAAATATTTTTAATTTAATTCTTAATAAATAAAAATCTAAAACATCTCATTTATTATTTTATTTAATTTTTGTGTTACTTTATCAATTATTTTTTTTCCTATTTGTGCATTGGATTTTCTAGGATCTCCAATAATTCCACTTTTACTTAATTCTTTAGTTACCCAAGCTTTCTTAATATTTTTCTCATAAGAAATGGTTTTAGATGATAAATAATCGGGAGATAATCTATGTTTAGAAATTTTAGATTGCCTAACTAGGTTTGGAAATAAATATAACATAATAGATGTTTCAAATTCTCCACCGTGATAACCAAAGTCTTTTTCTTTACTTGATATAATTCCTTTAAATTGATCAAATAAAAAATATGTACCTTTTACTATGTTAATATTAAATTCTGATTTCAATTCTTTAGCAATAATATCTATATGGCTAATTTGTCCACCATGACTATTTAAAAGTAATATATTTTTAAATTTCAATTTACATACATTTTCTAAAATTGATAAAGAGTGCGATATAAATTCCAATGAATCAATACTTATAGTTCCATCAAAATCGGTATGTTCAGCTGCTGAACCAAAATATATTTCAGGCATAATTAAATATTTATTTGAATTATATTTTTTATTGAATTCTAACAATATTCCTTCAAGAATTTTTTTATCAGTATTTAATGGAAGATGCGGACCGTGTTGTTCTATTGATGAAAATGGGAATATTAAAACTGTTTTTCTATTTATTTTTTTAATTTCATTTGTTGTTAATTCTTCCCAAAAGTTTGTTAGCATTTTTTTATTATACATTTATAAGTAAATTATGAAATCTTATTCTTTATGGATTGATAAAAAAAAACAACCTAAGATTTATCAAAAAAAACTTGTTTACAATAAAAACAACAAAACTGTTTTAGTTAAAACTATATACTCAGGTATTAGCAAGGGAACTGAAAAATTAGTTTCATCTAAAAGCGTAAGTCAGGACCAATTTGAATTAATGAAAGCCCCTTTTCAAGATGGTTCTTTTAATTTACCTATAAAATACGGTTATATAAATGTTGGGAATATTATCGATGGTCCAAAGAAATATATAAATAAAAATATATTTAGTCTTTATCCTCATCAAGATTTATATGAAATTTCTATTCAAAATTTAATTTTTCTACCAAAAGGAAATTTGAGAAAATATATTCTAACTGCAAATATGGAAACAGCAATCAATATCTTTTGGGACGCTCAATCTGAAAGTAATAACAAAATTCTAATTGTAGGGCTTGGCTCTGTAGGATTATTAACTGCATTTTTTTTTAAAA
>CACDIK010000030.1 GCA_902553005.1 uncultured Alphaproteobacteria bacterium | reverse complement strand
TTGAATGACATTGTCTAACCATTATACATCCCATAGCAACTAAACTTGCTGTTCCAATTCCATATTCTTCTGCCCCAAGCATAGCCGCAATAACAATATCTTTTCCTGTTTTCAAACCTCCGTCAGTTCTAAGAACAACTTTATCCCTTAAGTTATTTAGAGATAGAACTTGATGTACTTCACTTAATCCAAGTTCCCAAGGAAGTCCTGCATACTTAATACTTGTTTGTGGACTTGCTCCAGTTCCACCATTGTGACCTGATATGAGTATCGTATCAGCTTTTGCTTTTGCAACACCAGCTGCGACTGTCCCAATCCCTGACTGAGCGACTAACTTAACGCATACTTTAGCTCGTGGATTTATTTGTTTCAAATCGTAAATCAGCTGAGCTAGATCTTCGATAGAATAAATATCATGATGAGGAGGAGGACTAATAAGCGTCACACCTTCAGTTGAATGTCTTAGTTTAGCAATTAATTCTGTAACTTTTCCTCCTGGCAATTGTCCGCCCTCACCAGGTTTTGCACCTTGTGCAACTTTAATTTCAATTTCTTCACAATTATTTAAATACTCCGCTGTTACACCAAATCGTCCACTTGCAATTTGTTTAATTTTTGATGATGCGTTATCTCCATTTGGCTTAGGTTTAAATCTAATCGGATCTTCACCGCCTTCACCTGAATCTGATTTAGCTCCTATCCTATTCATTGCTACAGAAAGAGTTTCGTGCGCTTCTGGACTTAAAGCTCCAAGTGATATCCCTGGTGCAACTAGTCTTTGTCTAATTTCTTGCGAGGGTTCTACTGTGTTTGAGTTATTTTTATCGTGATTTTTTTTGAAATCTAAAAGATCACGAATATTTATAGGATCCATTTCATCAATCATCGAAGAATATTTTTTAAATAAAGAATAATTATTAGAAGTTACTGCAGTTTGAAGCATGTGAATTGATCTTGCTTCAAAAGCATGTTTTTCACCTCCAAATCTGTAGCGATAGTTTCCTCCAATCGGTAGTGTAATAACGCTTTCTTCATAAGCTTTATCATGAGCTAATCTTGATCTTCTTTCAATACCGCTGATTCCGATACCAGATATTTTAGAACTCATAGAAGGGAAATATTTACTCATTAAATTTCTACTAAGTCCAATCGCTTCAAAATTACAACCACCTCGATATGAATTAATTACTGATATTCCCATCTTACTCATAGTCTTAAGCAAACCATTATTTATGGAGTTAATGAATCTTTCTACACATTCTTCGTATGAGAGATTTTTGAATAATCCTTTTTTATGTCTTTCTGCTATAGCTTGTTGTGCCATATATGCATTCACACTTGTTGCTCCTACTCCGATAAGCACTGCAAAATATTGTACATCTAAACATTCTGCAGATTGAACATTTAAAGAAATAAAAGTTCGAAGATTTTGTTTAATTAAATGATGATGAACAGAACTTGTGACTAATATCATAGGAAGAGCTATTCTTGTTTTAGACATTTCTTTGTCACTTAAAATTATATGAACATACCCTTCTCTAACGGCTTGTTCAGCTTCTCGGTTTATTCTTGCAATTTCTGTCTCAAAATTATTTTCAGGATTTGTTTTATCCATTGTAGTGTCAATGATCTTCACAGAATCTTTCATATACCTACGCATAGATTTAAATTGCTCAATTGAAAGAACAGGAGAGTTCAATTGTAAATGATCACATTGGTCTTCATCTTCATCAAGAATATTACTTAAGTTTCCGATCCTCGTTCGAAGACTCATAACAACTCTTTCTCTTAATGAATCAATTGGTGGGTTTGTAACTTGACTAAAATTTTGTCTAAAAAAGTGATGGAGTCCTCTATATTTATTTGAAAGTACAGCTAACGGAGTATCATCACCCATCGATCCCGTTGCTTCTTTTTTTTCAGCAATCATCGGATGAAGTATTAATTCGATGTCTTCTACGGACCAGGCAAAGCATGCCATTCTTTTACGTAGATCTCCAGAATCTAAATCTCTAAATTCCTCATCAACAGATTGAACAAGTTTATCAATATATGTAATTTTTTTAGTCCAATCACCAAATGGTTTAGTTTCTGCCAAATACTTTTTTATCTCATGATCTTTAAAAAATTTTTTCTTTTTAAAATTGACTGCTATTAATTGACCTGGTCCTACCCTACCTCTTTCTACTATTTCATTTTCTTTAATATCAACCATTCCAGTTTCAGAACCGGCAATAAGAAGATTTTTTGTCAGTGTATATCTTATAGGTCTGAGGCCATTTCTATCCATTCCAGCAATAGCCCAATCACCGTAAGCGCCACATATTGCTGCTGGACCATCCCATGGTTCCATAACTGCTCCACCATAAGCGTATAAATCTTTTATTTTTTTTGGAAAATCTCTTCTATGGGACCAAGCTTCTGGAATTGTTATTATTTTAGCCATAGGTAAAGAGCGATTAGCTTTAACTAATAACTCTATTGTTGAATCTAATGCAGCAGAGTCAGACGCTTTAGAATCAATTATTGGTTTTAAATCATCTACATTATTGCCAAAATTTTTATGTTCCATTCTTGGCTCATGAGCAGCCATCCAATTTTTATTACCTTTAAGTGTATTTATTTCGCCATTATGCGCAATCACTCTAAAAGGCTGTGCTAAAGACCAGGTAGGAAATGTATTAGTTGAATAACGCTGGTGATAAACTGCATATCTAGAAATAAAATTCTCATTTTGGATGTCAGGATAAAAATTGGAAAGCTGTTCTGCTAAAAACATACCTTTATAAACAATAGACTGACAAGATAGTGAGCAAATATAAAAGTCTGAAATATTTTGATTTCTAATTTCTTTTTCTATTCTTTTTCTAATTATATAAAGTTTATTATCAAATTGCTTTTCATCTTCTAGATCTTCATTACAAATAAGTATTTGTTCTATTTCAGGCCTTGTTGCTTTTGCTTTATCACCAATAATCGATGAATTAATTGGAACGTGTCTCCAACCATATATTTTCAAACCTTCTTTAATTATTTCAGATTCAACAATTGTGCGAGCATTTTCTTGAGCAGCAAAATCTGTACGTGGTAAAAAAATCATTCCAACCCCAAAAGGGAAATCATTAGGAGTGTGACCAGTTCTTTCTATTTGTTGAGTAAAAAAATTCTTTGGTATGGATAACTGTATTCCTGCACCATCACCTGTTTTACCATCAGCATCAACTGCTCCCCGGTGATACAAAACTCTTAAAGCTTGAACTCCTAACTCGACTATTTCTCTTGTCTCAGATCCATCTAAAGATGCTATTAATCCAACACCACATGATGAATGTTCATCTAGTTCATTATAAACATGATTTTCCTCTAAGAACTTTTTATCCTTTTTATACTTTTCAATAATGTGTTTAGGCATTTACTGCTTTCTTATTAATTTTATTTTGATCAGAAAAATTGTTTTCTAAATATTCATTAATATTTTTTGCTGCATCACGACCATCTTTGATTCCCCAAACAACTAAACTTGCACCGCGAACAATATCTCCAGCAGCAAATACTCCATCAATTGATGTCATCATATTTTTATAATTAATTTTTAGTGTACCCCATCTTGTAACTGTCAGGTCATTATAATCAAAAAGCTTAGGTAAATTTTCAGGTTCAAAACCTAAAGCTTCTATAGCTAAATCAACATCTAGGTCTTTTTCCGTACCTTCTTTTGGCTCTGGCTTCCTTCTTCCTGACTCATCTGGTTCTCCAAGTTGCATTAAAACGGTTCTGACATTTTTCAATGACCCGTTTCCCGAATATTTAGTTGGTAGAGTCAACCATTGAAAATCGACGCCCTCTTCTATTGCATTTTGAACTTCTCTTTGGGAACCAGGCATGTTTGTCTTATCACGTCTGTAAAGACACTTAACAGATTTTGCTCCTTGTCTTACAGCCGTTCTAACGCAATCCATAGCGGTATCACCACCACCGATAACAACTACATTTTTTCCATTTGCGTTTAATCTTCCATTTGTGAAATCTTCAACTTTATCTTTTAAACCAGTCTTGTTACTAGCTATTAGGAAATCTAAAGCTGATACAACATTATTAAAATTAGATGTATTTAGATTGATTTCTCTAAATTTGTAAACACCGGTTGCTATAAGAACTGCATTATGCTTAATTTTAATATCTTCAAAAGTAATGTCTTTGCCAATATCACAGTTTAATTCAAACTTAATTCCACTTTCTTTAAGTCGGTTTGTTCTTCTTATAACAATATCTTTTTCTAGTTTAAAATTTGGGATACCATAAATTAAAAGACCTCCTGGTCTATCGTAGCGATCATATATTGTAACTTGAAATCCTTTTTTACGAAGTTCTTCTGCTGCAGCTAATCCAGCAGGACCAGAACCAATAATTCCAACACTTTGATTTCTTTCTTCAACTGGTTCTATATTTTTAACCCAACCTTCTTCCCAAGCTTTATCCGTAATATATTTTTCTATCGATCCTATAGTTACAGTACCGTGGCCAGATTGTTCAATTACACAGTTACCTTCACACAAACGATCTTGGGGGCATATACGACCACAAATTTCAGGCATGTTATTTGTAGAGCTGGAAATTTCAAATGCCTCCTGCATTCTATCCTCAGCAGTTAGTTTTAACCAATCTGGAATATTATTGTGTAAAGGACAATGAACTTGGCAGAAAGGAACACCGCATTGAGAACATCTAGAAGCTTGTTCTTCTGCCTTTTGTGAGGCATATTTAGCGTAAATTTCATCAAATGATTTTACCCTCTCTTTAGCAGATATTTTACTAGGATTTTCCTTGTTTATTTTTGTAAATTTTAGCATTTAGTTATCATTTGTTTACTATTTTATTTAGATCGAACCAAATACACATTCAAGATAAAAAGGGAAACAATAATTTTGTAATAATAGTACCACTTATGTACTAAAAATTAAAAAACCTTTAATTTACAACAATATTTTCAAGAATTTGGAGTGTATCCTGTGGATTAATATCAAGATTTTGAAACGTTTTATCGACATTTACGACAAGATTATCCTTTTCAAATAATGTTAACTGTTCTGAAGTAAGAGGAGAAAATGGAGTTTTTTCAGCAATATTTATCATAGGTTTCATAAATGCCATAGGAACAGGAACTAAAACTCGAGTTTTTTTTAAAAAATTAGAAATATGATTAAAAAATTCTTTGTAAGAATAAATCCTAGGACCAGCAAGTTCGTAAATATTTTTCCCTTTAATCTTGGAATTAATTATTTCATCAACAGCTAGAGATACATCGTCAATATATACGGGTTGGAATTTTGTTGAACCATCTCCAAAAAGTGGGACAAAAAAAGAAGTTTTAAATATTGGCAAAAGTCTTTTCATAAAGATATCACCACCACCTATAATAACACCAGGCCTAATAATAATTACATTATCTAGTTGTTTAAAAGCTTCCTTTTCAGATTTATGCACTGCAGTACTTCTTGTTGAATTTTTATCAACATCTACGCCAAGACCAGAAAAAATAATGAATTGTTTTAATTGCTTACTAGATTTTAAAATTTTTATAAGTCTCAGATTAAACTTATATATTGTGTTATTAAAATCACCTTTTTTTCGATCGTATGTAGTTTTCAAATTAATGCACACATCCACATTATTTAAAACAGATTTAAGCCTTTCGTCTTCTAATGAAGAATAACGAAATGGAATTACCTGTCCTGTTACACCTAAAAGTCGGATTTTAGCTTCTTGTACAGATCTTTGATACGGAACAATAATTTTATGGCCATTTTTAATTAGACGTCTGATTAAATGTTTCCCTACAAAACCTGCTCCTCCAAAAATTACTATTGATTTCATGACCTTTAATTAAATAAGTGATATAGAGAAAAAATATAAATTATACAGGTAATAAAATCAAAATGAAAATAAATTTCTATAAAGGAGATCTTCCAGCAAGTTTTAAAGTTTCTAATATTATTGCTTTGGATAGCGAAACCATGGGATTAAATCCTAAAAGAGATAAATTATGCTTGGTCCAAATTTCTAATGGTGATGATGTGTGTCATCTCGTAAAAATTGATTTATATAATGAAAAACCTCTAAATTTAATTAAAATTCTTAAGAATAATAAAATTCAAAAAATTTTTCATTATGCAAGGTTTGATGTAGCTGTCTTCAAACATAACTTCAAAATTAATATTAAAAATATTTACTGTACTAAAATTGCATCAAAATTAGTTAGAACTTATACTGATAAACATGGATACAAAGATCTTTGTAGTGAATTATTAGGTAAATCAATTTCAAAAACAGAACAGTCTTCTGATTGGGGTGGTGAATTGAGCAAGGAACAGCAAAAATATGCTGCTACTGATGTTTTATATTTACATAAAATTAAAGATAAACTTGATACAATGTTGTTAAGAGAAAAAAGAAGTAAATTGGCTAAGGCCTGTTTTGATTTTATCCCATATAGAACTGATTTAGATATTAATGGTTGGTCAGAGCAAGATATTTTTAAACACTAATGAAAAAAAATAATAAAAAAATAATTATTAGCGCTAATAGAACATTATCTAGAGAATTAAGTAGCATTAGAAATTTAAAATCTACTTTTAATAATAATTTTTGTGAAGCAGTGAATATTATTTATAATACGAAAGGAAAAATTGTCATTACTGGTGTTGGTAAAAGTGCACACATTGGTAATAAAATATCTGCAACTCTTACTTCAACAGGGACACCCTCATATTTTGTTCATGCTACTGAAGCAAGTCATGGTGATTTAGGAAGTATAAAAAAAGATGATTGTGTAGTGGCAATTTCTAATTCTGGCGAAACTTCAGAGTTAAATAATATAATTCAGTTTACTAAAAGGTTTAATATTAAACTCATAAGCATCACAAGTAACCCAAAAAGTACACTGCATAAAAATGCTACCGTAGGTATTTTATATAAAAAACCAATTGAAGCCTGTCCTTTAAATTTGGCACCTACCAGCTCTACGTCAATGTCCATGATCATCGGTGATTGTATAGCAATTTCTCTATTAGAACTAAGAGGTTTTAAAAGCACACAATTTAAAAGTCTGCATCCTGGAGGTAATCTTGGTAAAGATTTAAAAAACTTAAACGACGTTATGCATTTGGGAAAAAAATTGCCTTTGGCAAAATTAGATGAAAAGATGTCCAAATCATTGATTACTATGACAAGAAAAAGTTTTGGATGTATTGGTGTTATTAACAACAAAAAACAAATAGTAGGTATAATTACTGACGGTGACTTAAGAAGGAGCTTAAATTCTAAATTTTTTAATAAAAGTGCC
>CACDIK010000029.1 GCA_902553005.1 uncultured Alphaproteobacteria bacterium | reverse complement strand
TAACGATCTAGATCATATCTTGCCATGTAAGAATGTATCATTTCTACTCCACAACATGCCAATCCAAATGTCATTGGCCATAAGGAGCCAGTTCTAGCCCATGTGAGAATTTTATCATAGCTAGCAACTAAGAACCCTTTAGAGGATAATTCTGTGTTTAGAGTATCATCAACAATTTTTTTTGCATTGTCTACTCCCATTCTAAAGCTCCTTTTTTCCATTCATAAATAAAACCAATAGTTAAAACAGCTAGGAAAATCATCATTGACCAAAAACCAAACAATCCAATTTTACTAAGTGTTATTGCCCATGGAAACAAGAAAGCAACTTCTAAATCAAAGATAATAAATAAGATTGCTACTAAATAAAATCTTACATCAAATCTTCCACGAGCATCATCAAAAGCCTCAAATCCACACTCATAAGCAGATAATTTTTCTTGATCTGGCTGAGAGTCTCCAACTACAAAAGATAATAAAGTCATTCCAACAGCCAATGCCAAAGCTATGAAAATAAAAATTAATATTGGTAAATATTCAAAAAGAAAATCAGACACTATAATCTCACAATTAAATTAGTAATGTATTTAACGAATTATTCAACAATAACAACGTGTCACATTGCGACTTTAATACACAAAAAAACGCTTAGAAAAGTGGCGCGAGAGACGGGATTCGAACCCGCGGCCTCTGCCGTGACAGGGCAGCGTTCTAACCAGCTGAACTACTCCCGCGCATGGTGGGTGTTGAGAGACTTGAACTCCCGACCCTCTCGGTGTAAACGAGATGCTCTACCAACTGAGCTAAACACCCAAATAAAAGCGGCTGTTAAATTTATTTAACAGCCGGTGCAAGAAAAAAAGATAATTAATTGTTTACTGTATCTTTTAGAGCTTTTCCTACAGTAAATTTTGGTCTTTTTGATGCCGGTATTTGGATTGATTCACCTGTTCTAGGGTTTCTACCAGTAGTTGCTTTTCTGTGACTCACGCTAAAATTACCAAAACCTACAATACTAACCTTTTCATCTCTTTTTAAGGAATTAGTAATTGCGTCCAGAAAACTTTCAATTGCTCTAGTTGCGTCAGATTTAGATAGTCCTGCGGAAGATGCTACAGATGCGATAAGATCATTTTTATTCACTTTTAATCTCCTTTATTAATTTTTATTGATAATTCTCTGTTTTCTCGACAAGTCAACATTATAATTAAAATTTTCCCAGAAACTAGGGAATTTAACAATTAAATGGCTAAATTATTAGTTTTTTTTAAAAAGAATATTAATGTGTGCTTGTTGTATTTTGATTATTTTTTATTTGAGATTCGGTTAAATTTAACGGAATTATTGCTTTTGTTAATGTGTGTTCAAGAATTGAAAAAGCATCAGATACAGGGATTATCTTAATGCCCTTAATAACCTCTTTATCAAACTCAGATACTTCTCTAAAATTTTCCTGAGGTACGAGGACCTTCTTTATACCTACTCTACTAGCAGCGTATATTTTTTCTTTTAAACCACCAATAGGAAGCACACGTCCTCTAAGAGTAATTTCTCCAGTCATTGCAACATCTCTTTTAACTTTATTATTGGTCAATGATGATACTAGAGAATTAAAAATTGCAATACCAGCACTTGGACCATCTTTAGGTGTAGCTCCTTCAGGAACATGAATATGAATATCATAATTTTCAAAGTCTTTTGGATTTATGCCTAAACTTACTGATTTAGATTTAACATAAGAAGTTGCAGCTTGAATTGATTCTTTCATTACTTCACCTAATTTACCTGTGATCGTAAGTTTTCCTTTACCTATTGATAAAATAACTTCTACTGATAGAATTTCTCCTCCAACTTCTGTCCACGCCAAACCATTAGTAACTCCAACTAAATTCTTCTTTTCAATTTCGCTAGATCTGTATTTTGCTATACCTAAAAGATCTTGTAAGGATTTGTCGTTTAAATTTACTTTTTTTAATCTTGAGGTTTCTAATTTTTTTACAGTTTTTCTGCAAACTTTAGAAATTTCTTTTTCAAGATTTCTGACTCCAGCTTCTTTAGTATAATTTCTGATTATTAAATTTAAAACTTTAGAATTAAATGAAATCTCAGATTTTTTTATTCCGTGATTTTTTATTTGTTTTGGAATCAAATATCTTTTTGCAATTTGGTTTTTTTCTTTTTCAGTATAACCAGGTATTCTTATCACTTCCATTCGATCAAGAAGAGCAGGAGGAATATTAAGTGTATTGGCTGTGCATACAAACATTACATCAGAAAGATCATAGTCAAGCTCTAAGTAATGGTCATTAAATTTACTGTTTTGCTCAGGATCAAGAACCTCTAGAAGTGCAGAAGAAGGATCACCCCTCCAATCAGAACCAAGTTTATCGATTTCGTCCAATAGAATAAGTGGGTTAGAAGATTTTGATTTTTTCATTGCTTGAATAAATCTTCCTGGCATTGATCCAATATATGTTTTTCTATGACCTCTAATTTCAGCTTCATCCCTTACACCTCCAAGAGACATTCTCACAAAGCTTCTTCCGGTAGAATTTGCGATTGATTTACCAAGGGAAGTTTTTCCAACACCAGGAGGCCCTACCAAACATAATATAGGACCTTTAAGTTTATTAGTTCTTTTTTGGACTGCTAGGTATTCTAGTATTCTTTCTTTAACTTTATCTAGACCGTAGTGATCATTTTCTAATATGATTGATGCTTTGTTTATATTTTGAGAAATTTGATCTGGGTTATTCCATGGCAAAGAAGTTACCCAATCTAAATAGTTTCTAATTACAGTTGCCTCAGCTGACATTGGGCTCATATTTTTTAATTTTTTAATCTCAGAAGTACATTTTTCTTTAGCTTCTTTAGATAAATTATATTGGTTTAATTTTTTCTCAAACTCAGCAATTTCATCAATATCTTCATTTTCCCCTAATTCTTTTTGAATTGCTTTCATTTGTTCATTTAAATAATATTCTTTTTGTGTTTTCTCCATTTGTCTTTTCACACGACCTTTAATTTTTTTCTCAACTTGAAAAGAGTCAATTTCAGATACCAAATAACCGTAAATTTTATTGAGTCTTTCTTCTGTGTTTATAATCTCTAAAATTTCTTGCTTTTGAGATAAAGAAATGGAAATATTTGATACTATTATATCAACAATTTTGTCAGGATCATTTAATATTTTCACATTATTAATTACATCCTGTGAAACTTTTTTATTAATTTTTTGGAACTCAACAAATTGTTCAATGACAAGTTTTTGTAAAGCTTTTATGTTTGAATTTTTTTTTGTTTTTTGATTAATCTCAGTAATTGATGCAGTAATAAATTCTTTATTAAAATTTATTTTATTGACTCTTGCTCTGTAAATACCTTCGACTAAAACCTTAAGAGTGCCATCTGGAAGTTTTAATAGTTGAATAATTTTTGCAACAGTTCCAAATGAATAAAGATTCTCTTTGTCTGGGTTATCAACTTTTGAATTTTTTTGAGATAGCAAGAAAATTTTTTTATCACCTGTCATTACGTGATTAAGAGCATTAACTGATTGCTTTCTTCCTACAAATAATGGTGCAACCATGTTTGGAAAAACGACTATATCTCTCAGTGGAAGAACAGGGAGTAGATTTTTTGTCATAATATATAAATGTCTATATATTAATTAAATTCAAGAGTTATTGGACATTAATTTTTGACTATTTTCTTTATTGGAATAAATTAAAATTGGATCAGATTTTTTTGCAATAACTTCTTTATTTATCACTACTTTATATAAATTTTTTTGATCTGGAACTTTATACATAAGGTCCATTAAAGAATCTTCTATTATAGATCTTAAACCTCTTGCGCCAGTATTTTGAGAAACTGCTAACTTTGCAATTTCTTTCAAGGCATCTTCTTTGACTTCTAATTTAACTCCATCCATTTTCATTAAAGATTCGAATTGCTTTACAATAGCGTTTTTTGGTTGAGTCATTATTTGGATTAGCATATCTTCGTCTAATTCATTTAAAGTAGTAATTACTGGCAGTCTTCCAATAAACTCTGGTATCATTCCAAATTTTAATAAATCTTGGTTCTCAAGTTTTGTTAGTGATGCACCAATAGTCTTTTTAGGTTCTAAATCTAACTTAGAATTAAAGCCTATAGCAGTTCCCTTTAAACGATAATTTATGATTTCTTCTAAGCCTGAAAAAGCTCCTCCACATATAAATAGTATATTAGAGGTATCTACTTGTAAAAATTCTTGTTGAGGATGTTTTCTTCCTCCTTGTGGAGGCACACTTGCTATAGTCCCTTCCATGATTTTAAGGAGAGCTTGTTGAACACCTTCTCCTGAAACATCTCTAGTTATAGAAGGATTGTCGCTTTTTCTTCCAATTTTATCAATTTCATCAATATAAACTATACCTTTTTGAGCACGCTCAACATTATAATCTGACGCTTGTAATAATTTAAGAATAATATTTTCTACATCTTCACCAACATAACCTGCTTCTGTTAAACTCGTTGCATCAGCTACTGTAAAAGGAACATCTAATATCTTTGCTAAAGTTTGCGCTAATAAAGTTTTGCCTGTTCCAGTAGGACCTACTAAAAGAATATTTGATTTTGATATTTCAATATTATCATTTTCTAAATTAGATGATAATCTTTTGTAGTGATTATAAACAGCAACAGAGAGTATCTTTTTTGAATCTTTTTGACCTATTACATAATCATTTAAGAATTTGTTAATCTCTGAAGGTTTAGGTATGTCTTTTTTAATTTTAAATTTATTGTTCTTATTATCCTCTTTAATAATATCCATACATAGTTCTACGCATTCATCACATACAAAAACAGTTGGACCAGCAATTAATTTTTTTACTTCTTTTTGATTTTTTCCACAAAAAGAGCAAAATAATGAATCATTTTCATTTTTTTTGTTCATTATTTCCTGTCCTTCACAACTTTGTCTATAAGACCAAATTTAATAGCTTCATCGGCAGAGAAATACTTATCTCTTTCCATTATACTGGATATTTCAGATATTTTTTTTCCTGTATGTTTTGAATAAATTTCATTTAACTTTATTTTTGCTCTCTTTATTTCATTAGTTTGAATTTCAATATCAGTCACTTGACCTTGATAACCTCCACTAGGTTGATGAACCATAATTCTAGAATTAGGTAATGAAAATCTCATACCCTTTTCTCCAGCTGTCAAAAGGAGAGAGCCAGCGGAAGCAGCCTGACCTATGCATATAGTCATAATCTTTGAAGAAACATATTGCATAGTATCATAAATAGCTAATCCAGACCAAACGATGCCGCCAGGTGAATTAATATAGAAAGAAATTTCTTTTTTTGGATTTTCAGACTCTAGAAACAATATTTGAGCACAGATTAGACTTGCAACATTGTCGTCAATTGGGCCAGTTAAAAAAATTATTCTTTCTTTTAACAATCTTGAATAAATGTCATAAGATCTTTCACCTCTTGATGATTGCTCAACGACCATTGGGATAAGGTTATTTGTAATATTATCTATTGGATCTTTCATTTTTTCTTATCTTTAATATCAAAAGTTTTAACTTCAAGTTTTTTATATTCATCTTCATTTAATTTTATAACATTTGTCTTAGATTTGGAAATAATTGAATCGATTACTTTTTCCTCGATAAGAGGTGCTCTAATCGTATCCAGTGATGATGGATTTTTTTCAAAATATTCCATAATCTGCTTTTCTTGACCAGGATATTGCCTAGTATATTCTAATATCCCATTATTAATTTCTTCTTCAGACACAACAACTTTTTCTTCTGAGGCGATATGTTGCATTAATAAACCAAGTTTAACTCTTCTTTCTGAAATTTTTTTATATCGTTTTCTAAGATCCTCATCTTTTAGTAGCTTATCATCCTCATCTAAACTACCTTCTTTTTTAGCTTGCTCTAAACGTTTCCATATTTGATTAAAATCATCTTCTAGTACTCCATCAGGTAAGTCAAATTTATAATTGTTATCTAAAAGATCCATCAACTCTTTTTTTTCAATTTGTTTTATACCTTGCTCATATTGAGATTTCATATTACTCACTAGGAAATCTTTAAGATCTTTTTCAGTTTTGAAACCATTTTTATCTAAAAACTCTTTTGTAAGTTCAAATTTAATTTTTTCACTAATTGAAATTATTTCAAAGTAAAATATTGTTTTTTTAAATTTATCATCTTTAAGAATTTTAGATAAGTTGATTTTTAATTCAATTTTATCTCCAGCTTTTACTTTTCTTTCAATCAATTCTTTATTTAAACCTGGAAGTATTCCATCATCAAAACCCAAATCAATCGGAAAATTTTTTTGAGATTTTAAATATTCTGGAAGATCTTCTTGAGAGGATTCAAAATTAACAATAACCTTGTCAGAATTTTTAACCTGTCTAGAACTTTCAATTTTTTTAAAATTTTTTTGTGAATCAATAAAACTCTTAAATTGATTTTCTTCTGCTTTTTTACCTAGTTCAATTTCATACTTATTAATTTTGAAATCTTTAAAATCTTTCAGTTTGATTTCAGGCTTTAAATCAAATTTTAAATTTATTGTTATTGGCTTGTTTTTTTCATAGTTACTAAGCTCAACTTTAGGAGCTCTAAAAAGAGAAAACTTTTTTTCATCAATTAATTTTTTTGTATTTGTATCTATTACTTTTTGAATAACTTCGTTTAAGACATTATCTTCGTATTTTTTTTTAACAATATTTAGTGGAGCTTTACCTTTTCTAAAACCAGGAATATTTACAGTAGGCAATATTTGATTTATCTTATTATCTACTTCAATATCAATTTCTTTATAAGGAATTTCTAATGAGAATTCTTTATAAAGTTTTGTAGATTTTATTTCTTTTGTATTCATAATTCATTAAACCTAATGGTAGGCCGGAAAGGACTTGAACCTTCACACCTCGCGGCACTAGAACCTAAATCTAGCGTGTCTACCAATTCCACCACCGGCCCTATTATTTTATGTCTTTTATGTACAATAAATTAAAAAACAATAGAGAAAATAGACTAAATGTGAATTGGGGCGAACGATGGGATTCGAACCCACGGCATCAGGCACCACAAGCCTGCGCTCTAACCAACTGAGCTACGCTCGCCATATAACTTAATTAAAAGTTTAATTTTTATATTAAATCGCTATATCAAAAATATGGAAGTTTCAAAAAGAATATTTAATCTGGAAACAGAAACAGCATTCTCTATTCTTTCTAAAGCTAATAATCTTGCTGCTAAAGGTAAAAATATTATTAATTTAGGAATAGGACAACCTGATTTTCCTACGCCAATAAATATTCAGGAAGCTGCCATTAAAGCAATTAAAGATGGCCATCATGGTTATACTCCATCAAATGGGATACCTGAATTACGAGAATCAGTTTCAGAACTAGTATTCAAAAAATACAAATCAAATATTAAACCAGAGAATGTTTTAATAACTCCAGGAGGTAAGCCTGTAATTTTTATTTCAGCATTATTGTTAGGTAGTGAGGAAAGAGAAATAATTTTTCCTGATCCAGGATTTCCAATTTATAGATCTATGATTAAATACAGCGGTGCAAAAGCTGTACCATTAAAGCTTTCAGAAAAAGATAATTTCGAAATTAATACTGAACAATTAAAAGAATTAATTTCTGATAAAACAAGTTTGATAATAATAAATAATCCAAACAATCCAACAGGATCGTATATGAA
>CACDIK010000028.1 GCA_902553005.1 uncultured Alphaproteobacteria bacterium | reverse complement strand
ATGGTGATATTCTTATTATTGATACTGGTGCAACTTTAAATGGTTATTTTTCAGATTTCGATAGAAATTTTGGCTTTGGAAAAATTCACAAACAAGTTCTAGATGCATATAATAAATTGTGGGAAGCAACTGAAAGAACTTTAGAAATTATAAAACCTGGAATTAGTTGTTCAGAAATATATTCAAAATTATCCCATAGTTTAACAACTAACAAAATATCAGTTGGTAGGATGGGTCATGGTTTAGGCTTACAACTCACTGAGCCACCAAGTATTATGGAAAATGACAAAACATTACTTGAGGAAAATATGATTATAACTCTTGAACCATCAATAGAAATGGACGAAAATAAAATATTAGTACAAGAGGAAAATTTATTAATAACTAAGGATTCCTATAAACTTTTAAGTACTAGAACTCCTAAAAATTTACCTAATATTGATTAATTAAATTATTGATTCAATTTTAGGCATAAGTCTAATTAATTCTTTCGTATATTCATGCTCAGGATTATTAAATAATTCCTCTGTATTTTTTGTTTCACAAACAGCACCATTTTTTAGTACAATTATTCGGTTACACATTTGGCGAATTACAGGAAGATCATGGCTAATAAATAACATAGTGAGATGCAGTTCATCTTGTATATCTTTTAATAAATTCAATATTTGTGCTTGTATACTGACATCCAATGCAGAAGTTGGTTCATCACATATTAATAATCGTGGTCTTGTTGCCAAAGCACGAGCAATAGATATTCTCTGCCTTTGCCCTCCTGAGAATTCATGTGGGTATCGATCTAAAGATTGTCTGGTCATTCCAACAATATCTATTAGGTCGTAAACATTTTGTAAAAGTTCATTATTGCTTATATTTTTTTGAAAAAATTTAATTGGTTCTGCAATAATATCCTTAACTTTGAAACGAGGATTTAGAGATGAGTAAGGATCTTGAAAAATCATTTGAATTTGACCTCTACTATTATGAATTTGATATTTTTTATTTGAATTATATAGAGGTTCATTATTATATTTTAAATCACCCTTGTTAGGACTAATTAAACCAGTAATAATTTTTGCAATAGTTGATTTACCTGAACCAGACTCTCCAACTAATCCAAGTGTCTCACCTTCGAATAATTCAAAAGATACATTGTCGACAGCTTTAACTATTTTATCATTCGAACTTTTATTAGAAATAAATGAAAAACCACTACCTAAAGAATTGTCATCAAAAACTTTTGTTACTTCCTCAAGTTTTAATAATTTTTGATTTTTATTTTCCCTTATTCCCCATGTTTTAATAATATTTTTAGTCAAATTCTTGGAACTAGATGTTATTTCTTTACCATCAGGGCTAATTAATTTAAATCTATCAATTTTCTTATTTGTTGGTGGCACTGAAATTACTAAGCTTCTTGCTTCTGTTGATTTTGGATTTGTTAATAATTCTTTAGTCTCACCTTGTTCAACAATATGTCCATATCTCATAACAATAACTTTATCAGTCGTCTCTGCTATGACTCCCATATCATGGGTAATAATTATAACTCCAAGATTTCTTTTCTTTGTAAGATCTTTAAGGAGTTCTAATATTTGATATTGAATACTTACATCTAAAGCTGTTGTTGGTTCATCTGCTATTATTAAGTCAGGTTCACAACTTATTGCTAAAGCTATCACAACTCTTTGACGCATGCCGCCACTAAATTGATGTGGATAGTCCTCAATTCTTTTTTCAGCGTTCTCTATTCCAACCTCTTTAAGTAGTTTAATTGATTTTTTAAGTGAATCTTGATAACTTAAATTTAAATGAGCTTGAATAGTTTCAATTAATTGATCTTTTATTTTAAATAGTGGGTTTAATGAAGTTTGAGGGTCTTGAAAGACAAATCCTATTTTTTTTCCTCTAATATTTTGAATTATTTCTTCATTACTTCTTAATTCAATATTGTCTATTTTGATTGAGCCATCTGTGATTTCACCTGGAGGATCAATCAAGTTAATTATCGCATTTGCAATTGTAGATTTTCCAGATCCAGACTCACCAACAATTCCTAATATTTCACCTCTTTCTAAAAAAAATTCTACATTTTTGCTTGCAACAATAGTTTCCTTTCGTGTTGGATAACTTATATTTAAATTTTTAACTTCTAAAAAACTCATCTCTTTTTTAATTTTGGATTTAAAGCGTCCCTCATCCAATCCCCTAATAAATTAATTGATAACGCTAAAACTATTAAGAAAATTGCTGGAAAAAAAGTAATCCACCACTCACCTGAAAATAAAAAATTATTTCCAAACCTTATTAGAGTACCGAGAGAAGGTGTTGTTGGTGGAACGCCAACACCTAAAAAACTTAAGGTGGACTCTGTAATAATTGCAAGTGCCAATCCAATTGTAGCAATTACTAAGATTGGCCGAAGTATATTCGGTAAAATATGCTTAAACATAATTAATATATTTGATAGTCCAATAATTCTTGAAGCTGAAACATACTCTTTATTTTTTTCAACCAAAGTTGATGCTCTTGATACTCTTGCAAACTGAGGCCATTCTGAAATACCAATGGCGAAAATCAAAACATAAATTGCCATTTCGTCATGCATTGATTGTGAGATAATTGCCCTTGCAATACCATCAACAAGTAAAGCCATTAAAATACTTGGAATCGTTAACTGCACATCTGTAAGACGCATTACAATAATCTCATACCTACCACCAATATATCCAGCTGTTATTCCAAGAAAAACTCCAAGTATCATTGCAAAAATTATAGATGCAAAACCAACAATCAGTGAAATTCTTGAACCATAAATCATTGTTGAAAACATATCTCTTCCCTGCTGATCAGTACCTAAAATGAAGCTAAAACTTCCTCCCTCCGACCATACTGGTGGGGTAAAGGCATCCATTAATGAAACTGATGCTGGATCAAAAGGATTATAAGGAGCAACTATCCCAGCAAATACAGAACAAAAAAGTATAATAAAAAATATTGTTGAAGAAATTACTGCTAATTTAGAATTAAAGAAGCTGTATCCAATATCAGTATCATATATTTTATTATACGTTTTAAGTAGCATTTCTAACCACCCTCTTCCTTCAATCTAATTCTAGGATCAATAAAATAGTATGTGATGTCTACAATAAAATTTATCATAACAAATATAAAAGCTACCATGATCATATATGCTGACATAATTGGAATATCGACAAAGTATACTGCTTTGATAAACAATGACCCCATTCCAGGCCATTGAAAAACTGTTTCTGTAATAATTGAAAAAGCAATTAATGTTCCGATGTTGATACCTGTAATAGTAATAACTGGAATTAATCCATTTTTGAGCGCATGCTTATAATTAATAACACTCCTTTTTATACCTCTTGCTTTTGCAAATTTAATATAATCTGTTTGTAAAATTTCCATCATTTCAGCACGAACTAATCTAATCACATAAGTCATTTGAAATAAACTTAACGTAACAGATGGGAGTATCAGTGCTTTTAAACCAGAAGTGGTTAAAAATCCTGTCGTCCAAAAACCTAATTGTGTGACTTCACCTCTTCCAAAGGATGGAAGAACTCCTAAAATTACTGAAAACAAATAAATTAACATTATTCCTATGATGAATGTTGGTAAAGAAACCCCTGCTAAAGAAATCACAAGAATAATATTAGAAATAAAACTGTCTCTATGAATACCAGTATATACACCCAGGATAACACCGCTGACGATTGCAATTAAAGCGGAAACAAAAACTAATTCTAAAGTAGCAGGCATTCTTTCTGCAATTAAGTCTGAAACTTCTCTTTTTAATTGGTATGATATTCCAAAATCACCTTGAATTACATTTCCTATAAAACGTGAAAATTGAACGTAAACAGGATCATTTAAACCTAATACTTCTCTAACCTCAGCACGTCTTTCATCTGAAGCATCTTCTCCAGTCATGCTATTTACTGGATCACCTACAAAATTAAATAAGGAAAATGAAACAAAAGCTACAACAATCATTACAAGAATAGATTGAAAGAGTCTTTTAAAGAAATAGCTAAACATGGTTTAATTTCTGGCCAGATTACTGGCCAGAAAATATAAAAATTATTAGTTTACGTTTGCAAATCTAAATAATGGCTCGTTGTTCATTCTAATTGGAACATCGACATTACTTTTTGATGCTTGGTTGACAACTTGGTGATGTAAAGGAAGATATGTTACATCATCTTGAGTAATATCCCAAGCTTCAGCAATCATAGCATTTCTTTTTTCTTGATCTGTTTCAACACCCATTGCCGCTACTAACTCATCAACTCTAGCATTGCTGAAATTAACTTTATTCCAGCTACCAGCACTATCAAATAAGTAAGAGTATACGTAATGACTATCAAAAGTTGGAACACCCCAACCTAACATGTACATGTCACTTGTCATACCATTTGCGTCACCTTCTTTAACTTCTGAGAAGTGTTGACTTTTAGTTTTTGCATCAAGAGTTACATCAACTCCAATTTTAGCAAACATACCAATTGCAGCAACACAGATTGCTTCATCATTAATATAACGATCATTTGGACAATCTAGTGTAACCTCAAATCCATCTGGATAACCAGCTTCTGCTAATAGTTTTTTTGATAACTCTGGATCATAAGGTAATCTTTCATCACGTGCAGCTGTATGACCGTTTACACCAGGAGCAGTGATAATTCCTGCAGGAACACTTTGTCCCCTCATTACCTTATCTTTAATAGCTTCCATATCTAAAGCATGGTACATAGCTAAACGAACTCTTTTATCTGCAAAAGGATTTTTACCTTTAATATTAGATGAGTTTAATTCAGCAGAACCTTGATCCATTCCAAAAAATATTGTTCTATTTTGAGGAGTCATTTTTACACCATGTCCAGCAGAAGATTTGATTCTCTCAATATCTTGAACAGGAACAACGTTTGTGTAGTCAATTTCTCCAGATAAAAGTGCTGCAACTCTTGTTGCATCATTTGCAATTGGAAGTAATTCAATAGTATCTACATTGAAAGTACTATCATCGCCCCACCAATCATTATTTTTTTCAAAAACAGTTCTTACGTCCTGTTCTCTAAAAGTAATTTTGAAAGGTCCAGTTCCGTTTGCATTAGAAGCACAATAAGATGTTTCACCTGCATCCCAGTTATATGAAACTTCACAACCATTTGCTTTTGCCCAATCTTCAGACATAACAAATATCTGAGTTAATTGATTTAAAAGAATTGGATTTGGTCCATCAGTAACAATTTGAACTTTATGATCATCTAAAGCTGATGCTGATTTAATACTTTTAATTAAATCTACCATATCAGATGGAGCAGTTTTTGCTCTATTGATACTAAAAGCAATATCGCTAGCAGTTAAATCTGATCCATCATGGAACTTTACACCCTTACGAATGTTAAATACCCAAGTATCAGCAGCGGTTGTTTCCCATGACTCAGCAAGCTGAGGAAGTATTTCCATATTAATGCCTGGAGTTACTAAACCTTCATATACTTGACGTGAAACCATGTGTGTTGGTCCTTCGTTTTGTGCATGCGGATCAAGAGTTAATGAATCACCTGGCATTGACCATTTAATACTATTTGCAAATGCTGGTGAAAAAATACCCATGAAAAGCAAAGACAAAACAATGCTTAAAGTCTTTTTCATATTATTTCCTCCATAGAAATTTGATGGTAGACCCATACTACTTCAATGGAAATATTCAATATTATTAGTATTAATAAGTGCTATATTTTGTCATAATTATTAGTATTAATTTAGACACACACCTTGTGGGAGGCTTGATATAGTGAAAAAAATAGAGAAGGCACAAGAGATCTCTAGAATACTAAATCGTATATACAGAAAAGTACCTATTCCTCTGAATCATAAAAATAAATTTGAATTGGTTGTAGCTGTACTTCTTAGTGCTCAATGTACAGATGAAAGAGTTAATCAAGTTACACCAATACTATTTAAAAAAGCTAACACAGCTATAAAAATGACAAAAGTGCCAAAAAAAACAATTTATAATATTATTCGCCCTTGTGGTTTGGCACCTCAAAAATCAAAAGCAATTTTCGAACTATCAAGAATTCTTGTAAAAAAATTTAAAGGCAATGTTCCAGAAAGTTTTGAAGAATTAGAAAAATTGCCAGGTGTTGGTCACAAAACAGCCAGTGTTGTTATGTCTCAAGGATTTGGTCATCCAGCATTTCCAGTTGATACGCATATTCATCGTTTAGCTCAACGTTGGGGTTTAACAAATGGTAAAAATGTTGTACAAACAGAAAAAGATTTAAAATATCTTTTTCCAAAAAAATCTTGGAACAAACTTCATTTACAAATAATATTTTATGGAAGAGAATTTTGTCAGGCAAGAAGTTGTTATGGTTTGGAGTGTGAAATATGCAAGGTTTGTAATCCAAAGAGAAAAACGCCTATTAAAACAAAAAAGTAGTAATTAAAAAGGCTGAAATACAACAAGTATAAGTATAAAAATCAATATTACTGCTGGTGCTTCATTTGTAATTCTAAAAAACTTAGTGGAGTATTTATTTTTATCATTTTTAAAATCATTAAGACATTTTAAACAAAAAAAATGATAGCCAGATAATAAGATTACAAATAAAATTTTTAAAAGCAACCATGTATCAATACCCACATAATGTGTAAGTGTAAAACCTGATATCCACGTCACTATAAAAGCTGGAAACATTATTATTCTGTACAATTTTCCTTCCATTAGTTTGAATGTTTCTGAGGTTTCTTTTGTAATTTCAGGATTAGCATGATTTACAAACAAACGTGGCAGATATAAAAGTCCAGCCATCCAAGCTATGATACTAAAAATATGAATAACTTTAAGCGTATTAAATAACATTATCTATTCCCATACTGCGTGGGGTGGCATTGACATTAGTATAGCATCAACATTACCACCAGTCTCTAGACCAAATTTTGTACCTCTATCATATAATAAGTTAAATTCAGCATAGCGACTACGCTTAACTAATTGTATCTTTTTTTCCCCTTCATTCCACTTCTCATCCTTAAGTGCAATTAAAGTATTTTTGATAAACTGGTGAAAATAAGTACCTACGCCTTGGACAAATTCAAAATCTTTTCCCCAATCACCAGTTTGAAGGTAATCAAAAAATATTCCTCCAACACCTCTTGGTTCGTTTCTATGTTTAAGAAAAAAATAGTCATCACACCATTTTTTAAATTTAGGATAATATGATTTATCATATTTATTACATAAAACTTCTAAACCACGGTGATATTTTTCCTCATCCTCAAATATTAAACAAGGTGTAATATCCATACCTCCACCAAACCATTCCTGAGTGGTTTTAATAAATCTTGTATTAAAATGCATAGAAGGAATTTTTGGTGAAACAGGATGTAATACAACACTGATGCCAGTTGCATTATAATTTGGATCTTCTTTAGCACCCGGGATAGCTTCTCTCATATTTTCGTTAAATGTCCCAGAGACGGTAGAAATATTTACTCCACCTTTTTCAATAATATTACCCTTAATTTTACTCATTTTACCACCACCATCACCTTTGTGGTCCCAATTACTTATTTCAAATTGATTTTCATCAATATTTTGAATAGTTTCAATTAAGTTATCTCGTAATTTTTCAAACCATTCTTTTGCAGTATTAAATTTAGGATCAGCAATCATAATGGCCAACCTTGAGTATGTTTTTTTATTAGATTTACAAAAACATCGATGTGATCATCATGATCATTCAAGCAGGGTATATAATGATAATTTTCTCCACCTGAATCCATAAAATATTCTTTATTTTCTTCCTCAAGTTCTTCAAGTGTTTCAAGACAATCACTACTGAAACCAGGTGATATTATATGTATATTTTTAATCCCTTGTTTTGGTAATTCTTTTAATGTTTCACTTGTATATGGCTTTAACCATTCCTCTCTTCCAAATCTACTTTGGAAAGTAGTCATTATCTCATCTTCAGATAATCCCATATGCTCTTTGACGAGTCTTGTGGTTTTAAGACAAAAACAATGATACGGATCACCATTAGTCAAATACCGTTTTGGTATACCATGATAACTAAAAATAATTTTTTGTGGTTTTGGAGTTTTTTTCCAAAATGACTTTATAGAATTTGACAATGCTTCAATATAATTTTTTTCTTCAAAGTACTGATTGATGAAACGCATTTCAGGTATCCAACGCCATTTTTGCAATACATTAGTTACTTCATCAAATGTACTACCTGTTGTTGCAGCACAATATTGCGGATACATAGGTAGAACTAATAATCTTCTTACTTGTTTTTTTTGAAGTTTTATCAAAGCATCTGGAATAGATGGATTGCCATAGCGCATCCCAACTTCAAAAACTATATTTTCATTTTTCGAAGAAAAAGATGATTGGATTTTATCAAGTTGTCTGTTTGCGATATCTAAAAGTGGAGAACCCTTATCAGTCCAAATTTGTTTGTATGCTTCTGCTGACTTTGATGGTCTTATCTGCAA
>CACDIK010000027.1 GCA_902553005.1 uncultured Alphaproteobacteria bacterium | reverse complement strand
CACCTAAAAATATTTTGAATTAAAATATACAAGTGGTTTCAATTTATCGTTAGATTGTAATTCCAATATCTTGCATATAAATATTATGTGATCACCTTTTTTGATTTTTTCTATTAGCTCACATTCAAGATTTGCTATACAATTTGGTATAATTACTGTTTTATTTTTCCCTTCAATAAATTTTATATCTTCTAAATTAGGCTCAGTTAAAGCAAAATTGTCAGATAATTTTTTTTGTTTACTAGATAGAATATTTATTGATAAAAATTTAGTTTTTGAAAACTTCTTTATTGAGGACGAGTAATTACCTAAAGAAAACAGAACCATAGGAGGGTTAAGAGATAAAGAGTTAAATGAGTTAACAGTTTTCCCATATATTGAATTATTATTTTTAACACATACAACAGTAATTCCCGTCGAAAACTTACTAAGTGTTTTTTTAAAATTATTAGTGTTTACTTTTTTCATAACCTTTTTTGCATATAAATAGAATCAATCCACTTATTTTTTTTAAAACCAGCTTTCTTTATCGTTCCAATATATTGAAATCCATTATTTTTATGTATTTTTATAGAAGCAAAATTATTTTTTCCACCAATCACTGCTATCAAATTTTTAATCTTTGAAATTTTTTTACATATTTTAACAAGTTCTTTTAGTATTTTATTACCATAACCATTATTAATTAAATCTGGATCAACATAGATTGAATGTTCATATGAAAATCTATATCCACTTTTTTCTCTAAATTTATTTACAAAGGCTAATCCAATAACCTCATTTTCTTCAATTGCTAAAATAAATGGTAATTTATTTTTTTTAATTTTTTTTAATAATAAATTAAATTTTAATTTAGATAATTTTTTTTCTTCAAAATTAGAGAATGAATTTTCAATAAAATAATTATAAATTTTTAGAGCTTTAGAGATTTCATTTTCTGTAAAATTGTTTTTTTTTACCCTCATTTATCTCCTAATATTAATATTCAATTGTATGGATAATTCTAAACTCTGAATATTATTTAATAAAAAATTGATCAATATGTTTATAATTTATTTACTTAATTAATGATCAAAAAAGGTTAAATTAAGTAAAATTTAAAAATATCATACAAGCTTTCAATTATTGCTTTAGCTTTAAAAGTCATTATATTTCAATTTACTTTATTTTAAAAATAAAATTACTTGGGTGTGTAGCTCAGCGGTAGAGCACTGCCTCGACACGGCAGGGGTCACAGGTTCAATCCCTGTCACACCCACCATAGAAATTTATATAAATATTCTTGAAATTTAATAATATGATATATTTAAGTAATATGATTAAATGCTTTCTTGTTGCTACTCTTTTAGCCTCAATAATCTTTTTGATTATTGATGTAATATGGCTTAGTTTCGCAACAAAATCCTTTTATAGACCTTTACTCGGTGATTTGATTATTGGGCCTGCTGATAAACCCGTTCTTTGGGCAGCCGCTCTTTTTTACATATTATACGTATTTGGGATGGCGTTAGTAGTCATTCAGCCATGTATGGACTCTGAAAGTATATTTAAAACAGTTTATACGGGTTTTATATTTGGATTAGTCGCATACGGAACGTATAATTTGACAAATATGGCTGTTGTAAAAGGTTGGTCACCAACTGTCACTTTTGTGGACATGTTTTGGGGAGGCTCACTAACAGCTCTTTCAGCTACAACAGGTCTATATATTGCAAAAAAAATTGTTCATTATTAAAGAATTCTTTTCATTCCAAATTCAAGCAATTTTATAAGTATTGAATTTTGGTTTAGTTTCTTTTTATGTTTTTTTGTAAAATTATTAATCTCATTCTTACAAAAATCAGTAATTTGTTTTTCACCAATCAATTCTAGCAAAGTACTTTTACCTTGCGCAATATCTTTACCTGGTGTTTTTCCAATTTTCTTAAAAGTTCCAATTTCATCGATTAAGTCATCTATAATTTGAAATATTAAACCAAATAACATTCCATAATCTTTTGCAAATTGAATTTCTATTTTACTTTTATCTTTTAATATAAAAGGTGCAGAAAAAGAGAATTCAAATAACTTGCCGGTTTTTCTAGAATACATATCTAAAATTTTATTTTTAGATAACTTTTTATTTTCATATTCTAAATCTAAAGCTTGACCAAGAGCTAATCCTTTATGTCCAATACACAAAGAAAGATAATTTATTAAATTTAATCTAGAAATAACATTTTTATTTTTAAAATTACCTGAGATCAATTCAAATGCTAAATCATGTAAAGCATCACCAGCTAATATTGCAGTAGCTTCATTAAATTTTTTATGAGTACTTAATTTACCTCTTCTGTAATCATCATCATCCATTGATGGTAAATCATCGTGAATTAAGGAGTACGAATGTATACATTCAATACATGAGGCTATGATAAATGCATCATTTGATGAAATTTTTGCTATTTTTGCAGACTCCATCACTAAAAATGGCCTTATTCTTTTTCCTCCATTCATAGAGCCATAAAAGATTGCATTTGATAAACTTGATTTGTCTAGCTTATTTTTTAAAAGTTTTTTAAATTTAATATCAAACTTTCTTTTATTTGCATTTATTAACGTATTTAAGTTCATAGATAACAATTTATATTTGTTTTAATTTCTAAATTATTTAATACAAATATGCGAATGTATTTATGAGAATCGAAGAAGAAATTAAACTTGACTACTCAGATGTCCTTTTTAGACCAAAGAGAAGTACTTTAAAAAGTAGGAAAGATGTTGATTTGAATAGAAAATATACTTTTAAACACTCAAGATCATCATGGAAAGGAATTCCAATAATAGCCTCTAATATGGATGGTGTTGGTGAAATAGATGTTGCAAAAAAACTAAGTTCTCACAAACTAATGACTGCTTTAACAAAACAGCATGACATTAATCAAATAGGAACTATTTATAAAAAAAATATTTTCTTTGATTCAATTGCTCTTAGTTGCGGTACAAGTAAAGAAAGTTACAATAGATTAAACTCAATTCTAAAAAAATATCCAAAATTTAAATTTATATGTATTGATGTTGCAAATGGCTATTCAGAAAATTTTAGTAATTTTGTTTCAGAAGTAAGAAAAAAATATCCAAAAAAAACTATTATTGCAGGTAATGTTGTTACTGCGGATATGACTCAGGAATTAGTATTAAGTGGGGCGGATATCGTTAAAGTTGGTATCGGTCCTGGAAGTGTATGTACCACTAGAATACAAACAGGAGTAGGGTATCCGCAACTTAGCGCTGTAATGGAATGTGCTGACGCAGCACATGGATTAGGAGCGCATATTATAGCCGATGGAGGATGTACTTGTCCTGGTGATGTTGCAAAAGGATTTGGTGCTGGTGCAGACTTTGTTATGCTTGGCGGAATGTTAGCAGGTCATAAGGAAGGTGGTGGTGATATAATTCAGGAAAATGGAACTAAATTTATAGAGTTTTATGGATCAAGTTCTGAAGAAGCAAATGAGAAACATTATGGTGGTCTTGCAAACTATAGATCATCTGAAGGTAAAAAAGTTAAAATACAAATGAAGAATTCGTTAGATAGTACAATTAGAGATATTCTTGGAGGTGTAAGAAGTAGTTGTACATACGTTGGCGCTTCATCATTGAAGCAGCTTAGTAAGTGTACTACATTTGTAAGAGTAAATAGTCAGTATAATGACACTTTTGGGAAAGTGTAGGTTAGTAACCTATTGCCATACCATCCTTTCGTGGATCTGACCCGCCAATAAGCACTCCATTTTCTCTATCTATTTTTATACATTGACCACCGCCAATAGCATTTTTATTTATTTTAATTTTATGACCAATATTCTTTAATTTTTTTACAATTTTATCATCTAATGAATTCTCAACATTTAAGAGACCATTTAGAGCAAATGCTCTAGGTAAATCCAACCCTTCTTGTACTGTCATGTTATAGTCGATTATATTTTGAATCAAATGAGACTGACCAATTGGTTGATATTGTCCTCCCATAACACCATAAGAATACAGTGTCTCATCTTTCTTATTAGTCATTAGACCAGGAATTATTGTATGAAGTGGTCTTTTATGACTATCAATTGAGTTGGGGTGACCATCTTCTAATCTGAAATTTACACCTCTATTTTGAAAAAGAATTCCTGATTTATTACTTGTAATTCCACTTCCAAAACCATGACATATTGAATTAATAAATGACACTGAATTCAAATCTCTGTCTACAACACTTAAATATATTGTTTCAGGGTGAGAAGTTACATAGCCTTTTTTTGAAGAATAAATTTTATTTTTATTTATTCTAGAACATAAAGAGTTTATATATTCATTACTTAAATAATCTTTTATATTAATATTATTAAAATTAGGATCACCAAATATTGTTTCCTTAACCTCAAAACATATTTTTGAAATTTCAGCTTGAAGATGATATCTTTCAAAACTTGAAGGATGGTATTTTTTAATATTTAATTTCTCAATCATTGCCATCATCATCAAAACAACTAATCCAGGACTATTTAAGGGGCATTGATGTATTTTTAAATTTTTATATGAATTTGATATTGTTTTTGAAAATAGCGTTTCTTGATTATAGAAATCTTCTTCTGTATGCAATCCACCTAGTTTATTTAGTGTCTTGACCATGTCATAAGTTATTTCACTTTGATAAAATCCTTTAATCTTATTTTTTGATATGACTCTTAAAGTATTTGCTAAAGGAATATTCTTAAAAACTTCACCATAACTATAACTGTGATTTTGATTTAAAAATAATCTTTTAGAATTAGGATTTTTTTTAAGTTTTTTTTCATTCTCTTTCCATGCAATAGCTTCTACTTCATGAACAGGAAATCCTCTTCTAGCAAAATTTTCTGCTCCAGATAAAACTTCTTTAAAATCAATTCTTCCAAATTTTTCATGCATGGAACACCATGCATGTACTGCTCCAGGAACAGTAACTGAATGCGGACTTGTTAAACCAATATTTTTTATTTTATTATCTTTATAAAACTGTAAATTTGCTTTTTTTGGAGCGATTCCAGACCCATTTACAGCAATTGGTTTTTTCCCATTCATCGAAATAATTGCAAAGCAATCTCCACCAATTCCTGTTGCACTAGGACATACTACAGCCTGAACTGCTGAAGCCGCGATAGCAGCATCAACAGCATTTCCACCTTTTTGAAGTACATTAATTGCTACCATTGAGCTTAATGGATTTGATGTTGCAACCATGCCATTTTGAGCTAAAATATTAGATCTTCCAGGATAAGATAATTTTCTCATATTAATTCAGACAATATATGTTTGACAAAACAAATCCCAGAATTTAAAGCGCTTTTTATGAAAGTAAAATGTTCATTAAAAACTGCTAAAACTAGGGATAAGGATTGTAAAATTGTTCGTAGAAAAGGCAGGATTTATGTAATTAATAAAAAAAATCCAAGAATGAAAGCAAGACAGGGTTAATTAACTCTCCGCTATATATTTTTCAGCCTCTAAAGCAGCCATACAACCCATACCAGCAGCAGTAACAGCCTGTCTGTAAATTTTATCTTTTACATCTCCTGCAGCAAAAACTCCCTTTATACTTGTCTCAGTACTATCAGGTTTAGTTATTATGTAATTCTCTTCATCCATTTTTAACTTATCAATAAAAAGTGAAGTAGCAGGGTCATGTCCTATAGCTATAAATGCACCATTTACATCTATAGTTGTTTTGCTCTTATCTAATGTGTTCTCTAAAATAATTTTTTTTAATGTATTTGGATTTTCATCACCAACAAATTCAGAAACTTTATTGTTCCAAATTACTTCAATTTTTTTATTATTAAACAGTCTTTCTTGTAAAATTTTTTCAGCTCGTAAACTATCTCTTCTATGGATTAACAAAACCTTTGAAGCAAATTTTGTCAAAAACATTGCTTCTTCTACTGCACTATTACCTCCACCAATCACTGCTACTTGCTGATCTTTGAAGAAAAATCCATCACAAGTTGCACAAGCAGAAATACCAAATCCTTTAAATTTTTTTTCACTTTCCAAGTTCAGCCATCTAGCCTGAGCTCCTGTTGCAATAATTATCGATTTGGACACAAATTCTTTGCCTGACTCAGTTTTGGAAGTAAATGGATTTTTTTCAAAATCAACTGAAGTTACAATATCATTATGAAAGATAGTTCCTACTTTTACTGCTTGTTCTTTCATTTGTTCCATAAGCCAAGGACCCTGAATTACATTTTCAAATCCTGGATAGTTTTCTACATCCGTAGTGATGGTTAGCTGACCTCCTGGTTCTAAACCTGAAACTAAATGCGGTTTTAAATTTGCTCTTGCTGCATAGATTGCAGCAGTATAGCCTGCTGGTCCAGAGCCAATAATTAAGACATCATTTTCTATTTTTTCAGTCATATAATTAAATTAATAATTTAAGCACTTTTTTCAACTGGCCAATCTGTATTAAAAGTAACATAATTTATTTGAATACATCTTCTCTCTTTTTGAATTTCTTTTAATTCAAGTCCATGCCAAGTATCATCCCCTGAAGAAAAAAAATAACCACTATTATGAACATATTTAATTGTTTTAACTAATTTAAAATTTTTATCATATAGGTCGGTACCCAAATTTGACGCTTCATTATATGGGTTCGCCCAAACCATCATCGTCATTAATTTCTCTGAGATATCTTTGTGTGGTTTTAACCAAAATCCTTTTTTATCTCCAATTACTTCTAATCTGACGTATGAATTTGATAAATCTTTATCAATTATTTTCGATATTTTATTTACCATTTCGTTGCTTTGTAAAGAATGAATTAATTTTGTTAGATATGGAAAATTTTGACAATTATTTTTTGTTATAAAAAGTCTTAATTTACCATCAACTCCCTGTCCTGTATGATCTGCAGCTCTTGTCCCATCGTACATTCGATCTCCTGATGGAATGTTACTAAAGGAAATTTCATCTAATGCGCCTTCTTCTAAACAATTACTAAATACCCAGTGATTAAAGGGAAAATCTGCATGAGTTAAGTTCTCAAGATTCATTTTTCCTTTCTATAATTCTTTTTTTTATAATTCCAGCAATTCTTTTGCTTTCCTCTAGTTTCATATATGTCCAATTTTCTAATTTATCTAAAGTATTAAAATCTCTTGTTATTTTCATTTTTTTAAATTCTTCATGGAATCTTATAAATCTTTTACTTTTTCTCTTCATCGGTAATTGATAAACATAAATTGGCTTACCAGATATACTAGCTTCAGAAATCATAGAGGTTGAGTCTGAAGTAATAATAAAATAACTTGAATTATAAATAGCAAATTCGTATGGATTCTTACCTTCTCCAAGCCATAATGTAGACATAGTGCTCAATTCTTTTTTCAAAATATGCTTAATTTCTTTATTAGTTCTTCTCGAGGTAAGAACTAAAATGTCTTTATTATGAGACTTTAATTTTTTTATTCTTTTACACAGATCTAAAGTATTTTCTTTTGAGAAATTATAGTGATTATTTTCACCTCCAATAATACACGTGATCAAATTTTTTGTATTAATTTCATAATGATTTTTCAAATTATTAAATTGTTTAAAATGATGTATTGCACCCGAAGAATTAATTATATTATCACCATATAAACCATCATGATTTGGAGCTATAACATAAGAAAAGTTTTTTGAAGAAATTTTTGGGTTTTGAATATGGATATTAATAATATTTGGATATTTTTTTTTAAGATAGATTGATAGGTAAACACTTTTTCTTCCACAACTGATAACTAAATCAGGTATCTCATCTATTGGTAACTTATTTTTAAATATCCAGTTAAAAATAGGAAGTATCCCAGGCTGTAATTTATTCCAAGGAAAAATTATTTCAGTTTTAATTTCTTTTATATTTACACTCAATTCATTTGCCAGACCTTTAGTCTGACTTATCATTCCTAGTGAACCATCAGTTAGTGACCAAATTTTAGGATTATCTATATTCAAATGTATTTTACTGATAATATTGTATAACTTTTTAAACCTTTTGGACTGTTGATTTCAACATTGTCTTCTTTTGTTTTGCCAATCAAGCCTCTTGCTAAAGGACTAGTAATTGAAAGTTTTTTATTTTCAATGTCTGATTCATATTCCCCAACAATTTGATATTGATGTTTTTCTCCACTTTCATCATCTTCTATCTCAACTGTTGCACCAAATTTAATATTGTCACCTTCAACAGATTTAACATCTATTACCTCTGCTTTACTAATAGCACTTTCTAAATCTATAATTCTTCCTTCAATTAAACTCTGTTGTTCTTTGGCATATTGATATTCTGCATTTTCAGATAAATCACCGTGGCTTCTAGCCTCGGCTATTGCTTCAATTATTTTTGGTCTATCCTCAGAGGTTAATTTTTTTAATTCATCTTGTAATTTTGTATAACCCTCAGCCGTCATAGGAATTTTATTCATAAGTTTATGATGATTTATTTATTTTTTATAGTCAATAAAATTAATTTATAGTTTGTAGACTTTTTATTGTGAATTCTTGACTTTTCATATGTTCAATTGCATCTACAGCAACTTTTGCTCCAGCTATTGTGGTATAATATGGAATATTGTACATTAATGACGTCCTTCTAATACTGTAGCTATCTCTAATAGATGATTGGGTTTTTGTTGTATTAATTACTAGCTGAATTTCATTATTTATTAATGAGTCAACTACATGAGGATTACCTTCTTTTACTTTATTTACTATTTTTGTCTTGATGTTATTAGTATTTAAGTATTCAGCAGTTCCTTTGGTTGCAAGTAGATTAAAATCTAATTCTTTTAATTTTTGTGCTATCTCAATAATAAACTTTTTATTATCATTATCTATTGAGATAAATACTGTTCCCTTAGATGGAAGAATATTACCACAGGCTATTTGACTCTTTATATAGGAAGATAAAAAGGTTTCATCTATTCCCATAACCTCTCCTGTAGATTTCATTTCAGGGCCTAATATTAGATCAACTCCATCAAATTTATTGAAAGGAAAAACAGATTCTTTTACATTAAAGTTTTTTAATTCATTAATTTTATAATCATTCAAAATCGAATCAAGATTTTCACCGACCATTACTTTTGCTGCAATTTTTGCGATTGGAATACCTTTCGATTTAGCCACAAATGGTACAGTCCTGCTGGCTCTTGGGTTCACTTCTAAAACATATATTTTTTTGTCTTTAATTGCTAATTGAGTATTCATTAATCCAACAACATCAA
>CACDIK010000026.1 GCA_902553005.1 uncultured Alphaproteobacteria bacterium | reverse complement strand
TATTTAAATTTGATTTACTAACTAAATAGTTTTTATAATAGTTTGATACCTCAATATTTAAACTTTCTTTAAGATCATCTAACTCAATTTCGGTTTGTAAAATTTGAGAATTTATTTTTCTAATGTCTGATTTGTCAATGTTTTGCTGAAATATAGGAATTGTTAAAGTTAATCCTATTGTTGCATTGGTATTTTCACTTCCCGCATCTATTCGTGAAGCATCCGAATACTCTGTGGAAGCTGTTATATCTAAGGTAGGTTTATTAGAACCTTTTTCTTTTGAGAGATCAAGTTCTTTAATTTTTATATTATTTTGAGCAATTAAAATATTAAAATTATTCTTATAAACTTCAGAAAGTATTTTATCAAAATTCAAATTGTCTTCTATATTTACATAATCTTCTAAATTAATAGCTTCTTTACCAACAATTGATTTAAATGTTTTTAAACTGACTTTGTAGTTTTGTTCGGCTGAAAAAAGATTTGTTTCAGCAATTGAAAAAGCACTCTCAGCATTTTTCAATTCAGTTATGGTTGCTGATCCCAATTCGTATTTTAATTTTACTTCTTCTAAAAATCTTGAAACAGAATCAAAATTTTTTTTAGAAGCCTCTAATGATTTTTCATAATTTATTACGGTTAAATAACCTTCTACAGCTGTTAGCGATAAATCTTGAACTGTATTATAAAAGTTTATAACTGCATTTTCGTAAATAATTTTAGATCTTTCTATTTCTAAACTTTTTTCTCCGCCATCATACAAATTTTGAGTAATACTAATTTTATATTTATCTGTAAAAGTCTCTGGTGTTGTTGATACACCAGCTGCTGATGTTGTATCACTATTACTATATGTACCTGAAATTGTGCCAGTAACTGTTGGAAGTTTTTTACCTATAGCTACCTCAATAGTTTCTTTGCTTTCATTCAGTTTTTCAAAAGCAATTTTTACTTTCAAATTATTTGCAATCGTACTTTTTACAGAATCATCAATCGATAGAGCAAATATAGATTTAGAATAAATAAGTAATAAAAATAATATAAATAATCTCATTTAAAATTTAAAATCCTCTTGTTGTTCTTGAATTTGATAACTACTCATTACATCAAATAAATACTCAGATGAATACAAATCTTCATTTCTTATAATTTTATAAGCCTTACCCAAATTATCATATATTTTTTTAATATATATCAACCTTCCTCCATTCATTGCTAATTGATTCTTTAACTTATCAGTTATTTTAAATATAGGTCCGTCAATAATAATTAAGCTAAATGGAGCATTATCAGATAATCCATCTAATAAATTATGATTAAATAAACTAATATTAGTATTATCAGTATTGTTAATATTATGTTTTAATAATTTAAATAGCTCTCTATTTTCTTCTACAACATGAAGTTCTTTACACAGTGAGCTAATTAGAGCAGAAAAGTAGCCCGTTAAGCCGCCTATATGCAATACTTTATCATTCGTTAGAATTTTCGAATATTTTATAATTTGAGCTAGGTGTAAATTTTTAAGATATCCCCTTTTCTCAGTTATATCTAAATTATTATCTAGGTAACAATTCTTACCTAAACTGACATCTAAATAATTTTCTTTAGGAGTATTTTCAAATATCTGTAATATATTTTCTTCATTAATTTTGTTTGGTCTTAACTGATTAACAACCATATTTTTTCTTGCAATTTCAAATGTTTCACTCATTTCTTAAAGGATGCTTTATATAAACCTATTATATAATCAATTATTTAAATTATATTATTAATCTTTAGAATTTTTTTTCATTAATTGACTAGAAATAATATAGTGATAATTGTCAATTTTTTTAGGCTCGGTGGCAGAGTGGTGATGTAGGGGCCTGCAAAGCCTTGCACAGCGGTTCGATTCCGCTCCGAGCCTCCAATTTTTTCTTGTTTTTTAATTTTTTTTTATTATCAACAAAATTGTGTTCCTCGGTAGCTCAGTGGTAGAGCAATCGGCTGTTAACCGATCGGTCGCTGGTTCGAGCCCGGCCCGGGGAGCCATTTTATCTAAGCTTTAACTTCTACCAATTCTTCAAAACGTGTTGTGTAACATGGGGATACGTTTTCTCTTTTCATCTTCCATATTTTTTCTATACCTTCAGAAGCTATCTTTAACGTTGAACTTCCATATCTAGAATTAATATTATCAATAGTATTCATTATTCTATCTGATATATCACGATCGTAATCAAGCAATCCTCTAGTTACATTGTGCCTGCTAAGACCATATAATATAATTCCAGCTTTTTTATAACGAAATCCTGGTCGGTATATTTTTCTAATTCCTTCAAGAGCTCTTTTAACAATTTTCATGCTATTATTTGTTGGAAAAGGTAAGTGTAGTTTTATTGAATTCGAATATTGTTTCTCTCTTCTATTAAAATGATTTGTCAAAACAAAAACACTCATGGACTCAGCCACTAACCCCTCTTCCCTTATCTTCTCTGATACTCTTGATCCATAAGTTGATATTGACTCTTCTAAATCAAATAATTTTTCTATTGGTTGACTAAACGATCTTGAGACACAACAACTTTGTTTATCACTTGGAACCAAATCAAGATCTAGACACGATACACTATTTAATTCTAGGTATGTCTTCTCTCCTACTACGCCCATATTTTTTCTTATCCATCCTCTGTCCATTTGTGAAAATTGATAAGCATTATGAATATTATATTTTTTTAGAAAAAGAGATAATCTTTTTCCAATACCCCATACTTCTTCAATAGCTGTTAATTCTAATGCTTTCTTTATTTCTATTTTATTTTTTAGTATGCACACACCTTTATAGTCTGATTGTTTTTTTGCTAGATGATTAGCTATTTTGGACAGTGTTTTTGTTGGCCCTACTCCAATACTAACTGGAATGCCAACCCACTTCTTAATTGTTTGCCTAATGTATCTGCAATAAGTGTTTAACTCATAGTTCTCAAAACCATTTAAACCAAGAAATGCTTCATCTATGGAGTAGATTTCTACCTCTGAGGAGAAACTTGATAAAGTTTCCATTACTCTTTGAGAAATATCACCATATAAAGAATAATTAGATGAAAAAACTTTAACATCATTTTTTTCAATAATATTTTTTGCCTTAAAATAAGGTTCACCCATTTTTATCCCTAATTTTTTTGCTTCTTTTGATCGCGCAATGATACAACCATCATTATTGGAAAGTACAACAATTGGTTTTCCTATAAGTTTTGGATTAAATATTCTTTCACATGACGCATAAAAATTGTTGCAATCTATCAATGCTATAGATTGATTTACTGAGCTATGATTTCTATTAAGTAGTTTTGTGTATGACATATGTCACTACCCCCCATATAAAACACTCCATTTCTTCTTTAACTTGAATACTAGGATACTCACTATTGGCAGAAATTAAGAATAATGACTGGTCTTTCTTTTTCAGTTTTTTGACTGTTAGGTCACCAAAGATGGAGGCTATAACAATACTGTCGTTGCGAGGTGCAATACTTCTATCAACAATAAGTAGATCACCTGATAATATGCCTGCATCGGTCATAGAAGGGCCATTAGCTTTAACGATATAGGTTGCTGTTGGACGTTGAACCAAATACTCATTAAGATCAAGTTTGTTTTCCATATAATCAGTAGCTGGAGATGGAAAACCTGCAGATACTGTATCAAGAAAATAAGGTGTTATTTGATCTCCTTTAGATTCAGCTTTAAATATTAAGTTTTCTATTTTTTTAGACATAATATTAGAAAAAATATTTAAATAATTGATAAATAATAATTATATTATTTATAAAATTATTTGTTCTACTTTTGTTCTAATTTATTCAGAATGAGAAAAAAGTCAATATAATATTTTTAAAATACTGTTAAAAAACGCTATGACAAAATTATTCGACGATGATGCATACCTTAAAGAATTTAAAGCAAAAATCATAGGTATTGTGAAAGAAGAAAATCGTATTGAGTTAGATAAGACAGCATTTTATGCAAAAAGTGGTGGTCAACCTGGGGACACAGGTGAAATAGAAGCTGAAAGTACAAAAATACAAGTTTTAGATACTATTAAAGAAAATAATAAAATAATAAATATTGTAGATGATCTCAAAGATCTTGGAGAGAATTCTGACATAATTGGAAAAATAAATTGGGATTTACGATACAAGCATATGAGAATGCATACTGCACTGCACTTGTTGTGTTCTATAGTCCCTTTAGGAGTAACTGGCGGTCAAATTGGTTATGAAAAAAGTCGATTAGATTTTAATGATCCAGATAAACAAATAAATAAAGAAGAATTAGAAGAAAAAATAAATTTGTTGGTTGAAGATAATCATACCGTCACTAGTGAAGTAATTGAAAGTAGTATATTGGAAGAAAAACCTGAGCTTGTAAGAACTATGTCAGTAAAACCTCCGCAAGTAGATGGTAAAATAAGATTAATTAGAATTGGTGATATTGATTTACAACCTTGTGGTGGTACACATGTGAAATCAACTAATGAGATTGGTAAAATTCAAATCGGCAAAATAGAAAACAAAGGTAAAATGAATAGAAGAGTTAATTTATTGTTATCTTCTTAAATTACTGATGAAGAATTTGACTTAAGAATAACTTTGTACGATCACTCTCTGGATTATTGAAAAACTTATCTGGGCTAGCTTCCTCAACAATTTTACCTTCATCCATAAACACCATTCTATCAGCAACTGTTTTAGCAAAACCCATTTCGTGAGTAACAACAATCATAGTCATTCCACCGTTTGCCAAATCAACCATAACATCTAAAACTTCTTTAATCATTTCAGGATCTAGAGCTGAAGTTGGTTCATCAAAAAGCATGATGTTAGGATTCATTGCAAGAGATCTAGCAATTGCCACTCTTTGTTGTTGACCACCAGATAATTGACCGGGATACTTGTTGGCTTGTTCAGGAATTTTTACTATTTCTAACTGTCTCATAGCCAGTTCCTCTGCTTCCGCCTTTGGCATTTTTTTAACCCAAATTGGCGCTAACGTTATGTTTTCTTTTACAGATAAATGGGGAAATAAATTAAATTGCTGAAATACCATTCCAACTTCTTTTCTAACATTATCAATATTTTTTAAATTTCCAGTTAACTCAATTCCATCAACAACTATTGAACCTTCTTGATGTTCTTCTAATCTATTAATACATCTGATCATTGTAGATTTTCCAGAGCCAGAAGGGCCACAAACTACAATTCTTTCTTTTTTCTTAACTTCAAGATTTACATCTTGTAATACATGGAAATCTCCAAACCACTTGTTTACATTTTTTAATGAAATAATTGATTCTTCACTCATTTTAATCAGCCCCCATATTAATACCTGTTTTTAATTTCTTTTCCAAATACAAACTGTATCTAGACATTCCAAATGTGAATATAAAAAATACCAAACTTACAAAAAAGTAAATTTCATAAGATAAACCTAACCAATTGGTATCCGCTAAAGTACCTCTTCCAATTCCTAATAAATCCAATATTCCTACAATAATAACTAAAGTTGTATCCTTAAATAAACCTATAGATGTGTTGACAATTGGTGGTATAGAAATTCTAATAGCTTGAGGAAGTATTATTAATAAATTCATTCTCCAATAAGACATCCCAAGTGATTTAGCAGCTTCATATTGACCAGGGGGTATTGCCTGTAGCCCTCCTCTTATAACTTCTGCCATATAAGCGGATTGAAATAAAGTAACTGCAACAAGAACTCTTACCAAACCATCCATATCTATTCCTTCTGGTAAAAAAAGAGGAAGCATTACCATTCCAAAGAATAATAAAGTTATAAGAGGAACACCTCTAATAAACTCAATAAACAATGTACACATCATACTTATAACTGGTAATTTAGATCTTCGGCCTAAAGCCAACATAATTCCAATAGGAAAAGCTAATGCGATTCCTGTACAGCCTAGGACAAGTGTTACTAGAAGACCGCCCCATTTGTTAGTAGAGACTTCAGTAAATCCCAAGCCACCATTAAGTAAAAAATAAGCAATAACAGGAAAAATATATGTAAAATATAAAAAGTACTTTCTATATGGAAGTTTTGCATACAAAAGAGGTAGAAGCGCAAAAGCTAACATAACATACGCTAAATTAACTCTCCAAACTTCAACCTTTGGATAAAATCCATAAATAAATTGATAAAATCTTACATATATAACTGCCCAACAAGCTCCACCATTTTCAGGATCTAAATTTCGTGAACACATTTCTTGGTTAGTAATTTGTTCACCAAGATAATTATATTTAAAATCAGCTGAAAATATTGTCCAATCTAAAATCCAAGGAATAAACTGATACAAACAATAGATAACAAATAAAGTTATTAATGAGTTTGTCCAATTGAAGAATAAATTAATTCGTAACCAACCAATAATACCTGTTGTTGCTACTGGTGGTTTTCTAACTTCATTCATTTCGTTCATTACTTTTCCTTAAATTGTATACTTCTATTATAAATGTTCATAAAGAAAGATATTGTCAGACTAATTGACAAATAAGTTGCCATAACAATTGCCATACATTCAATAGCTTGACCAGTTTGATTTAAACTTATTCCTCCAAAACCGTGAACAAGGTCAGCATATCCGACAGCAATTCCTAAAGAAGAATTTTTAGTTAAGTTTAGATACTGACTTGTTAGCGGAGGTACAATCACTCTGAGAGCTTGAGGAATAATTATTAGTCTCATTATCCATGTTTGTTTCAAGCCTATAGCAGCTGATGCCTCTCTTTGTCCTTTTGAAACAGACATTATACCTGCTCTAACAATTTCAGAAATGAAGGCTGCAGTGTAAATTGATAAAGCTAAAAACATTGCTATAAATTCAGGTCTAATAACTAAACCGCCTTTAAAATTAAAACCTTTTAATTCTGGATGCTCAAAAGACAAAGGTGAACCAAGAATAAAAAATAAAATTAATGGAACAATAAAAATTAATCCAATTGAACTTGAGAATACTGGAAATTGTTGACCTGTCTTATCTTGTCTTTTTTTTGCCCATCTATTTATTAAGAAACTTGAAATTAAAGCCAATACAATTGCAATGGATACATATGAAAATCCACTTTCAAATATTGGTCTTGGAGAATATAATCCTCTATTTGAAATATAAAATACATCAAGAACTTGAAGTGATTGCTTTACACGAGGTAGTTGAATTAAAATGCTATACCATAAAATTATTTGAAGAAGTAAAGGAACATTTCTTGAAAATTCAACGTAAATATAAACTAGTCGACTTAACAACCAATTTGAAGATAGTCTTACTATACCCAATATAAAACCTAAAATTGTTGCAGCTATACATCCTGTAATAGAAACTAAAAGAGTATTTAAAACACCAACAAAATAAACTTTTAAGTGAGTATCAGTGGATTTAAATTCTAAAAAAGGTGAAAAACTTATATCAAAGCCAGCTGGATTTTGTAGAAAACTCCAACCAGTTGCAATATTTCTTTTTTCTAAGTTGTAAGAAGTTGTACTAATTACAAAGAATAAACCTAGGGCAAATAAACCTACAACTAAAGTTTGAAAAAAGATGGATCTAAATTTTTCATCAGAAAAGAAACCTAGGTTAGATCGCATCGCTAGTATATACAAAAAAAACGGGGGGTTTTAAACCCCCCGTTTGAAATTTAATTACGATTTATCTGAATGGAGGTGCGTATAAAATACCACCTTGAGTCCATAGAGCATTTAAACCTCTTGCAATTTCTAGAGGTGTGTCTGGACCTACGTTTGCTTCGTAAGATTCAGAGTAGTTACCAATTTGTTTAATAATTTGGTAAGCCCAATCATTACTTAGCTCAAGCATTTCTCCATAGTTACCTTCAACACCAAGAAGTCTAAGTACTTCAGGAACATTAGAGCTCGTTTGAGCATCAACGTTTTCAGATGTAATACCTAGTTCTTCAGCAATAATCATTGCATTTAAAGACCAACGAACTACGTCACCCCACTGGTGATCACCATGTCTTACAAGTGGACCAAGTGGTTCTTTTGAAATAATTTCTGGTAATACAACCCATTTATCTGGATTAGAAGCAGCAGCTCTTGTTGAAGAAAGACCTGAAGCGTCAGTTGTGTATACGTCACATCTTCCAGCAAATAAGTTTTCTTTACCTTCATCATTAGTTTCAATTGGAAGTGCTTCGTAGCTAATTCCATTTAATCTAAAGAAGTCAGCAAGGTTTAACTCTGTAGTAGTACCAGTTTGGATACATACAGTAGCGCCATCAAGCTCAGTTGCACTTGATACACCAAGAGCAGATGGAACCATGAAACCTTGTCCATCGTAGAAGTTTACACCTACGAACTCAAAACCAAGATTAACATCACGGCTAATTGTCCAAGTTGTATTTCTCGCTAACATATCAACTTCACCAGAAGCTAATGTTGGGAAACGAGATTTACCTGTAGTAGTAATAAATTCTACTTTTGAACGGTCTCCAAAAACAGCTACTGCAACTGCACGACACATATCAGCATCTAGACCAGCCCATTCACCGCTATCATCTGGAGCAGCAAAACCAGCAAGACCAGTTGTTACTCCACATTTTAGAAAACCTCTATTTTTAACATCATCAAGAGTTCCAGCATGTGCTGAAAAAGCAAAAGCTACAACCGCAAAGATAGATAATAGTTTTTTCATATTATTTTCTCCGTTTTAAATAATTATTTAAATATCTTTTTTCAAAGATTGCTTCCCTATAACAAATTAATAAGTTAATCCCAATAATAGATTTGTTAAGCTTAAAATTGCCTACTACAATTTGTGTATAAAAATTTTGGGTTATACAATATTTAGTTGTTTATGAAAATAAAAACAAAATTAACTAAAATAGGTAGAAATCCTCTTAAACAAAAAGGGTTTATCAACCCTGGTACTTATAAGGGTTCTACAATGATCTTTAATACATTTAAAGATTACTTAAACGATATTAAAAATTTTGACGATAGAACAACATTTTATGGAATAAATAAAAATCCATTTCATAAGCAGTTAGAAGACAGTATTTCTTTTTTATATAACTGCAATGATACAGTGCTATCACCATCAGGATTAGCCTCTATAGTAATTCCTTTTTTTACCTTTTTAAAATCTGGTGATGAAGTTTTAATAAATGATAGTGTTTATAGTCCTACTAGAACTTTTTGTGAAAAAATCCTTAAACAATATAATGTTAAAATAAAATATTTTCATCCAACAAAAAATATTAATAATTTTCAGAAATTAATTAACAGTAAAACAAAGTTAATTTACTTAGAATCACCAGGAACAGCAACTTTTGATATTATTGATATACCTTTCATTACAAAAATTG
>CACDIK010000025.1 GCA_902553005.1 uncultured Alphaproteobacteria bacterium | reverse complement strand
TTTTTTTAAGTTTTTTTCTATTTCTACAAAAAATTTGTCAATAATAAGAAGAAGTTAAAATATGTTGGATCTATCAGAAATTAATAAGAAAAATATTTGTATCATGGGCCTTATGGGATCAGGCAAGTCCATTATTGGTAAAGATTTGAGTAAATATCTAAATTTAAAATTTTATGATACAGATAAGGAAATTGAACTGAAAACTAAAAAGAAAATAAGTGAAATTTTTGAAGAAAAAGGAGAATCCTATTTTAGAGATATTGAGGAAAAAGTTTGTGTTGAAATATTAACTAACCATAATTGTGTGATTTCTTTAGGTGGTGGAAGTATAACTAGTAAAAAAATAAGGAAAATAATAAATAAAAATTCTTACTCAATTTATTTACAAGTTAAATTAAACAATTTACTTAGTAGATTAAAGTTTTCAAGAAAAAGACCCCTATTGTATAATAATTCAAATAAAATTGGTATCCAGGAAAACTTAAGCTTATTCTATCAGGATTTCACGAGTCTGCCTTAATGGCTCAAGAAGTATTCAAGTATTGCTTTCCAGATAAGAAAAACATTTTTAGATACACAACATCTTCTAAAGAACTTCAAAAAAAACTAGGCGTTTAATGCCGAAGTTAATAATCACAGATAGATTAGGTAAAAAGTCTGAAATTGAATATGATAGTAATTTTACATTAATGGAAACCCTTAGAGACAATGGCTACGATATTGAAGCTTCATGTGGAGGATGTTGTGCTTGTGCTACCTGTCATGTTTATATTGATGAAAAATGGACAAACAAGCTGAAAAATATGGATGATGATGAAGAATCTATGCTAGATCAAGCTTTTGATGTTAAAAATAATTCCAGATTATCTTGTCAAATTGATCTTTCTGAAGAGCTTGATGGCCTAGAGATAGAAATTGCACCAGAATAGCATTGACATAAATTATTAATTTGTATACAAACAGTTTGTATAAAAACTATGGCAGACACTTCTCTTAATGAGAATAGATTAGCATTACTAATTTGGCAAACATCAAACTTATGGCAATCTAAAGTAAGACATAAATTAAAAGAGAGTCAAATCACATTAAATGAATATCTTATTCTCGAGACAATTTATTTATTACAGCAAGAAAACATAAATATTACCCAACAGGATATATGTAAAAATGCATCTATTGATAGATCAGTTGTTAGCTTACGTGTTTCTAATCTAGAAGAAAAGAAGTTAATATCAAAACAACAACCACAAGATAAAAGATCTGATAGTTTAATTTTAACTGCAGCAGGGAATAATTTAGTTAATAATATTATTGATAATATTGTAGATTTAGAAAATGAATTATTTAATAAATTAGGATCTGAAATTTTTAATTTCACAAATTCATTAAAGTTGTTATTGGGTAAAAAAATTAGAATTAGAGCAAAATTAAATGATTGATCAAGAATTAGTACAATCCTTAAAAGCTTGGCCTTTTAAAGAAGCATTACAAATCATTAAAAAAAATGGTGGTTTACAAAATTTTAAAATTCCATCTAAGGGATATGTATTACTAGAAACTGGTTATGGCCCTTCAGGTTTACCTCATATTGGAACTTTTGGTGAAGTTGTAAGAACATCAATGGTAAAAAATGCATTTAGCTCTATAATTGATTGTCCAACAAAACTGATTACATTTTCTGATGATATGGATGGATTAAGAAAAGTCCCTGAAAATGTTCCAAATAAAGAAATGTTAGAAAAATTTATAGGTAAGCCACTTACTTCTATACCAGATCCATTTGGTAAATTTAAAAGTTTTGGACATCATAATAATGCAAAACTTAGAAGTTTTTTAGATGAATTTAATTTCGACTATGAGTTTGTTAGCTCAACAGAAAAATATCAAAATGGAGATTTTAATGAAACAATATTAAGTATATTTGAAAACTATACAAAAATATTAGATATTATTTTGCCTACTTTAAGGGCAGAGAGAAAAGAAACTTATAGTCCATTTCTCCCAATAAGTGAAAATTCAGGTGAGGTTCTTCAAGTAAAAATTGAAGAATATAAAATGGATACAAAAACAATTATTTACAAAGATCCATCTTTAGACAAGTTAGTTGAAACAGAAGTAATTAATGGAAAATGTAAGTTGCAGTGGAAAGTTGATTGGGCAATGAGATGGATGTCGTTTGATGTTGACTACGAAATGTGTGGTAAAGATTTAACAGAAAGTGTTGATTTAGGATCCAAGATTTGTAGAGCATTAAATAAAAAACCACCAACTAATCTAATTTATGAAATGTTTTTAGATGAAAAGGGTGAAAAAATCTCTAAGTCAGTCGGCAACGGTATTAGTGTTGATGAGTGGTTGCGTTATGCTTCTCCTGAGAGTCTTGCACTTTATATGTTCCAAAAACCAAAATCAGCAAAAAAACTTCACTTTGATGTAATTCCTAAAACTGTAGATGACTACCTTTCTCATTATAACTCGTACTCTAAATTAGATGAAAATAAACAGTATGATAACCCAATTTGGCATATTCATTCTGGAAAACCTAAAGAATTTAAATCAGAAATAAATTTTAATACCTTAACTAACCTAGTAAACGTCTCTAATTCTAAAGATAAAAAAGTAATATGGTCTTTTATTAATAAATATGATGATAATATTAATGCTGATAACAATCCTGAATTTGATCGCCTCATAGACTTTGCACTAAATTACTATGAAGATTTTATTTTGCCTAAAAAGAAATTTTTAGAGATTGATAGTGGTAATAGGGAAGTATTTATTGATATTATTAATGTTTTAGAAAATGAGGTTACTGAAAATAGTTCATCTGAAGATATTCAAACTTTATTATACGAAGTAGGAAAAAAGCACGAATTTGAAAACTTAAAAGATTTTTTTAAACTTGTATATCAAGTTATGCTTGGCCAGGATCAAGGCCCTAGACTAGGATCATTTTTTAAATTATTTGGTTTAAGAGAAACTATTGATTATCTAAAAAAATTAATAGATAATTAATTTATTGTACAATAGTTCATTAAAAATATTAAGATTATTACCACCCGAATTATCTCATACTATTACAATTAATTTTTTAAAATATTTCAGAGTAAGACAAAAAAATATTGAGGACTCTATTCTTTCACAACATTTAATGGGTTTAGATTTTGTAAATCCTATAGGACTTGCTGCGGGTTTTGATAAAAATGCTGAAGTGATGAATTCAATGTTTTCGTTTGGTTTTGGTTTTCTTGAAGTTGGCACAATCACTCCGCAACCTCAAAAGGGTAATTCAAAACCTAGAGTATTTAGATTAAGTGAAGATAAAGCAATCATCAATAGTTTAGGATTTAATAATAAGGGAATTATAAAAGTAAAAAAAAATTTAATTAAATATCAAAAATCATACTTAAATAATAAGATTGTAGGAGTTAATATTGGAAAAAATAAAAATTCAAGTGAAGCTATTGATGATTATCTAAGAGGTTTAGAAGAGTTAGGTGATTTAGCTAGCTATATAACTATAAACATATCTTCGCCAAATACTGAAGGGCTGAGAGATCTGCAATTGAGAGGAAAGATAGAAAAATTAATTAAAAAAATTATAGACAAAAGAGATGAAATAAAAAAAATTAATAGCAAGCCAATATTAATTAAAATTTCTCCTGATTTAAATGAAGATCAATTAAGAGATATAGCTTTAATTTCATTAGCTAACAACATAGATGGATTGATACTCACAAATAGTACCATAAAAAGAAATGATAATTTAATTTCTATAAATAAAGAAAAAAAAGGAGGCCTAAGTGGTAAACCTTTATATGAAAATTCAAATTTAGTTTTAAAAAAAATGTATGAATTAACAAATGGTCAGATACCATTAATTGGAGTAGGAGGCATATCAAGTGGAAGAGACTGTTATGAAAAAATTAAATCCGGTGCTTCTTTAGTTCAGCTATATACTGCTTTGGTTTATTCTGGTCCAAATTTAATTAATAGTATGAAAGGTGATTTGATTGATCTGATTAAAACTGATGGATATAAAAATGTGTCTGAAGTTGTTGGTAAATCGGTATAATAGTGAAAAAAATAAAATCCATTAAAGAAATTGTTAATGATTATGATAATTTTATAATTGATCAATGGGGTGTGATGCATGATGGAATATTTGGGTATGATCATGCTTTTAATTCTATCAATATTCTTAATAGTAATAATAAAAATTTATTTATAATTTCAAATTCATCAAAAAGATCAAAGTCATCCATAGATAGATTACCCAATCTTGGTTTTAAAAAAAATTCTTTTATAAATACAGTGACAAGTGGAGAAATGATTTGGCAATTACTTAAAAAAAAATTTTTAGATGATAAAAATAAAAAAAATTGTTTTCATATTTATGATGAAGAAAAAGAGGATGGTCTAGATTTTAGAGTTGGTTTAAATTTTAATTTTGTAGAAAAAATAGAAGAGGCAGATTTAATTTTAGCTTGTACTCCCTTTATAAATTTACAGCCAATAGACTACATTCCATTATTAGAAGTAGCTTATAAAAAAGAAATAACAATGTATTGTGCAAATCCTGACTTTGAAACAGTTGAAAGTAAAACTAACAATAATATCTTTTGTATGGGTGCTATTGGTGAAATATACAGAAAAATGGGTGGAAGCGTTATTATAAAAGGTAAGCCTGATGTAAGTATATATAATGAAACCACAAATCAATTTAATTTTGAAAAAAAAAGATCAGTAGCGATTGGAGACTCATTATTTCATGATATTAAAGGTGCTAATAATTTTGAAATAGACAGTGTTTTAGTAAAATCTGGTATTCATAAAGACTTAACTCAAATAAATAATTTAATTAAAAATCATCAAATAACCCCAACTTATATTATAGATAAATTTACTATTTAGAATACTTGACAAAGTAATATTTATATTTACATGGATTTCATTATGTCTATGAGATGTGAATTAACTGGAAAATCGTTTCAAACTGGTAATAACGTTAGTCATGCTAAAAATAGAACAAAAAGACGTTTTAAACCAAATCTTCAGAATATAACTTTTGTTAGCGAAGCTTTAGGTCAAAAATTTCAAATGAAAGTTGCTGTTAGTACTATTCGAACAGTTGAAAAAAAAGGTGGTTTAGATGAATTTCTAATAAACACACCTAATTCTAAATTACCGTTAAAAGCAAAAAAACTTAAAAAAACTATTCTTAATAAATCAGCTTAATTGTAGTTATGGACGTTTTAACTGGTATTAAAACCCTTATATCTTCAATACCTCAAAATATTATTAATTTAATATCGAATCAAAATACTGAAGTAGTTTGGTTTGTAATGCTAATATTGTGTTTTCTTTCAATATTAGTCTTTTTAAGATTATTTGGATATGTTGGTTTGTATGTCTATTCTGCCATAGCAATAATTGCAGCTAACATTCAAGTATTAAAACAGGCTAACTTTAATTTTTTTTCTTCAATTAATGAAAAAATTATTCCATTTTATGAACCAAGTCCAATAGCTTTGGGAACAATATTATTTGCCTCTACTTTTTTGTGTACAGATATACTGTCAGAATATTATGGTAAAGAAAAAGCTAGAAAAAATGTTCTTATTGGTTTCTGCAGTTTTTTCTTGATGACGATTTTGATGTTGGTAACAATTGGTATTCAGCCAGCTGAAGACGAATGGGTATCTATGGTGCAAGAAAGTTTAGCAATATTATTTACTCCAATGACAAGCATATTTGTTGCAAGTATGATAGCTTATTTGATAAGTCAATATTTTGATATTTGGTTCTTTAGTTATTTAAAAACTGTTAGTTCAAATAAATTACTTTGGTTGAGAAATAATGTTTCCACAGCTGTATCATCGTTAATTGATAATACAATTTTCAGTATTTTTGCTTGGATAATTCTAAATCCCAATCCTTTTCCACTCAGTGATGTTATTATGACGTTTATTTTGGGTGTTTATCTTTTAAGAGTATTCATTGCTATTCTTGATACTCCTTTCATTTATCTAGCAAGGTACTTTATTCCAGAAGAAAAAAATTCCTCTCCTGAAATGGGTTAAAATTAGTTTTAAATAACTAATGAAAGATTTTAACTGGTCAATTAAAAATAAATCTAATAATTCAAATGCAAGAACTGGAATAATATCTACACCTCATGGTGAAATTAAAACACCAGCATTTATATTTTGTGCAACAAAAGCAGCTTTAAAATCTTTTACTACAAAGGACGCAAAAGAAAATAATACACAGATCATATTATCAAATACTTATCACTTAATGCTTCAACCAGGAAGTGAACTAGTTGCTAAACATGGAGGTCTTCATAAATTTACGGGTTGGAAAGGACCTATGTTAACAGATAGCGGTGGATTTCAAATTTTTTCTCTTGGACATGGCTCAGTCGCTGACGAAATAAAAGGGCGAAAAACAAATTCAAAAAATAAAAAAACTTTAATTAATCTAAATGAAGAGGGTGCTTTATTTAAGTCTTATATAGATGGTTCTACTCATATGTTATCTCCTGAAAAATCAATAGAGGTTCAAAGAAATCTTGGTGCAGACTTCATCTTAGTTTTTGATGAATGCACTCCTTATAATGTAGATAAAACGTACACATCTGATTCTATGTTAAGAAGTCATAGATGGTCTTTAAGGTCTATAAATGCATTTAATTCTAAACTTAATTATAGTCCTAAAAATGGCTCAGCAGGTAGACAAGAAATGTATGGGATCATTCAAGGTGGGATTCACAAAGATTTAAGAGAAGAAAGTATTGAATTTAACACAGAAAAAATCAATACTTTTGGAATTGCTATTGGTGGTAGTTTAGGATCAAATAAATATGAAATGAAAGATATAGTTCATTTTACTTCTTCTAAATTAGATAATTCTCGTCCAGTACATTTGCTAGGTATTGGCGACCCAAGGGATATATGGGATTTTGTAGAAGATGGAATCGATACATTTGATTGTGTAAGCCCAACTAGAATTGCTAGACATGGATCAGCTTTAGTAAAAGGTAAACAGGGAAAAATAAACTTAAAAAATGTTAAATATAAAAATAATTTAAACCCAATTGATAATGAGTGTAATTGTTATACTTGTAAGAACTTTACACTGGCATATTTATATCATCTTTTTTCTACGCAAGAATTACTAGGATTACAACTTTTAACTAATCATAATATATATTTTATGAATAATCTTATGAAAGAAGTTAGAAGCGCAATTGATAACAATAATTTTGATAATGCAAAAAAGAAATGGTTAAATTCTTAATTATCTAAATGAAAAGTAGCAGATAATTGATTTAGTAATACCTCGCCTAACTGATCAACATCCATTATTGTTACAGCCTTACTATAGTATCTTGAAACATCATGTCCAATTCCTATAGCAATTAATTCAATTTCATCTTTTTTTTCAATTTGACCAATTATATCTCTTAAATTTTTTTCTAAATAATTACCTGGATTTACAGAAAGTGTTGAGTCGTCAACTGGAGCGCCATCACTTATAACAATAAGAATTTTTCTTTTTTCCTTTCGAAAAGATAATCTATTATAAGCCCATGATAAAGCTTCTCCATCAACATTTTCCTTCAAAATTCCCTCTTTTAATAATAAGCCCAAATTTTTCTTTGATCTCCTCCATGGTGAATCTGCAGACTTATAGATAATATGTCTTAGATCATTTAACCTGCCTGGATTAGAAGGCTTTCCATTTTTAATCCATTTTTCTCTAGAGTTACCCCCCTTCCAAGCTTTGGTTGTAAACCCTAATATTTCAGATTTAATTAAGCATCTTTCCAATGTTTTTGCTAAAATATCTGAACAAAGGGCTGCAACTGTAATTGGTCTGCCTCTCATTGAACCAGAATTATCAATTAGAAGACTCACAATAGTATCTTTAAATTCAACTTCTTTTTCTATTTTGTAGCTTAATTTATTATTTGGATTAGCAATAATTTTAGCTAATCTTGATGTATCAAGAAAACCCTCTTCCATATTAAAATCCCAATGACGATTTTGCTGAGCTAAAAGTTTTCTTTGCAGCCTATTAGCAATTTTAACAATTAGTGGTTGAAAAGAAAATACTTGCTGATCAAGATTTCTTCTAAGTTTCTCTAATTCTTTGATATCACAAAGTTCTTCAGCATTAATAATTTCATCAAAATTATAATCATAAACTTTATAATTCTCTAAATTCTCTAAAATTTTTCTATCTGGTAAATAATCTAGTTCAGTATCCCCGCTTTCTTCTCCCATATCATCATTTTCTTCTAATGAAACTGACTGCTCAACAGCTGTTTCACTTGTTTGCATTTCAATATTTGACTCAGTTTGTTCATCATTGTTTTGTTCATTATTGTTTTCATTTTCATTATCTTGATCTTCATCGTTTTGATTAATATCTTCGTTCTGAGTATTGTTTACGCTGTTATTAAGTAATCCAAGTTCATCTAGTTTTTCAACTATTGTAGATGTATATTTTTCCTGATCATGTAGACATTTCTTTAAATCTATAAAAAAGTTTGAATAATCTTTTTTTAATTTTTCTTTTACAATATTTTTAAAACTACTATTAATTTCACCTAAATCTACGCCAACAATTTCTTCAAATGCTACGTTTTTAAATGCTTTAATTAATAAATTTTGATTTTTTTTAGTACTTCCAATTTTAAGATCTCTAATATACTTATTCTTTAGATTTTTTTGTATTCCCTTGAATTCACTACTACCTATTGCTTCTACTCGTGCTTGTTCCAAAACATTTATTATTTCGTTTGATAACTCATCTTGATTTAAAAAGTTTTGGTGTATGTCTTTTGAATGTAATCTGAACTCTAATGCAAAAGAGTCTGCTTCAGCTCTTAAATATTCTAGATTATTTTTGAAATTTTCAATTTTTGGTTCAGTTAGATTTATAGTGTTACCAATAATTGAAGGATTTTCTTTAACAAAATTAATCTCTATGTCTTCTTTTTTACCTATTGATTTTATTGTAGCGCTTAATGACTTTTTAAAATCTTCAATAATTTCACTATTCTTTGACATTAACTACTTTAGCATCAGTAATATCAATTCCAAATGATCTTTGAAAATATTCTTGTAAGATAGATCTCTCCATTTCATCACATCTATTTAAAAAAGATAGTCTAAAAGAATATTCAATATCATTGAATAGAAGGTAGTTTTCTGCCCAAGTCAAAACAGTTCTTGGGCTCATAACAGTTGAAATATCACCGTTAATAAATCCTGATCTCGAAAGATCTGCAGTTGCTACCATACATTTAACAATGTCCTTACCGTCCTTATTGTTAAGTTTTTTTATTTTACTTAATATAATATTTATCTCTTGATCATTATTTAGATAGTTCAATGTTGATACAATATTCCATCTATCCATTTGACCTTGGTTTATTTGTTGAGTTCCATGATACAAACCAGATGTATCACCAAGACCAACAGTGTTAGCTGTAGCAAACAATCTAAAAAATTTGTGGGGTTTAATTACTCTTGATTGATCAAGTAAAGTTAACTTACCTTCTGACTCAAGAATACGCTGAATAACAAACATTACATCTGGTCTACCTGCATCATACTCATCAAAGACTAAAGCTACTGGATTTTTGTAAGACCAAGGCAATATACCATCTTGAAACTCTGTAACTTGTTTATTATCTTTGAGAACAATTGCATCTTTGCCAATTAAATCTATTCTGCTGATATGGCTATCAAGATTAATTCTTATGCATGGCCAATTAAGTCTGGCAGCTACTTGTTCAATATGAGTAGATTTACCTGTGCCATGATATCCTTGTATCAGTACTCTTCTATTAGAAGAAAAACCAGCAAGTATGGAAAGTGTCGTTGCTGGATCAAATATATACGTTTGATCAATTTCTGGAACATGTTCAGTCTTATCTTTAAATTTAAAAATATCAAACTCACAGGAAACTTCAAATAATTCTTTAGGATCAATTTTGATACTAGGAGATATTTCTATGTTGTTTTTATCTGTCATTTTTAAATTTTTTTAAAAGTATTTTGTATGAGTTATTTATTTCCTTGAATTTCTCTTCTGCTTTTTTATCATTACCATTTACATCAGGATGAAATATTTTCACTAGTTTTTTGTAAGTTTTTTTAATTTTGTCTAATGTCAGTGGTAAATCTAGATTGAATGATGATAAAGCTTTACTTTCATCTTTTGTAAGATTTTCATCAAGCAA
>CACDIK010000024.1 GCA_902553005.1 uncultured Alphaproteobacteria bacterium | reverse complement strand
TTACACCACAGGAAGTTGATGAATTATTCAAAATTCTTAGATCATTAAAAGATGAAGGAAAAACAATTGTATTAATTACACATAAATTAATTGAAATCATGGATCTAACCAGTGAAGTTTCAGTTATGCGTCAAGGTGAAATGGTTGGGCATACAAAAACACAAGACACAAACAAAGAGAAGCTAGCTGAAATGATGGTTGGAAGAAGTGTCTTGTTGAGAGTTGACAAAAAAGAAATAAAAAAAGGAGAAGTTATTTTTAAAGTCAACAATCTTTCAGTTAAAGATGATTTAGATGTTGTACGTGTCAAAAATATTAATTTGGAAATCCGTTCTGGTGAAATTTTAGGTATTGCAGGTGTAACTGGAAATGGACAAACTGAATTATTAGAAGCACTTTCAGGAATTAGAAAAGTGGAATCAGGAAATATTCAATTATTCGGTGAAAAAATATCTGACCAAGACAATTTTCTTAACCCAAGAATGCTAAAAGAGAAAGGCCTTGCGCATGTACCGGAGGACAGACAAAGAATGGGTTTAATAAGTGATTTTAAAGCTCACGAAAATTTAATTTTTGGATATCATGATCAAGAACCTTTTTCAAAATCTGCAGTTTTAAATAGTCAAGAAATTTCAGAATATTCAAGTAAGATAATGCGAGAATATGATGTTAGACCAAACTCTCCAAACTTAATAACATCAAATTTTTCTGGAGGAAATCAGCAGAAAATTATTTTGAGTAGAGAACTTAATGAAAATCCAAAAGTTCTTTTAGTAGGTCAACCAACAAGAGGTGTAGATATTGGTGCAATTGAATTTATTCACCAAAGACTTATTGATATGCGAGACAAAGGAGCAGCAATATTATTAGCGTCTGTTGAGTTAGATGAAATACTGTCCTTATCTGATAGGATTATTGTTATGTTTGATGGTAAAATTGTTGGAGAAAAAGAAAATAAAAATGTTACTGACCGTGAACTAGGATTACTTATGGCCGGTGTTGCGTAATGAGTAACATAGTAGTTGATAAATCCAAGGTACCATGGTGGGTGTCTAACGTTATCGTACCTTTAGTAAACTTAACATTAGCATTACTAGTATCAGGTCTGTTTATTTTTATAGCAGGTGAAAATCCCATTGAAGCAGTTAAGTTAATTATTTTTGGTTCGTTCGGTTATATCCAAGGTTTTGCATATACACTTTATTATACTACAAATTTTATTTTTACTGGACTTGCATTTGCTGTAGCTTTTCATTGTAGACTTTTCAACATTGGGGGAGAAGGTCAGGCATATATAGGGGGCTTAGGTGTTTTTTTAGTAGCTATAAATTTAAGTTTTCTTCCAATTCCAATTGTCTGGCTTTTATCAATTTGTGGAGCTTTCTTATTTGGAGCGGCTTGGGCTTACATACCTGCTTATCTTCAATCAAAAAGAGGAAGCCATGTTGTAATCACAACAATCATGTTTAATTTTATAGCCTCTTCATTAATGATTTTTTTACTAGTAGATGTAATTAGAGATACCAATCAGATGGCACCTCATACAGTAAAGCTTCCAGAAGCAATCTGGCTTCCCAGTTTTGAAGCATTTTCTGGTATACTTGGCATAAAGATAAGGTATTCTCCTCTTAATCTTACATTTTTACTAGCTATTGCTTCTTTATTCTTTGTTTGGTTTTTAGTATGGAAAACAAAATGGGGCTATGAGATGCGAGCTGTTGGTCACAATACTCAGGCAGCGATCTATGCAGGTATATCTCCTCACAAAAATATAATTATAGCTATGTGCATTTCAGGAGGTCTAGCAGGGCTGCTTGGTGTTAATGAAATTCTTGGAGTAAGTCATAAAATACAAGCTGGTTTTCCAGCTGGATATGGTTTTACTGGAATCGCCGTAGCTTTGATGGGTAGAAACCATCCAATTGGAATTTTACCCGCTGCATTTTTATTTGGAATTTTGTACCAAGGTGGTTCAGAAGTAACATTTGAGATGCCTAATATCACTAGATACATGTTTGTTGCTGTTCAAGGTTTGATAATTTTGTTTAGCGGAGCGTTAGAAAACTTATTCAGACCACAAATTGAAAGTTTTTTTGTAAGAAGACTTAATAAAGAGGTAAATGCTTAATGGAATTTTTGTCTGACATTGCTTCTTTAATCAATTCTACATTAAGAATATCAACCCCTTTAGTTTTTGCTGCTATGGCTGGTATTTTTGCTGAACGTTCAGGTGTAATTGATTTTAGTTTAGAAGGCAAAATGCTTATGGCTGCTTTTGTTGCAGCTGTAGGTTCTTATTATTTAGGCAACCCATGGCTTGGGTTATTATTAGCTATTATAGTATGTGTTTGTTTATCAATGTTACACGGTTTTGCATCAGTAACACACAAAGGTGATCAAGTAGTATCATGTGTTGCAATTAACATTTTAATAATTGGCTTAACTACTGCATTGGCAGCAGCATGGTTTGGACAAGCAGGCCTAACGCCAACATTAAATGAAGATCAACGTTTTCTAGAAATCAATCTTCCTTTTGCTGATGCATTAAGAGAGGTTCCAATTATCGGAATTATATATAGTGACATACTAAGCGGACATTATGTTTTTGTTTATCTGGCATATCTTTCAGTTCCTATAGTTTTTTGGATAGTATTCAAAACTAGTTTTGGACTTCGATTAAGAGCAGTAGGTGAAAACCCAAGCGCAGTAGATACCGCTGGTATTAATGTATTCACTATGAGATATAAAGCGCTTGCAGTAAACGGAGTTTTAATAGCCTTCGCCGGAGCCCATTTATCAACTGCAGTAAACGCAAATTTCTTCAGAGAAATGTCAGCTGGTAGAGGTTACTTGGCCTTAGCTGCAATGATTTTTGGAAAATGGCATCCCAAAACTGCCTTAATTGCTTGTTTACTTTTTGGTTTTACTGACGCTCTACAAATAAGACTTCAAGGAGTAGAGTTACCAGCTATTGGAGAAATTCCAGTTCAATTAATACAAGCACTTCCATATATACTGACTGTAGTATTACTTGCAGGTTTTGTTGGTAAAGCTATAGCGCCTAATGCAATCGGCCAACCTTATATTAAAGAAAGATAATTATTATTTCATTTTAATAATTTTTAGTCTTTTGAAACCTATATAGTTAATAAAAAAAGGAGTTAATATGTTAGTTAAATTAACACAAGATTTAAAAAATGGTTTTGGACCATGGAAACAAATGCTTCTTGCAAATGGTCATAAACTTAAAGAGCATGGAATGACTTGTATATTTGCAGCATCAGAAAAAGATAATGATAACAAATTAACTGTTATTTTAGATTTTGCTACACCCGAGGGTATGATGGGTTTTAAAAATGATGAAGAATTAACACAAAGAAGAATTGAAGCTGGTGCTATGGTGGAAACTACAGTAATGACGCCGATGACTTTTGAAGCAGTCACGAATTTTTCAGGTTAGTTCAGAAAGGAAAAAGATATGAGTTTAATGGAAAGATACCAAAAAGCCATGAATGATAAAAATGAAGATGAAATGAACGATATCTTGCATGATGATTTTAAATTCACAATGCATGCATCTGGAAATGTTTTATCAAAATCTGATGTAGTTAGTTGGGCTATGTCAGATGATATTAATTCTGATAAAGATAGAATTGTATATGAGAATGACGAGATAGCCGTTCTTCATGCTTTTGTTACGTTTAATGATGGTAACACTCAGGCAGTAATGTCTGTTTTTAAAATTGAAAATGGTAAAATTGTTTCTTTAGAAACAGGTGCAACAAATATGCCAAAATAAAAAAAGTGGAACTTAAAGTTCCACTTTTAAACTAATTAAAACTATTTTTATTGCTCTAGATCGAAACGATCGGCATTCATTACTTTATTCCAAGCTATAATGAAGTCTTTTTTCATTTTTTCTTCACTATCATCACTTGCATAAAGTTCTGCTATAGCTCTTAATTGAGAATTAGATCCAAAAACAAGATCTACTCTAGATGCTGTTCTTACCTTTTCACCTGTAATTTTATCAGTTGCTTCATATGAATTACTTCCAGTAGGTTTCCAGCTTACACCCATATCTAAAAGCTTATCAAAGAAATCGTTAGTAAGTTTACCACCAGTTTCTGTAAATAAACCTCGCTGATCTGAACTAATACCCATAGATCTCATACCACCAACAAGTACAGTCATTTCAGGGGCAGTTAACCCTAATAGTTGTGCCTTATCCAACATTAATTCCTCAGCAGTAACATCATAATTCATTTTTAAATAATTACGAAAAGCATCTGCCTCAGGTTCAAGAACACCAAAAGAATCGATATCAGTTTTGTCCTGAGTAGTATCACCTCTACCAGGTGTGAAAGGAACTTCCATTCCTGAAGCTTGTTCGACTCCCACATTACCTGCAAGCACAATCACATCAGCTATTGAAGCTCCTGTGTCTTTTGCAATTGGTTCAAGAATACCAAGAACTTTTTTTAACTGTTCAGGTTTATTAACCTCCCAATCTTTTTGAGGAGCAAGTCTAATTCTTGCACCATTTGCTCCACCTCTCATGTCTGATCCTCTAAATGTAGAAGCACTTGCCCAAGCAGTTTCAACCATCTCCTGAGTTGTTAATCCACTGTTTATAATTTTAGCTTTAACAGCTTCAACATCATAGTTTGAGTGGCCTATCGGAACAGGGTCTTGCCAAATTAATTCTTCTTCTGGAACTTCTGGTCCTATGTATCTTGTCTTTGGCCCCATATCTCTATGAAGAAGTTTAAACCAAGCTCTTGCAAATTGATCTGCAAAATATTCTGGGTCTTTGTGAAACTTTTCAGAAACTTTTCTATATTCTGGATCCTCACGCATTGCCATATCAGCAGTCGTCATCATTGTTGGAACTTTTATTGATGGATCATCAACTTGTGGTGCCATATGCTCTTCTTTTTGATCAATTGCATGCCAGATTTGAGCTCCTGCAGGACTTTTTACTAACTTCCATTCATAACCAAGAAGTAAATCAAAATATCCATTATCCCACTGTGTAGGATTTGCTGTCCAAGGACCTTCAATACCACTTGTTGTTGCATCTCTTCCAACACCAGAACCGTGTAAGTTATTCCAACCTAAACCCATTTGTTCTAATGGAGCGCCTTCTGGTTCTGCTCCAACTAAAGCTGGATCACCAGCACCATGTGCTTTACCAAAAGTATGTCCACCTGCAGTTAGTGCTACAGTTTCAGTATCGTTCATTGCCATTCTTGCAAAAGTTTCTCTTATATCTTTTGCACTAGCAAGCGGATCAGCTTTTCCATCTGGTCCTTCAGGGTTCACATAAATTAATCCCATTTGCACTGCTGCAAGTGGATTATCTAAAATTCTATCGCCAGTATATCTTTTATTTTGTAGCCATTCTTCTTCTACACCCCAGTAAATATCTTCTTCTGGCGCCCAAATGTCAGGACGTCCACCACTAAATCCAAAAGTTTTACCTCCCATAGATTCAATTGCAACGTTACCTGTTAAAATAAATAAATCAGCCCAACTAATTTTATTTCCATATTTTTTCTTTATCGGCCAAAGAAGTCTTCTTGCTTTATCTAAGTTACCATTATCCGGCCAACTATTTAACGGAGCAAAACGTTGAGCTCCCGTTCCACCACCACCACGGCCATCACCAGTTCTATAAGTTCCGGCAGCATGCCATGTCATACGAATAAAGAAACCACCATAATGACCATAATCAGCTGGCCACCAATCTTGAGAATCAATCATCAGACTATGGAGGTCTTTTTTTAATGCAGCATAATCTAATTTTTTGAACTCTTCTCGATAGTTAAATCCAGCTTCCATTGGATCTGATTTACGATCATGTTGATGAAGTATATTTAAGTTAAGTTGATTAGGCCACCATTCACGGTTAGATGTACCTTCCCCCATATTTTTTGTAATTGCTCCGTGCATTACAGGGCATTTACTCTCTGCATCCATTTAGAACCTCCGTTATTTAATACTAATATATAAAGAATTTAAATTAAAGAAAAGTGAAAACTATAACTCAATTTTAAAATTTTTAGGTCTCCACGTCGCAGGCGCAAGTTCAAAATCATCAAAATCAAAAGCAGGTGCGACAGTGCATCCAATTAAACTGAAAGCACCAGAAGATCTCATCGCAAACCATGTGTTTGCTGTTACGGTGTAAATATAATTATGATCTGACCCTAAAGAAAAAACTTCATAATTAATTCCATCATTCGATGTGAAAACTTCAAGAGGATCTCCTAAATAAAAATGTAATATTTCATTTTTAGTTAATCGATGCCAATGTGATTTTTCACTCTTTTTTAATAGGTAATAAATTTGACTAACATTATCATTCTTAAAATTTTCAACATAATGCCCTCCTTCAGGATGACTAATCATATCGAGTTTTTTAATTAAATTATCCGCTTCCACTTAGATTAAATGACCAAGTTTACTTTTCTTAGTTGAGATATATTTTTCATTATACTTATTGGTATCTGACAAAATAGGAACTCTTTGATTTACTTTGATACCCATATCTTCAAGCGCTTTTATTTTTTTTGGATTATTTGTCATCAAATCTAATTCTTTGATTGCTAAATATTTTACCATTCCAGCTATATTTTCATATGTTCTTTCATCATCTTTGAAACCTAGTTGATGGTTAGCCTCAACAGTATCTAATCCCTTGTCTTGTAAACTATATGCTTTAATTTTATTTGAAAGACCAATGCCTCTCCCTTCTTGTTGAAGATAGAAAATAACCCCTCTTCCAATCTGAGCAATTTGTTTTAATGACTCAGTTAGTTGGAATCTACAATCACATCTCATACTAAAAAAAGATTCGCCTGTAATACATTGCGAATGAATTCTTGATAAAACTGGTTCATCGATAAGCAAGTCACCCATACATATTGCTAAATGATCCTTAGATTCATTTTCATCTGTAAAGGCATGTACAGTGAACTCTCCAATATCTGTTGGAAGTTTGCTAGTTTCAATAAACTTTAATTTGTCTGACATTATAGTTTAGTAGGATTTGGAGCACCTTTATATACTTCTTCAGGATCAAAAACTTTTTCTTTCTCTTCAAATTTAAGAACAACTTTAGAGCTAGAGTTATCCAATGGAATACTTCTATAAAAACATGATCTATATCCTACATGACAGCTAGCACCACCTTTGACATCAACCCTTAACCAAACACAATCTTGATCATCATCAATTCTTATTTCTTTTATCTTCTGCGTTAATCCACTTTTTTTACCTTTGTGCCAAAGGGTATTTCTACTTCTAGAAAAATACACAGCTTCACCCAAACTTATAGTTTTTTTAAAGGCTTCTTCATTCATATAACCTTGCATAAGTAGTTCACCAGATGAAAAATCTGTTGTTACAACGGGTATTAGACCATTTGAATCAAATTTCGGAGCAAGCTCATTTGACTCCTCAACTTGTTCTATAGATTTTCTTTTTTCAAATTGAATGTTATTCATTTTTTAATTTTTCAGCAACTTCTAATGCAAAGTAAGTCAGTATACCATTTGCCCCAGCTCTTTTAAAAGATAAAAGAGATTCCATTACAACTTCTTCATTAAGCCAACCTTTATTAATTGACTCTTTTATCATCGAATATTCACCGGATACTTGGTAGGCAAAAGTTGGAACTTTAAATTCTGATTTTATTCTAGAAATAATATCAAGATAAGGCATACCAGGTTTAACCATTACCATATCTGCACCTTCATTTATATCTAATCCAACTTCTCTAATAGCTTCATCACTGTTTGATGGATCCATTTGATATGTTAATTTACCATCTTTACCCAAATTAGAACCAGAACCTATAGCATCTCTAAAAGGTCCATAAAAACCCGAAGCATATTTTGCAGCATAAGAGAGAATAAGGGTATCTGCTAAATTGTTTGAATCTAATGCAGTTCTTATTCTTCCCACTCTTCCATCCATCATATCCGACGGGGCGATTACATCACAACCAGCATTCGCTTGGACTAGAGCCTGCTGTTCCAAAACCTCCAAAGTTTTATCATTATCTATTTTATCATTTATAACTATACCATCATGCCCATGGTCCGTAAAAGGATCTAACGCAACATCACATACAATACCAATATTTGGAAAATCTTTTTTGATACTTTTAATTGATCTGCATACCAAATTGTTTTCATCTACAGCTAAACTTCCCTCAGAATTTTTAAGGCCACTTTCAATTTGCGGAAAAATTGCAATAGCAGGAATATTAAATTTAACAGCTTTTTCTACTTCACTTAAAAGTTTATCAATAGAGTATCTGCTTATACCAGGCATCGAATTAATAGGATCATCAACCTTGTTTCCCTCGCATACAAATAGAGGCAAGATTAAATCATTTACACTAAGTGTATTTTCAGCAACTAAACGGCGAGAAAATTCTTTCATTCTATTACGTCTAAGTCTTGTACTTGGAAACTTACCTTGCATGTTATTCATTTTTTATTCTATTGGTGATTTTGCTTCTTTAGATAAGCTAGTAACAATATCTTCTAATTTAAAGGTCTTTGTTTCAGAGGATCCAATTCTTCTAACAGATACTGTTTTATCTTCAGCTTCTTTTTTTCCAACAGCAATAATTGCTGGCACTTTACTATTACTGTGTTCACGTATTTTATAACCAATTTTTTCATTACGTGTATCTATCTCGGCCCTAATTCCTTTTGATACTAATGCTTTTTGTACCTCATAAGCATACTCATCTGTATCAGATGTAATTGTAGCAACTACAGCTTGCAATGGTGAAAGCCAAAACGGAAGATGGCCTGCATAGTGTTCAATTAGAATGCCAGTGAATCTCTCTAAGGAACCAAATAGAGCTCTATGCAACATGACTGGTATTTTTTTATTACCATCTTCTCCAATATAAGTGGCTCCCAATCTTCCAGGTAAATTTAAATCTACTTGCAGTGTACCGCATTGCCAGTCTCTGCCAATTGCATCACGTAAAACAAACTCTAATTTTGGACCGTAAAATGCACCTTCTCCTGGGTTGAGTGTATACTCAAGACCTGTTGCTTCCATGGCTTGCATTAATGCAGCCTCAGCTTTATCCCAAATAGCATCATCCCCTACACGTTTTTCAGGACGGTCAGAAAATTTGATTCTAACATTATCGAAACCAAAATCCTTATAGATACTAAGTATCAAATCACATACCGTTTTACTCTCTTGTGTAATTTGATCTTCTGTACAAAATATATGTGCATCATCTTGTGTGAATGCTCTCACCCTCATTAATCCATGAAGAGCACCTGATGGTTCATAACGATGTACTTTTCCGAATTCAGATAATAGAAAAGGTAAGTCTCTATAACTTTTTAATCCTTGTTTAAAAATTTCTACAGCACCAGGGCAATTCATTGGTTTAATAGCATAAATTTTATCGTCTTTTGCTTCAGTTCTAAACATCATGTCACTAAATTTGTCCCAGTGACCAGACGTTTCCCATAGAGACTTATCCATCATGTCTGGCGTATTAGTTTCTACGTAACCTGCTTCGTCTTGTCTGTTTCGCATATAATTTATTAACGACTGGAATAATGTCCAACCCTTAGGATGCCAAAACACCGCTCCAGGGGCCTCTTCCTGAAAATGAAATAAATCCATTTCTCTTCCTAGTTTTCGGTGATCTCTTTTTTCTGCTTCTGCAATTTGTAAAAGGTGTTGTTCAAGACCCTTTTCTGTTGCCCAGGCTGTTCCATAAATTCTTGTTAGCATTGCATTAGATGAGTCACCTCGCCAGTAAGCACCAGCAACTTTCATTAATTTAAATGCTTTACCAATTTGTTTTGTTGAAACCATATGAGGACCTCTGCACAAGTCTAACCAATCACCTTGTTTGTAAATACTGATTTCCTCACTATCAGGCAGATCATTAATTAATTCAACTTTATAGTTTTCACCTTTATCTTTAAAATGTTTTATTGATTCTTCTTTAGACCATACTTCTCTTATAAAATTTTTATTTCTTTTAATGATATCGTGCATCTTCTTTTCAATTTTTGGAAGATCAGCAACAGTAAAAGGTTCATCTCTTGCAAAATCATAATAGAAACCATTTTCAATTGCTGGACCAATTGTAACTTGTGTTCCAGGAAATAATTCTTGGACAGCTTCTGCCATTACATGAGCACAATCATGTCGTATTAATTCAAGTGCTTCCTCGCTATCTCTTTTTAAAATTGATACAGATGCATCAGCATTA
>CACDIK010000023.1 GCA_902553005.1 uncultured Alphaproteobacteria bacterium | reverse complement strand
TGGAAATGCCGAATTAGATTTGTCTCAATATTCAAATAATAGTTTTGATTATGTAATTTTGAGTCAAACCTTACAAGCAATGATGAAACCCAAAGATATTCTGTCTGAATTATTAAGAATAGGATCAAAAGCAATAGTTTCTTTTCCTAATTTTGGACATTGGAAAATAAGATTACAGCTTTTAATATCTGGAAAAATGCCAGTAACAGAAAGTTTACCTTATACATGGTATGACACACCTAACATTCATTTTTTTACCATTAAGGATTTTTTGAATTTGTGTAATGAAATGAATATTGTGGTTGAAAAAAGTATTGGATTAACATCAAAAGGTAAGCAATTTGATATAAGTGAATCAGTTACTGGAGTTAATTTTTTCACTCACGAAGCTATCTTTTTATTAAGTTATAAAAATTTTGAACCAATAAAAATTAAATCATCAAAAAAAGTTTTTGCAAAAAATTCTGTTATTGCAAATTAGTTATTAGATGAAAGTTGAAATTATAAATCAATTAAAAGATAACTACTCTTTTGTTTTATATAATGACACGCTTAAGAGCTGTATTATAGATCCTGCTGATAGTAATCCTATATTAAATTTTGCTCTTGAAAACAATTTAACCATAGAAGATATATTTATTACACATCATCATAAAGATCACACATCAGGTATAAAAGGAATACTTAATTCTTTTCCAGAAGTTAATATACACTCTCCAAGTGCTCAGATTAAAAACACAAGATTCGTTTTACGTGATGGAGATGAAGTCAACTCCTGCTTAAATACATTTAGAATAATAAAAACACCCGGGCATACATTAGATCATATAATTTACTATGATGAAAACAATGGTGTTTTATTTTGTGGAGATACACTGTTCAGACTTGGTTGTGGTCGTGTGTTCGAAGGAACATTAAATGAAATGTTTAACAGTTTAAAAAAAATCAATGAGTTAAGTAAAAATACAATTATTTATTGTGGTCACGAATATACAATAGGCAATTTAAATTTTCTTGAGAAAACACTCAAAAAAGAAAGTGCTTATTTGACAGTTAGAAACAAAATTAATGATGATTTAAATAATAAAGGAAAATCCGTACCTTTTTTATTAGAAGATGAAAAACAATATAACTTATTCCTGAATCAAAATTCAAAATTAGGTACTATAATTAAGAAAGAGCTAGGTTTTACAGACTTTGAATTATTTGCTTATTTGCGAAAAGCAAAGGATAGCTTTTAAGGTCTTTATTTCCAGTATTTACGCCATATTTTTAATTTGACTATTAGCATAGTTCACTATAAACCCCGCCATCAAAAGATATGTTAGCAATTTTCAAAACTGGTGGAAAGCAATACTCAGCAAGAGCTGGTCAGATACTTAAAGTAGAAAAACTTGAGGGATCTAAAGGTGATAAAGTATCTATTACTGATGTATTAGCGATCAGTGATCAAAGCACAAATAGCTTAGGCAAGCCATTACTAAAAGATGCTTCAATTGAAGCAAAAATTGTTGATCAAATCAGAGATAAAAAAATAATAGTTTTTAAAAAAAGAAAAAGACAAAATTACAGACTAACACAAGGTCATAGACAATATCTAACTGTATTAAGAATAGAATCAATTTCTTATGGTGGAAAAAAATCCACTGCTGAACTTGAAACAAAAAAAGTTAAAAAAACTGAAACTAAAGTTACTAAAGAAAAAATTGAGTCTAAAGAGGTAAAAGTTACAAAAAAGAAGACAGTTGCAAAAAAAGTAGTAAATAAAGCTTCACCTACTAAGAAAAAATCAGTAAAAAAAACTGTTAAAAAAACTGTTAAAACTAAAAAAGAAGATAAATAATGGCAACGAAAAAAGCAGGTGGTAGTTCAAGGAATGGAAGAGACTCGGCGGGTCGAAGACTTGGAGTTAAGAAATTTGGCGGTGAAAACGTAATAGCAGGAAACATTATTATTAGGCAACGAGGCACAAAGTTTCATCCAGGTGATAATGTTGGCATAGGTAAAGATCACACAATATTTGCTACAATAAATGGAAAAGTAGCTTTTAAAAAAACAAGAGTAAGAACTTTTGTATCAGTTGTTCCCACAGAACAATAATCCCAATTAATTAAAAATTTATTATGAAATTTTTAGATCAAGCAAAAATATATATTGCATCAGGTAATGGTGGAGATGGCTGCGCTAGTTTTCGTAGGGAAAAATATATTGAGTTTGGTGGTCCTAATGGAGGCGATGGAGGCAAAGGTGGCAATATTATTTTTAAAGTCGACGATAATTTAAACACACTAATTGATTTTAGATACCAACAACATTTTAAAGCAAAAAAAGGTGAAAATGGAAGGGGGAAAAATCAAACAGGTGCGAATGGAAGCAACATGATTATTAAAGTTCCACCTGGAACAGAAATTTACAATGAAGATAAAACAGTATTGCTAACTGATCTAACAAAAATTGATGAAGAATACATTTTATTAAAGGGTGGTAATGGTGGTTTAGGAAATAATCATTTTAAATCATCAGTTAACCAAGCTCCAAGAAAATTTACAAAAGGTGAATTAGGAGAAGAGAGATGGATATGGTTATCACTCAAATTATTTGCAGATATAGGAATAATAGGTTTACCTAATGCTGGTAAATCAACTTTGTTATCAACAATTTCTAATGCTAACCCAAAAATTGGGGATTATCCATTTACAACCTTACATCCTGTACTTGGTACCGTGAAGCGCTTTGATAAAGAAATTGTATTAGCAGATATCCCAGGTTTGATAGAAGGTGCGCATGAGGGAAAGGGTTTGGGAGATAAATTTTTAGCACATATTGAGAGATGTAAATATTTACTTCATTTAGTAGATATAAATGACGACAATTGGTACGAAAACTATAATACAATAAGAAACGAAATTTCAAAATATAGTGAAAAAGTTTCCTCAAAAAAAGAAATAATTGTTTTTACCAAAGTTGATTTACTCAATGAAAATTTAGAAGAAAAAAAAATTAAAATTAATCAAAAGTTAAATTCGGAGATTCTTTTTATATCAAGTTTTAATCATGCAGGTATAAATGATCTAATTGATTATTTATTCAAATATAATGAAATCACAAATGATTAAAAAATATAAAAAAGTAGTTGTAAAAATTGGTTCAAATTCAATTGTTGATTCGAAAACAAAAAAAATCAAATCTAAATGGTTAGATAATTTATGTAAAGACATTGCGGAGTTGAATAAAACAAAAAAAATTGTGATTGTGTGTTCTGGCGCTATTGCATTAGGTGCAAAAAGTATTTCAAATACAAAGTTAAGAAAATTAGAAGATAAACAAGCAGCAGCTTCAGTTGGTCAAATTGAACTAGCCCATCAATGGCGAAAGAAACTAGGAAAATACAAGATAGGTGTTTCTCAAATTCTATTAACATTAGAAGATAGTGAAGAAAGGCGACGATATTTAAATGCTAGAAATACAATATCATCATTACAAAGCAAAAACATAATCCCAATCATAAATGAAAATGACACTGTTGCTACTGAGGAAATTCGCTATGGTGATAATGATAGACTTGCAGCACGAGTAGCACAGATGATTGAAGCTGATTTATTAATTTTATTAAGTGATATTGATGGGTTATATCAAGGTAATCCAAAAAAAGATAAGGATGTCAAAAAAATTTCGGAGGTATTTAAAATTGATAAAAAAATTGAAGAACTTGGAAATTATCAATCTTCTGAGCTAGGTAGCGGAGGAATGGCCACAAAAATTTTAGCGGCAAAGATAAGTGCTGAAAATGGTTGTGCTACGATAATCACTAATAGTGATAAAAATAAACCAATCAGTAATATTAATAAAAAAAATTCAACAATTTTTTATCCCTTAATTTCTACAAACTCTTCCAAAAAGAAATGGTTATTAAATCATTTAAAACCATCAGGATCTATTATTATTGATGCAGGAGCTAAAAATGCAATTTTAAAAAATAAAAGTCTTCTTCCTGCAGGTGTAATAGATATCAAAGGAAGATTCAAAAGAGGCGATGTAATTTCTATATTAGTCAAAAATGGTCAGAAGATAGCTATAGGCATATCAGCTTATGATTTTAATGATGCAAAAAAAATTATTGGAAAGAAAAGTAAAGAAATTTATAAAGTTTTAGGTTTCGAAGGAAGAGATGAAGTGGTACATAAAGATAATTTAGTTAAGCTTTCTACATGAGTATTGAAAATAATATTATTGAATTAGGCAAAAGAGCAAAATCTGCCTCTATAAATATGAAAGTCTGTAGCAGTGATCAAAAAAATCTTGCTTTAAAAAAACTCACTAAAAATTTAGATAAAAATAGAAATAAAATTCTTGAAGCTAATAAAATAGATTTAGAAAATGGTGAAAAAAAATTTTTAGCTAAACCGTTAATAAATAGACTTACATTAACTGAAAAATCTATTGATGGATTGATTACATCAATTGAAGATATAATCGAAATACCAGATCCAATTGGAATTACATTAGAAAAATGGGAAAGACCTAATGGTTTGCAGTTTCGTAAAATTTCAACACCACTTGGTGTATTAGGCGTGATTTACGAATCCAGACCAAACGTCACTGTTGATGCGTCTTGTCTTTCTATAAAATCTGGTAATTGTATAATTTTAAGAGGTGGTAGTGATAGTTTTCATTCCTCTAAGGAATTGGTAAATAATATTACAAATGCTTTCACGGAAGCTGACCTCCCTGAACATTGTGTCCAAATGATTAATACACCTGAAAGAGAAGCGGTTGATCATTTGCTAAGCATGAGAGATTATGTTGACGTCATTATACCTAGGGGTGGCAAAGGTTTGATTGAAAAAATTAATTCAGCAAGCAAAATACCCGTTATCAAACATTTAGACGGTATATGTCATGTGTATGTAGATAAAGATGCTGATTTAACTATTGCAGAAAAAGTAGTTTTTAATAGCAAAATGAGACGTCCTGAAATTTGTGGTGCTGCAGAAACACTTTTAATTGATGAAAAAATAAAAGATGAAGCAATGAAAATATTAAAACCTCTAAAAGAAGAAAATTGTGAAATTAGAGGCGATGAATATATTCAGTCTTTAGATAGTGATTTTAAAACGGCAAGTGAAGAAGATTGGTCATTAGAATATTTAGATAAAATTTTATCAGTAAAAATTGTTTCTGGTGTTGAGGAAGCGGTTAAGCATATAAATGATTATTCTTCTGGACATACAGAAAGTATAATTACAGAAAGTGAAAAAACCTTTGAAAAATTTTATAATAAGATTGACAGCGCAATAATACTTAAAAATGCATCTACACAATTTGCGGATGGCGGTGAATTTGGTTTTGGTGCTGAGATTGGAATCTCAACAGACAAAATACATGTAAGAGGACCAGTGGGCACAAAACATTTAACTACATTTAAATATGTAGTTAATGGCAATGGTCAGGAAAGACCCTAATTGAAAAAGATTGGACTTCTGGGAGGGTCTTTTGATCCGCCACATCGAGGGCATCTATTTATTTCAAATGAAGCTAAAAAAGTATTACAGCTAGATGAAATTTGGTGGCTAGTTACACCTCAAAACCCCTTGAAGATTTCAAAGCCCGCAACATACGAAGAGAGATTACAAAATTGTAAACAAATTACAAAAAATTTTCCTATAAAAATATTAGAAGTAGAAAAAAAAATTAAATCTCAATACTCTTATCAAACAATTAAATTTCTAATTCAATATTATAAAAATATTAAATTTTTTTGGTTAATGGGTGCAGACAATTTAGTTAATTTCCACGAATGGGAAAAATGGCAATCAATTTTTCATATTATCTCTATTGTTATTTTTAGAAGACATGGATATAATACGAATGCTTTGAAAAGTGTTGCAGCAAAAAAATTTATTCATCATAAATATATAGCTCAAGACATAGAACATGTTTCAAAAAAAATTCCTGCTTGGGCTTTGATTCAAAATAAAGAAATTAAAATTTCATCAACTGAAATTAGAAATCAAAGAAATAAATTAAGAGGCAAATATTAATAAAATTACTTCATTGACAGAAAATATTGTATCAATACTAAGTGATGCAAAAGCTGAAGATATAAAAGTTATTGATTTATCTAATAAATCATCCGTTGCTGATGCCTTTGTGATTGCTACCTGTAGGTCAACTAGACATTCAGATGCTACAGCAGACGAAATGATAAAAAAATTAAAAAAAGCAGGGATAAAGTGTCCAAATCCTGAAGGAAGACCTCAATGTGACTGGATAATTGTTGATGCAGGTGAGATTATTGTTCATTTGTTTCGACAAGAAATTAGAGAATTATATGCATTAGAAAAACTATGGGAAGTAAGCTTTGATTCTTCACAAACTAAACTAGCTTAAAATATATGATAATTTCAAAAAATGTTTTTTTAAAAGTAATACTACTACTCACCCTAATTACACTTTTTGCACCTAAAACATATGGATCTTCTTCAGATGAAGAAAAATATAAATATTTAGATCTATTTGGACAAGTGTTTGACAGGGTAAGATCTTCCTATGTGGAAGAGGTTACGGATCAAGAATTAATTGAAAAAGCGATTGATGGAATGTTGTCAGGTTTAGATCCTCATTCTGGTTTTATGAATGAAGAAGTATTTCAAGAAATGCAAATGGACACAGAGGGTAAATTTGGTGGATTAGGTATTGAAATTACTATGGAAGAAGGTTTTGTGAAAGTCATTGCTCCGATAGAAGATACGCCAGCATATGATGCTGGAGTTCTTGCAGGTGATTATATTATTCAAATAGACGAAACACCTGTTTTTGGTTTAACTCTAAATGAAGCTGTTGAATTAATGAGAGGTAAAAAAGGTGAGCCAATAGTAATTACTATTTCAAGAGCAAATACTGAACCCTTTGAGATTGAAATTATCAGAGATTATATCAAAATTAGATCAGTTAAAAGTGAAGTGCTTAACAATATTGGATACTTAAGAATAACATCATTTAATGAACAAACAGAAAGTGGCCTTCTAAAAGCTATAAAAAAGATTGAACAAGAAAATAAAATAAAGGGTTACGTTTTAGATGTACGGTCAAATCCAGGTGGTCTTCTTACACAAGCAGTTAAGGTAACGGATATATTCTTGGAAAGAGGAGAAATTGTTTCAACAAGAGGTAGAGATAAAAAAGACATAAGAAGATATCGTGCAAAAAAATCTGATAGAACTAATGGGAAACCACTTGTTGTAATTATTGATGGTGGTTCTGCATCAGCTTCTGAAATTGTTGCAGGCGCACTTCAAGATCATAAAAGAGCAATCATTATAGGTACACAATCTTTTGGAAAGGGTTCAGTTCAAACAATAATTCCATTTCAAGTTTCAAATAGTGATAATCTAACTGGTATAAGATTAACTACCGCCAGATATTATACTCCTTCAGGTGAATCAATCCAAGGTAAGGGGATCGTACCAGATATAATCATTGAACAAGGAGAATTTGAATCTTTTGATTATAAAAGATTTTCTGAATCAGATCTAAAAGACTCTCTTGATAAAAATAATGAAGAAGATGTAGAAGAAAATGAAGATAATGAATTAAGTGAATTTGAAAAACGTTTAGAGATTGATTATCAACTTCGAAGAGCCTTTGATCTTGTGCAAGGTGTAAGTCTCTTTAATGAAACTCAAGAATAATAATGCAAAAAAAATATAGAAAATGTGTGGGAATGATGATTCTCAATGCAAGAAATCAAATTTTAGTTGGTCGAAGATTAGATCATCCAAGTGGATATTGGCAAATGCCTCAAGGTGGTATCGATGAAAATGAAAATCCTGAAGAAGCAGTTTGGAGAGAAATGATGGAAGAGATTGGTACGAATAATGCATCTTTGATTAATTCATCTCAAGAATGGATCTCTTATGACATACCTACAGAAACACTCGAGACATTACCTTGGGGTGATAAATACATAGGTCAAATTCAAAAGTGGTTTTTATTTCGTTTTACAGGAATTGATAACGACATAAATGTAGGAACAGAAAATCCTGAGTTTAGTGAATGGAAATGGATGGACTATGATGAAATTAGCCAAAACGCAGTACCATTTAAAAGAAATGTTTATATAAAAATTCAAAAAGAATTTAGAAGTAATTTAGTTAAAGTTTAATTTAGAAAGAAATTAAATTTTATCGTAATAATTTACATTTATTGCTTCTAATTTTGCTTTAGCTACAGAAAGTTGTTCCTCTGATTCTTTACCTTCTTTATTTTCTAATTCTTGTATTTCTTTTTCAATTGATGTTTTTTCTAAAGAATTAACTTCAACAACACTTTCTGCAAGAACAATACATTTTTCAGGATTGATTTCTGCAAAACCACCAGAAACAAAAAATGATTTAATTAAATTTTTATCTTCACTGTATACCATTACTCTCCCTGGTCTAAGAGAGGACATGACCTTACTATGTCCTGGTAAAATACCTAAGTCGCCATCTTTACCAGGGACAATTATAGTACCAACTTCATCATTGAAGACAAGGTTTTCTGGAGAAACTAAATCAAAAGAAATTGTTGCCATTATGCGGCTTCAGCTTCTAATTTTTTAGCTTTTTCAATTGCTTCATCTATGCCACCTACCATATAAAATGCAGCTTCTGGCATATGATCATATTCTCCTTTTACCAGTCCATCAAAACTCTTAATGGTATCTTCAAGATCAACATATTTACCTGGTGAACCTGTGAAAACTTCTGCTACAAAAAATGGTTGGCTCAAAAACTTTTCTATTTTTCTTGCTCTAGCAACTGTTAGCTTATCTTCTTCAGAAAGTTCATCCATTCCTAAAATAGCAATAATATCTTGAAGACTTTTATATGTTTGTAAAACTCTCTGCACTTCTCTGGCTACTCTGTAATGATCATCACCAACAACTTGTGGGTCTAAAATTCTTGAAGTAGAATCTAGTGGGTCAACTGCTGGATATATTCCTTTTTCAGAAATAGCCCTATTTAAAACTGTTGTTGCATCCAAGTGTGAAAAAGATGTAGCAGGTGCGGGATCCGTTAGGTCATCCGCAGGAACATAGATTGCTTGCACTGATGTGATTGATCCTTTTTTTGTAGTTGTAATTCGCTCTTGCAGGGCACCCATATCAGTTGCAAGTGTTGGTTGATATCCAACTGCAGATGGAATACGTCCTAGGAGAGCTGACACTTCAGATCCAGCTTGAGTAAATCTAAAGATGTTATCTACAAAAAATAAAACGTCCTGTCCTTCTTCGTCTCTAAAATATTCTGCTTGGGTTAATCCTGATAGAGCAACTCTTGCTCTTGCTCCTGGTGGTTCGTTCATCTGACCATAAACAAGTGCAACTTTTGAGTCCTTACCTTTTAGATCAATAATTCCTGACTCAATCATTTCGTGGTACAAGTCATTACCCTCACGAGTTCTTTCACCTACACCAGCAAATACAGAATATCCTCCATGAGCCTTGGCAATGTTATTAATTAATTCCATAATTAAAACTGTCTTACCAACTCCAGCTCCACCAAATAATCCAATCTTACCACCTCTTGCATAAGGTGCTAGTAGATCAACTACTTTAATTCCTGTTACTAGAACTTCGGTTTCTGTAGATTGATCAACAAACTCAGGTGCTGGTCTATGAATAGGATAAGATTTACTCGTTCCAATATCGCCTCTTTCGTCAACTGGCTCTCCTACAACATTCATAATTCTACCTAAAGTTTCCGGGCCTACAGGCATTGAAATAGGGGCGCCTGTATCAGTAGCTGTTTGACCTCTAACTAGTCCATCTGTTGTATCCATAGCAATTGTACGAACAGCATTTTCTCCTAAATGCTGAGCAACCTCTAGCATTAATCTTGTTCCGTTGTTGTCAACTTCTAGAGCGTTCATGATTGCAGGAAGTTCACCGTCGAACTCTACATCAACAACAGCTCCGAGAACTTGTGATATTTTTCCAGTTAAATTGTTAGCCATATATCCCCCTTTATATTGATTCAGCTCCAGAAATAATCTCTATTAATTCTTTTGTAATGAACGCTTGTCGCGTTCTATTATACTTTAATGTTAAACTATCTATCATTTCACCTGCGTTTCGGGTTGCGTTGTCCATTGCGGCCATTCTTGCCCCCTGTTCCCCTGCGTCACTTTCTAAAAGTACTTTAAATATTTGAATAGAAACATTTTTTGGAAGTAAATCCTTTAAAATTGTTTCTTCATCAGGCTCATAATCATAAATTGCATTTGAAGAATTTTCTTTACCTTCTTCCTTTTCAGAATTTGAAACGTCTAATGGTATTAATTGTTGTTGTGTTACTTCTTGCGAAATAGCTGATTTAAATTTGTTAAAAACTAATATGCATTTATCAAACTTACCATCAAAGTATAATTCTTGAAGCTTATTAGAAATGTTTAATGCAGACTCGTAACCAGTACTTGAAACATTTAAGTCGACAAAACTCTCTATAATTTGATCCTTCATTACCCTATTAAAAAAGTCTCTACTTTTTTTCCCAACTGGCATTAGTTGAACTTTTTTTCCATTACCCTCAAGTGATTTAACTAACTTAAAAGTTTCTCTATTTATGCTGCTGTTAAATCCACCACATAAACCTCTATCAGCACTTACTGGAACTACGACATAATTCTGATCATTGCCAGTGCCTGTTAAGAGTTTAATTATACCTTCCCCAGATACGGCAGATGATGCAAGAGAGGAAAGCATCTCCTCTAGTCTTGATGAATATGGTCTTGCCGCTTCAGCTTTTTCTTGTGATCTACGTAACTTACTTGCAGCAACCATTTTCATTGCTGATGTAATTTTTTTTGTAGATCCAACTGAATTGATCTGAGTTTTGATATCTTTTAAACTTGGCATTGACTAGTTACTTGCAAACTTTCCAACCAAATCATCTAAGATTGATTTTAATTTATCATCATTATCTTTAGATAATTCTTTTTCATTTGCAATTGCATCTAATAAATCACTATGCTTAGTTCTAATCTCATTTAAAACTTCTGTTTCAAACTTGACTACATCGCCTACTGCAACTTTATCAAGATATCCGCGTACACCTGCATAAATAGATACAACTTGCTCTGAAACCGTTAGTGGTGAATATTGACCTTGTTTTAAAATTTCAACTAGTCTTGCACCACGATCAAGTAATTGTTTTGTTGAAGCATCTAAGTCTGATGCAAACTGTGCAAAAGCAGCCATTTCACGATATTGAGCTAATTCTAGTTTTACAGGACCAGCAATTTTTTTCATTGCTTTTGTTTGCGCAGCAGAACCAACACGACTTACTGAAAGACCAACGTTAATCGCAGGTCGAATACCAGCAAAGAATAGGTTGGTTTCCAAGAATATTTGTCCATCAGTAATGGATATAACATTCGT
>CACDIK010000022.1 GCA_902553005.1 uncultured Alphaproteobacteria bacterium | reverse complement strand
TAAAAAACAAATTAATCGATACTAAGAATATAATTATAGATTCAAAATCAGGCTATAGCGGAGCAGGAAAGAAATTTGATTTCAATAAGATGAAATCAAAAAATGATTATAATTTTTATAATTATAATACAAATAATCATAGGCACATTGCAGAAATCAAACAGGAACTTAATAAACATAATTCAGATAATGAAGTAATGTTTTCATTTAATCCTCACATCCTTCCAAATTTTAGAGGTATGATTTCTACAATTTATTGCGATCTCAATAATACTATAAAAAAAACTGATGTCATAAATCTATTCAAAGACTTACAAAAAGTAAATCCTTTTATAAAATATATTGATAATGATGAAATTCTTGATTTTTTTTCTATTCAAAATTCTAATTATTGTAAAATAAAAATTTTTGATCATTATAGTGAAGATAAACTGATTATAGTTAGCGCAATTGATAACTTAATTAAAGGTGCTGCCGGTCAGGCAGTACAATGCTTTAACATATCAGAAAACATTGAAGAAACAGTATCTTTAGTATGAATAAATATTTTATAATTTTCTTTTTATTTTTTTTTATTATTTCTTGCGGATATCCTGACATTGATAATGTTCCAGATTTTAAAGACACCAAATTAACTGATGAAGAATTATTAGAATATTGTAGTATTTCTAATACAGATAAAAAAAATATAGATAAATGTATTAATGATTATAAAAGCTAAATATTGTTATGAATAAACTTAATATTGGTATAGCAGGATTGGGAAATGTTGGGTCAGCACTAGTAAAAACAATAGAAGAAAATAAAAATTATTTTTTTGATAAAACAGATGTAGAATTAAATATAGTTGGAATATCTGCAAGAACAAAAAATAAAAAAAGAAATTTTAATATATCAAATTATACTTGGTATGATGACCCAAAAGAAATGTCTAAAGATGATAATTTTAACGTAATTGTTGAATTAATTGGTGAAGAAAAAGGAGTTAGCTATGAAATTATTGAAACAGCATTAAAAAATAAAAAACATGTTGTAACAGGAAATAAAGCATTAATAGCTAATCATGGAAAAGAATTATTCAAATTAGCTAACACACATTCACTAGCTTTATCATATGAAGCTGCTGTTGCAGGTGGTATACCAGTAATAAAAACAATAAAAAATTCTATTAGTTTAGATAGAATTAATAAAATTTCTGGGATTTTAAATGGAACTACAAATTACATTTTAACAAAAATGCAACAAGATAATCTGTCCTTTGATGCAGTTCTTAAAATTGCTAAAGATAAAGGGTTTACTTCTGATCAGGAGTCAAAATTAGATATTGGCGGATATGATGCTGCGCACAAGTTAACAATATTATCAACTCTATGTTTTAAATCAAATTTAAACTTTAAAAATAATTATATTGAAGGAATCTCTAATATTAAAATTGAAGATATTAATTTTGCTGAAAAATTAGGGTATAAGATAAAATTAATATCTGAAGCTTGCATAATTGAAGGAAAGATTTCAAATTTTACTTCACCAAAATTAGTTTCAATGAATAATCCCTTAGCAAGTGTTGATAATGCTCTTAATGCGATTAATATTGAAACTATACATTTAGAAAATTTATTTTTAGAGGGTGAAGGTGCAGGGGGGAAGCCAACCGCCAGCTCTGTCTTGTCTGATTTATATGATATATCTCAGAATGAAAAATTTGATAATTTAGGTTTTAAAATTGATAAGTTAAATAACTTTGAAAAATATTCAGCAGAAAATATAATTAATAGCTATTACCTAAGAATAATGACAGAAGACAAACCTGGCGTTCTCTCATCAATTACTAATTATTTTAGTGATTTTGATATATCTGTTAAAAAAATACTTCAACTTCCCGAGAGTTCTGAAGCAGACAAACCAATACCTATTATAATAACTACTCATAATATTCAGAAAGAAAAATTAAGTAATGTAATTAATAAAATTGAAGGTTTAGAATTTGTAAAAGAAAAAATTACTGTTCTTGCTATTCATGATAATTAATTAATGTGAATATTGAAAAATCACTATCTGATAAATTTTGGGAAGAAAAGCAAATAGACTTTAAGCACATACAAGCTCTTTCACAAAAAAAATCAATATCTGAAATTTTTTCAAAACTTCTAATTTCAAGAGGTGTCTTCGAAGATAATTATGATAACTATATAAATCCCAATTTTTTAAATAATCTTCCGGATCCTTTTGAGCTTAAAGATATGAAAAAAGGAATTGAAAGATGTATTGAGGCTTTAAAAAATAATGAAAAGATTGGAATAATCGCTGATTATGATGTTGATGGATCTACTTCTGCTTCAATTTTATATAAATTTTTAAATAATTTTACCAATAATATTGTTTGTAAAATTCCGCATAGATTATCTGAGGGTTATGGTCCAAATGTTAGGCTTATGAATGAAATGCTTAATGAAAAAATTACACTATTGTTTACACTGGATTGTGGGACATCAGCATTTAACTCAATTGATTTGCCAAATTACAAAGATATTGAAGTTATAGTTATAGATCATCATTTAAGTGAATTTAAACTGCCAAAAGTTCACTCGGTAATTAATCCAAATAGATTTGATGAAAACAATGATTATAAAGACTTTGCTGCAGTAGCAGTAACCTTTCTTTTTTTAATGGGTTTAAGAAAGCAAATTAGAGAATTAAAATTATTTCCAAATATAAAAGAACCAAATTTAATGTCCTATTTAGACTTAGTTGCTGTTGGAACAATTTGCGATATTGTTAATATTAATAATTACAACAGATCAATTGTCAGTAAAGGTTTGGAGCTCATTAGAAGTCGAAAAAATAAATCAATAACAAAAATATTAGATAACTCTAATATTAATCATTCACCTTTAGCTAAAGATATTGGTTTTGTCTTGGGACCGCAAATTAATGCTGCGAGTAGAATTGATGACTCTTCTTTATCTTCCAGACTTCTGATATCAAATGATGATTCTGAAATAGAAACTATTTCTAGAAAACTATTTTTAATTAATGAAAAAAGAAAATTAATTGAACAAAATATATTCAATGAAGCAATTGAGCAAATAAAAGATCAAGAAAGTAAAAAATTTATTATTGTTTATAAAGAGAATTGGCACCAAGGTGTTCTAGGTATAGTTGCCAGTAAAATAGTAGCTCTTTATAACAAGCCAACATTTGTATTTTCTTTTATTAATAATATTGGATCTGGCTCAGGCAGATCTATAGATCAAATTGATATTGGAAGCATTGTCCTTGAGCTTAAAGCTAATGATTTAATAGAAGATGGGGGTGGCCATAAAATGGCAGTAGGTTTAAAAATAAATAAAAAAAAATTAGATAAAATAGATTTATTCTTAGTTAAAAAATTTGATTCATATCACGATAATTTTTTCGAAAAAAAAATATTTTATGACAGTGAAATTTCTGTGAATCAAATAAATAAAGATTTTTTAGATAATTTAGAATTATTAGAACCTTACGGCAAAGGTAATGAAGAGCCTCAATTTTTAATCAAAGATATAGTAATTGATCAGGTAAAAAATTTAAAAAATAAACATATTTTAATTTTTTTTAAAAATGATTTAGGCGAAAATTTAAAAGGCATATCATTCAACACTATGAATACCCTAATTGGTGATTATCTTATGAAGTTTAATAAATTTAAATTTCATATTTTGTGTTCTATTAAAAAAGATAACTTTTCAAGCAGTCAGATGCCTCAAATACTGATCCATGACGTGAAAGTAATCAATTAAATAATTTGAAAAAAATCAAAATATCTACTATATACCAACCGTGTGTCCCCTTCGTCTATCGGTTAGGACATCAGGTTTTCATCCTGAAAAGAGGAGTTCGACTCTCCTAGGGGATGCCACTAATTTAAGGGCATAGAATTATTGACCCTACTGAATTCCTTGATTGAATTAACTCGTGAGCCTGACTAGCTTCAGATAATTTAAATTTTTTGAATATATTAGGCTTAATTTCTTTATTTTTAATTTTTGAAAATAATTTGCTACTGCACTTCATTAATTCTTCTGAATTACGGATATAATGCATTAATGTTGGTCTAGTATAATATAAACTTTTAGGGTTAAATGTACTATGAAGATTGACATCATTTAACATTCCAGATGATTGTCCGAAAGATACCATTAGTCCTCTAAATTTTAGACATTTTAATGATATATCAAATGTATCTTTACCAACTCCATCATAAACAACATTTACTCCTTCATTCTTTGTCAATTTTAAAACACTACTATGAACATCATTTTGTTTATAATTAACAGTGAATTCACATCCGTTTTGTTTTGCTAAAGATGCCTTTTCATCTGTACTAACAGTACCAATCATTTTAGCTCCTATGGATTTGGCCCATTGACTAGCAATTAAGCCTACACCTCCTGCAGCTGCATGAAATAAAAAAACTTCATCTTTTTGTAATTTGTACAATCTTTCAAAAAGGTATTCTACGGTCATTCCCTGCAATAATATTGAAGCAGCTTCATCATTTGAAATATATTCTGGTAATTTTACAACTCTTCGGGCATCAAAATCTCTAACTTCGCAATAAGCGCCAATTGGAGGGCTAAAGGAGTAAGCTACTCTATCACCAACTTTTAAGTTTGATACATTATCTCCAATTTCTATAACATCTCCTGCTGCTTCTACTCCTAAACAAAAAGGGATTTCTTCAGGTAGCGGGTATATGCCTGTTCTATGATACGTATCGATGTAGTTAATACCAATTGAAGTTTGGTTAATTCTAACCATATTTTCTTCAACATTTTTAGGTAAGTTATAGTTTTCATATTTTAAAACTTCTGGACCACCTAGTTTACTGACTACAACTCTATTTGGCATAATTATTCTTTAAGTTTTTATATACTAATTCAAATTCTTTTAAACATTCTGGATTAGCCAATGATTCTTCATTTTCAATATTTTCACCATTAATTAATTTTTTAATTAAAATTTCAACTATTTTACCACTTCTAGTTCTTGGTATTTCACTTATAGCATATATTTGTGAGGGAATATGCCTGTAAGAAAGATTAATTTTTATTTCATCTATTATTTTAGACCTTAAATTTTCGTTAAATTCAAAATTTTTATTCAAGACAACAAATAATATAATTTGTGTATCATTTTTTAATTTATATTCTACTGCAACAGCTTCCTGAACTTCTGTAATATTTTCAATTACTCTATAAATTTCTGCAGTACCTATTCTTACTCCTCCAGAATTTAGAGTTGCATCAGATCGGCCATAAATTATATAACCGCCATTTATAGTTTTTTCAATATAATCTCCATGATACCAAATATTTTTATATTTACTAAAATAAGAATTAAAATATTTTTTATTATCATGATCGTTCCAAAAATATAAAGGCATTGATGGAAAAGGAGATTTACATACTAGTTCTCCTTTTTGATTTTCAATTGAATTTCCTTTTTCATCAAATACATCAACATCCATTCCAAGAGCTTTACACTGAATTTCACCACTATAGACATCCATTAACGGATTACCGGTAACAAAACACGAAACTAAATCAGTACCACCACTTATAGATTCAAGATGGATATTTGATTTGATGTTTTCATAAACGTATTCAAATGATTCATTAACCAAAGGAGATCCTGTTGAAGCTAGAGTATTTAAACTATTTAATTTAAAACTTTCTTTAATTTTAATTTTATTATTTTTTAAAGTATCTAAATATTTTGCACCAGTGCCAAAAAAATTAATGCCTTCTTCTTCTGCTATTTCAAAAAGATGTTTATTACCGGGAATAAAAGGGGATCCATCATATAAAATTATTGTTGCTTTTGACGCCAAAGCAGAAACTAACCAATTCCACATCATCCACCCACAAGTAGTAAAATAAAAAACTCTATCTTTTTCATTAATATCACAATGTAGTACATGTTCTTTTTTATGTTGAATTAGTGCTCCGCCAGAACTGTGAACAATACATTTTGGTACTCCAGTAGTTCCACTCGAATAAAGAATATATAGTGGGTGATTAAAATTAAACTTTTCAAATTTACTATACGCCATTTCTTGTTGTAAAATCTTGCACAAATTATCGTATTCAAAATCTAATTGATAATCTTTTTCATTAAATTCATATGGTATTAATATAATTTTTTCTATACTTGGGATATTATATACAACTTCTTTTATAATTTTTGTCGTATCAACTTTTTTATTGTTGTAAAAATAATAATCTGAAAATAATAATACTTTTGGTTCAATTTGTTTAAATCTATCTATAATTGCTTTTTTACCAAAATCTGATGAACATGATGACCAAATAGCACCTAATTGTGCTGTAGATAAAAATGAAATTACAGTTTCAGGTATATTAGGAAGTATAGCAGCTATCCTATCATTTTTTTCAATGTTATTATTTTTTAAATAATTTGCAAATTTCAAAACTGCACTTTTAAGCTCTTTCCAAGAGTAATTTCTTTTAATTTTTTTTTCAGAGTGAAATATTATTGCATCATCATCATCATCTCTTGATAAACAATTTTCAGCATAATTTATCTTACATTCATCAAAAAATTTATTATTAGTAAATTCAGGTGCTGATTTAAAAATTTTACCTTTTTTTTCACCAACAAAATTTGTGAAATCCCATACATTAGTCCAAAATTCATTTTTATGTTTTATGCTCCAATTATGCAAGTCAGCATAATTTTTTATATTTAAACTTTTATCTAGTTGATTAATAAACTTGTGGAGGTTTGTTTTTTTATTATTTGGAGACCACAACTTTATGTTGTGCATAACAATTTAATTCTTTTTTTCGTCTTCTTTAAGAGATCTAACTCTGACAATAACATCAATATTATGCAATGAGAGACAAGCAGGAATAGAAGGTATATCAAGATTAATATTTTTTGTAGGTATATCATGAATCTTACCTTCATCTTCAATATACAAATGATAATGAGATTTATTATTATTACAATAGAGTGATTTATTTTGATCAACAACTATTTCTCTTATTAATCCTAATGAGGTAAATTGTTTTAAGGTGTTATAAATTGTAGCCATAGAAATTTTTCTATCATCTTTTTTTACTTCATCAAAAAGATTTTCAGCAGAAATATGCCTGTCACCTTTTTCAAAAATTAATTTAGCTAAAATTCTTCTTTGTTTTGTTGGTCTTATACCACTTTCCTCTATTTTTTTCAGTGCGCGGCTGTAAGGACTTAGAGGATCAATTACTTTGTTTTCTATTCTCATAATATTATAATAAGTAATGAATTACATTTTTTCTGCAATTTTTCTATATTTTTTTTTAGGTTTTCTCTTGTATATCTTTCAAAGACGCATTGTTTTTAATAAATCAGGACATCCAGGCGCACCAAAGGATTATAACTTGGGTAATACAGAAGAAGTTTATATTAATACTGAGGATAACATAAAGCTGTTATCATGGTATCATAAAGGGAATAATTCACTCCCTTTAATAGTCTATTTTCATGGAAATTCTTTTCATATCGGAGATAGAGCTTACAGAATCCAGAGGTATATCGAAAAAAATTGGAGCGTACTTTTAGTTTCCTGGAGAGGTTTTGGAGGTAACAAAGGAAATCCAACAGAAAAAAATTTATATAAAGATGCAGAAGCAGTATTAAAATGGATTAAAAATAATACTGAATTTACATTCAAAGAATTAGTGATTTATGGAGAATCACTCGGATCTGGTGCTGCAGTAGAAATGGGCACAAAGTACGAATTTTTATCTATTGTTTTAGAAGCACCATTTACATCTATCAATGATATTGCAAAAAAAAGATATAAAATATTTCCAACAAAATATTTAGTTAAAGATAAATTCGATAACTTCAGTAAAATTGATAAAATAACTTCGCCATTACTTATCATTAGTGGAAAAAAGGATGAAATTGTACCGCATGAACACAGTATTAAGCTTTATGATAAAGCAAAAGTAATAAAAAAAAGTGTTTTTATTGACGAAGCAATACACAATAATCTATATGATTTCGGGATTGAAAAAGACGTAATTGGCTTTAATTTAAAACTATGGAAATAGATCTAACAACATCATATGTAGGCATTTTAAGCCTTATTGTATTTGTTCTTGCATATGCTGTTGTAATGGCTGAAGAATTTAGCCATTTAAGAAAATCTAAACCAGTTATTATTTCAGCTGCTGTAATATGGGGTATTATAGCTTTCCATTTTTCTTCTGATAAGCAATATGCCAAAGAAATTGAGTATGCTTTAGAGCATAATATCTTAGAATTTGCAGAACTTTTCCTATTTCTTCTCGTTGCTATGACTTACATCAATGCTTTAGAAGAAAGAAAAGTTTTTGATGTAGTCAGATACCAATTAACATCAAGGGGATTTAGCTTTAGACAATTGTTTATATTCACAGGTATAATTACTTTTTTCTTATCTCCTATAGCTGATAACTTAACAACTGCACTAGTCATGTGCTCTGTAGTAATGGCCTGTGGTAAAGGTAATACAAAATTTATATCGATTGGTTGTATCAATATAGTTGTTGCAGCAAATGCGGGTGGTGCTTTTAGTCCATTTGGAGATATAACTACCTTAATGGTATGGCAGGCTGGTATTGTCGAATTTTTTACATTTTTTAAAATATTTTTTCCTTCTGTGGTTAATTACATAATTCCTGCAGCAGTTATGTATTTCTTTATTCCAAATGAAAAACCACAAATTAGTTCTGATAGAGAATATATGAAAAGAGGCGGACGAGTAATTATCTTTTTAGGTTTGCTTACAATTTTTAGTGCTGTAAACTTCCATAATATTCTTCACTTGCCCCCAATGCTTGGCATGATGTTTGGTCTTGGTCTTCTTGGGTTATATTCTTTTTATTTACAAATTACACATGATCCATCTGTTGAAGACGAAAAATTTGATTTCTTTAGAAAAGTTTCAAGAGCTGAATGGGACACTTTATTATTCTTCTTTGGAGTTATTTTAAGTGTAGGTGGTTTAGGATTTATAGGTTACTTAACTGTTGTTTCAGAATTTTTATATATTGGTCTTGGCCCAACAATGGCAAATTCTATAGTAGGCGTTCTTTCAGCTATCGTAGATAATATACCAGTGATGTTTGCTGTAATTACTATGAGACCAGAAATGTCAATCGATCAATGGTTACTCGTTACATTAACAACAGGAGTGGGTGGTAGCCTATTGTCAATTGGTTCAGCAGCAGGTGTAGCACTTATGGGACAAGCGAGAGGATATTACACTTTTTTTGGACATTTAAAATGGACTCCAGTTATATTTATTGGTTATGTAGCAAGTATTTATCTTCATGTTTTAATGGCTGACTTGCCTTGGTAATTTAAATTATCAATTAATAAAAAAATAATCATACTTAGTATTAAAATTACACCAGCAACAAAAGAAGCTTCGTTAAATTTATAGACACTAATCAATTTATATAAGTAAGATGGCAAGGTATCAAAGTTTTGATCTTTAAAAAATGATATTATTGTAAAATCACCAAAAGTAATAACTGTCGAAAATGCAAAAACAAAAATTATATTTTTCTTAATCATTGGGAGTAAAATAATAAAATAATTTCTTATGCTTAATCGGAAAGTTTGCTGAAAATTTTCAAAATTTAAAAAAATATTTTTCAAGTTATTAAAAAGTATTAATATAGAAAAAGGTAATAAGAATAGACAATTTATCAAAACTATCACAAAATATTTAAAAAATTGCACATATCTTAATTCACCTAATATAATAAAATAACCAAGACTAAATATAATTGGAGAAATAATTATTATTGAAGAGCATATTAAAAAAATTGATTGCTGAAAAATCATATTTTTATAATTTATTACAAGTATACATGAAATTATAAACCCAGATATACTAACAATTATTCCTGTAGTAACTGAAATAATAAGAGAGTTAAAAAAAGATCCTAAAAATTTTTCATTAATTAAAGATAAATAAATACCATTATTTATAAAATGATAAATTACAGAAAGTATTGGAGAAAAAAGAAATATCGAAAAAAATACAATTATTAAAAAATCTATTATTTTTATAGCTTTGTATTCTTTATGAGGATGAATAAAATTAATTTGATCTATTTCAAAAAAATTTGAACCTTTTAATTTGTAAAAACCAACAAATAAAAAAAATAAACAGATAAAAATTTGTAAAAAACTGAGTAATATTGCTTTATTAAAATTTAGTTCAAAAAGTGCATATTGATAAATTGCCACCTCAATTGTAGAATACATAGGTCCACCACCTAACGCCATTACTATTGCAAAACTTAAAAAACAAAGAGAGAATATTATTGAGAACACAGTAAAAAAATATTGTCTTATATAAGGCATCTCTAATTTTAGAAGATTGCCAAAAAAAGTAATGTTTAGAGAGCTAGATATTTCATAATATTTTAAAGGAATACTATTTAACGACTGAAAAAATAATCGAGTCGCAAATGGTGTATTTAGAAGTATATGGGCAATTAAAATTGCTTTTATTCCAAAAATTGTCTCTATTGATAAATTCTCGTACAAATTAAAATATGAGTTATAAAAACCATTATTTCCAAAGAGTTTAATAACTGCAAACACAATTAAGATTGTCGGTATCACAAAGCAAAAACCACAAAGAGAAATGATAAATTTAATAATTTTTAAATTCTTATGTCTATTTAATGCTAATGCGAATGGAATAGCTAAAAAACAACTTAATAATGCTGAAAGAAAAGCTTGATATAATGAAAAATAGATTAAACGATGCGTATATGAATTTTGAAAAAAATTATAAATATTGCCTAGATCAAAGTTAATTTTTGAAAAAATACCTATGAAAGGTAATAGGATAATTAATCCAAAAATAAATAATACTGAATAATTATATTTATAATACAATTTATTTACGAGGCATTAAGCCACTCATCAATCCATTTTTCTTTATTCTTATTAATTTCTTTTGGATCCATTTGAATAAAGTTAGGAACATCTAGTTTATCAAATGCCTCAGGTAAATCTTTTATATTTGTAATAGGATACATAATATTTGTTGAAGGTATGACTGATTGAAATTCTTCTGATAACATAAAGTTAAGAAATTTATTTGCTAAATTTTTATTTTGTGAATTATTTAAAATGCCTGCAAATTCAATTGTTATATAATTTCCCTCTTCAAAAGTTGTAGCAAGAATATCATACCTTTCTTCAAACATTATATGTGCGGCTGGAGATGTTGTATAACTTAAAACCATGTCAGCTTCTCCTGCCATAAAAAAATTATAATAGGCATCTGTCCAACCTTTGGTAACGGAAATAATTTTTTTATTTAATTTTTTCCATTCATCTCCAGCTTTATCTCCATATAATGCTTTCATCCAAGTTAATAATCCTAATCCAGGGGTAGAGGTTCTCGGGTCTTGAATTACAATTCTAGCATTAGTAGAATTAATTAACTCGTCCATTGATTTTGGAGGTGTTGCTAAATTTACTTCATTATACACAAAAGAAAAATATCCATAATTATATGGAACAAATTTATTACTTTCCCATTTTAATGGTAAATTAATTAAGTTGTTTAAGTCATTGATATTATGAGTTGTAAAAAGCTTAGATTGTTCGGCTAAATCAAATAAATTCATATCAAGACCTAAAACTATATCTGCCTTGGAAGTATCACCTTCTAAAATAACTTTATTCAATAATGTTGCTGCAC
>CACDIK010000021.1 GCA_902553005.1 uncultured Alphaproteobacteria bacterium | reverse complement strand
AAGTGCATCTATCGCTATTGAAATTAATAAAATAGTAAATAATCAGATTTCTTGCCTATCAAACAAATAAATATCATAAAATAATCAAAATATTGCCAAGATATTATTTCCTAATTAACAATAGTTTTGATATTTTCATTATATGAATTTTTTATATGTAATTTTCATCATACTTTTTGCTTTCAGTAGTTCCGCTTCCGATTGCATAAAACCAAACATGCCTTCTAATGAAGAGTGGAATAATTGGTTAACAATCATTAAAAAAGAAGCCCGAGATAAAGGAATTAGTCAAAATACAATTTTAAAACATTTAAGTAGTGTCCAACCACAAAGTAAAATAATTATGCGTGATAGGTGCCAACCAGAATCAACAATTACTCTTAATGAATATCTCTATTATCGCGTTGATAAATCAAGGATTATTGCGGGTAAAAATATGCTTATTGAGCATAAAGAAATTTTAAATGAAATTAGTGATTATTTTAAAATACAGCCTAGATTTATAATTGCAATTCTTGGTATGGAAAGTTTTTATGGAAGAAACCAAGGTAATATTGAAACAATTAAGGCTATAACTACACTTGCATTTGATAGAAGAAGAAGTGATTTTTATAAAAAACAACTTTTTGCAGCACTTGAAATATTAGATAAAAATCTTGTTCCTAATGGAGAATTAAAAGGTAGTTGGGGTGGGGCAGTTGGAATGACACAAATGATACCTACAACTTTTTTAGAAACAGCTTATGACTGGGACGGTGATGGAATTGATATATGGAATAGTTATGCAGATGCTTTTGCAAGTACTGCAAATTATTTAACTTCTTTAGATAAAAATCCATGGTCTAATGATAGTACTTGGGGAAGAGAAGTACTCCCTCCAAAAAATATTTCTTCATCATTTTTTGATTCTATAAAACAATTAAATCCCAAAGGTTGTGGAGCAGTTAAACGTAGATCAATTTCAAAAACTCTATCTGAATGGTCAAAATTAGGATTTACTAAAATTAATGGAGATCCTTTACCTATAAGAGATGATTTAGAAGCTAGATTAATAATACCAGATGGGATAGATGGAAGAATGTTCATAGTTTATCCTAATTATAAAAATATTCTTTATTATAATTGTTCATCATATTATGCTGTGTCAGTGGGTCTTCTAAGTGATAAAATATCTAATTAGTTTAATTGTTCTTTTATTTATATTTTCTTGTAATGAATTAAATATTAATAATTTTTCTGATGTTGTAGATAATAGCACAAATAAAATAGAAGAAATAATTGATAATAAAAAAGAAGATAAAAAAGAAAAAAAGCAATCAAATAATAAACAAACAAAAGATAATATTTTTTATTACGTTGGTGAACCCTATTTTATTGAAGGAGTTAGTTATACTCCAGAGGAAAATTACAACTATTCGGAAATAGGATTTTCTTCTTTTTACGGTAAGGAATTACATAATATTAAAACTGTTAACAACGATACAAATAAAGTTACAGAGTTACTTGGTAGACATAAAACACTACCTATACCAAGTATGGTTAAGGTAACTAACCTAGATAATGGCCTTTCTATAAATGTAAAAATTATAGATAGACATGATGATAATGCTGTTATTATTCAGGTTTCAAGAAAAGTAGCACAACTTCTTGGATTTTATAAATCTAAAATAGCTACTGTAAAAGTAGAAATACTCTCTGATGCTAGCAAGCAATGGAAGAGTGTTGCAAATTCTTTGAATGAAGAAAATTTTGATGAAACTATCTCCTCTGCCCCGACAGATATTGTATCTATTGAAGAAATTGATGAAATTATAGAAACCAAAGATGAAGTAGATATAATTATAGAGGAGCCAATTGAGCTAAAATCAGAAAAAACAACTGATTTCAAAATATATTTAAAAGTTACAGGATTTGAAAATTATGAGAGTATTGGATCCATATTGGATAATTATGATATCAATTTAAAATATACTTCTGAAAAAAATAATTCTAAATATGACGTAATTATTGGTCCTCTTGAAAATACAGAAGCAAATAAATTGGTTTCATACTTTATCTCAAAAGGTTATAAGGAGACTCAAATTCTTATTGAATAACAAATAAAGGTCATAATTAAGAATTATTAATATTTATGGTAAAAATTTTTAGCTTTTTTTTATTTTTTATTATTTCTTTAAAACTTTACGCCATTGATACAAAAGCAGAGCAAGCAGTTGTAATTGATTTTGATACAAATGAAGTTCTTTTTGAAAAAAATTCTAATGCAAAGATTATTCCTGCTTCGATGACTAAAATTATGACTGTTTACGTCGCATTTGATAGAATAAAGAATACAAATTTTGCAATTTCTAATGAATGTAGAGTTTCTCCTAAGGCTTATAAAAAGGGAGGCTCAAGAACATTTTTAGAGATAGATGATAATGTAACAGTTGATGATTTATTAAAAGGTATAATTGTTCAATCTGGTAATGATGCTTCTATAGCTTTAGCGGAATGTTTAGGAGGTACCGAAGAAGATTTTGCTAAACTTATGAACGTTTATGCAGAACGTTTGGGAATGATAAATACAAATTTTGTTAATTCATCTGGCTGGCCTGATGATAATCACTATTCCACTGTCAATGATCTTGGAATTCTTTCAAATGCAATAATTAGGGATTTTCCAAATCTTTATACATATTTCAAAATGGAAGAATTTACTTATAATGAAATTACTCAGCCAAACAGAAATAAACTTTTGTATCAAGTGCAAGGAGCAGATGGATTAAAAACAGGTTTTACAAAAGAATCTGGGTGGGGAATAGCTGCTACAGCCTTAAGGAATGATAGAAGGATTACAGTAGTTATAAATGGAACAAATAGCTCAAGATCAAGGTTAAATGAGTCATCTAATTTAATAAATTGGGCATTTAATCAAACTTCTCAACAAACTTTAGTTGAAAAAGATCAGTTTATTAAAGAAGTAGATGTATGGTTGGGTAGTGAGAGCAGTGTTAATTTAATTAGTGCACAAAAATTAGTATCAACATTATCATTTGATCAAATTCAATTAATGAATTCTTCTATTACGTATACAAAACCAATATCTGCCCCAATTAAAAAAGGTGATGAATTAGGAAAATTAATTATAAATATAGATGGAAAGCCAAAAATAGAAGTACCGCTTATTGCTGAAAAAGATGTATCTGAGATCAACCCTTTATTTAAAATTTTTGCTGCAGCAAAATACTTAATTTTTGGAAGAAGTTTAGATGAAATTAAATAAAGGTTTGTTCATTAGTTTTGAAGGACCAGAGGCAAGTGGAAAATCATCTCAAATATTACTTTTATCAAAATATTTAAAAAAAAATAAAATTCCTTTTATTGTATCTAGGGAACCCGGGGGAACTAATTTTGCAGAAAAATTAAGAAAATTAATTTTGGATAATAAATCTAAAATTAATAATTTAGAAGAGTTGCTTCTTCTTATGGCAGCTAGATCAAATCATATCAATGAAGTAATTATGCCTAATCTTAAAAAAGGTAAGATTGTCATTTCAGATCGATATGCAGATTCCTCATTTGTTTATCAAGGATATGTAAATAAATTTGGCATTAAAATGGCGCAAAAACTTCATAAAGAACTTCTAAATAATTTCTTTCCTGACTATACTTTTATTTTTAAAATCAGTCCAAAAGAAATAATCAAAAGATTAAAACAAAGGAAAGTTAAAAACAAATATGATAAATCTAATTTATTATTTCATCAAAAAGTAATTCAAGGGTATAAAAAAATAGCTAATCCAAAAAGATATATAACTGTAGATGCTTCTTTGTCTAAAGATATAATTCACAAAAATATTATTAAAAAATTAAAGATATAATTAATGATTGAATTAATAGGTTTTGAAAAAGAATATAACGATCTTCTTAAAAGATACAAATTAAATATTCTTCCAAATTCAATTTTAATTCATGGATTGAGTGGTATAGGTAAAAGAACTTTTCTAAACAAATTTGTTAAAAATATTATAAATATAGAATTTAATGATAATAATACGGATCATCATTTAAATTTATTTAAAAATAATACACATCCAAATATAAAAATAATAGAAAAAGAAATTGATAGCAAAACAGGAAAAATTAAATCCAATATAACAATTGATCAAATTAGAAAATTAAAAACATTTTTAAATTCAACAACAACAATTCAAAACTCTTCTAAAATAGTTATTGTTGACTCTGCTGATTATTTAAACATTAGTTCTGCAAATAGTATGCTAAAGATCTTAGAAGAACCAAAAGAAAATACCTATATTTTTTTAATATCAAATCAGATTTCATTACTATTGCCAACAATTAGATCCAGATGTTTAAAAATTAAATTTAATACTCATAATTTAACTAATTTTACTAATATTATTAAAGATTATATTGATGAAATATCTAATGAAGAAATAAATTTTTACTTTGAATTGACGTATGGATCACCAGGAACCACTATTCTATATTATAACAATGATTTCTTGGATATTTTCCAATTATCAATTAAATGTCTTTTATCAAATGATCTAGATGATAATAAAATAAATTTATCTAATATTTTATCAAAACTTACTAATGATGAATTTAATAATTATTTATCAATGCTTAAATTTATTCTAATTGTTGCTAATAAGCTAAAAGTAAATAGAGATGATAAAAGCTTGGTTAATATGCCAAACTATCTAGAATTAGAGTCTTTATCGTCAAATCTTACAAAAAAAAATCTTATTGATAGATTTGATTATTTAACTAATAACCAAAAAGAATTATTTAGTTTAAATCTTGATAAAAAAATATTTATATTAAATTTTTTAACTCAATAAAATGAATTTTTATATAACCACTCCAATTTACTACACTAATGATATTCCTCATATAGGTCACGCTTATACAAGTATAGCTTGTGATATTATTGCCCGATATAATAAATTATTAGGAAATAATGTATTTTTTTTAACAGGTACAGACGAGCATGGGCAAAAAGTAGAAAAAGCTGCTATTAATTCAAGCTTAAAACCTAAAGAATTTGTTGATAAACTTTCAGTTAATTTTGTTAATTTAATACCTTTCTTAGGATGTGAAATAGATGATTTTATAAGAACTACCGAAAAAAGACATATTAAAGCATCACAAGAACTTTGGAAGCAATTAGAAAAAAACAATCAAATATATCTTTCAAATTATGAAGGTTGGTATTCTGTTAGAGATGAAGCTTTTTATTTAGAAAATGAATTAAAAAAGATTGATGGTAATTATGTTACCGATAATGGATCACCTGTAGAGTGGGTTAAGGAGGAGAGTTATTTTTTTAAACTTTCAGAATGGCAAGATAAGTTAATCGACTATTATGAAAAAAATCCAGAATCAATCTTACCAAAAACGAGATATAATGAAGTATTAAGTTTTATTAAAGGTGGATTAAAAGATCTTTCTATTTCAAGAACAACTTTTAACTGGGGAGTACCAGTTCCAAATAATTCTAAGCATGTGATGTATGTTTGGATTGATGCATTATGTAACTACTTAACTGCAATTGGTTATCCAGATACAAATAATAAAAATTATAATCAATTTTGGCCCGCAACTCATATTGTAGGAAAAGATATATTAAGATTTCATGCAGTGTATTGGCCAGCTTTTTTAATGGCTGCGGGTATCGAGCCTCCTAAAAGAATATTTGCACATGGTTGGTGGACTAATGAAGGGAAAAAAATTTCTAAATCACTTGGTAATGTCATCGATCCCTACGAAATTATTAATGAATATGGTTTGGATCAAATAAGATTTTTTTTATTTAGAGAAGTACCCTTTGGAAATGATGGAGATTTTTCAAAAAAAGCAATCGCAAATAGAATAAATGCAGATTTATCGAATAATTTTGGTAATTTAGTACAAAGAATTTCATCATTTGCTGTAAAAAATAATGACTCTTTACTAAAACCAACAGAAAATTTAACTAATGAAGATCAGGATTTAATTAATATTCTTCAAAATAAATTTGATGAATATTGTAAATTTATGAATAATCAACAAATTGATAAAGCAATTAAGTCTGTCCTGGAGTTAATATCTGCTGGTAACGCATATGTTGACACTCAGGCACCATGGACATTGAAAAAAACAAATAAAATTAGAATGGAAGAAGTTTTATATATTATCACAAACATAATTATTAAATCAGCTCTTATGCTCTATCCAATAATACCAACTAGTTCTAAGAAAATTCTTAATATTTTTAACTATAATATGGATAATAAATTTGAGAATTTCACTCAATTAATCAATCAAAATATAAAAATAAATAATCCAGAACCAATATTTCCAAGAATATTGAATGATTGACTCACATTGTCATTTAAATTTTAAAAAATTATCAGAAAATTTTGAGAATATAATTAATAATTCCAAAAAAAATAATATTAGCTCAATATTATCAATAAATACCAAACCTGAAGATTTCCAGGATCATTTAAATTTAATTAAAAATTATAATTCCATTTATCTCTCATATGGACTTCATCCAATTGATGTTCATTCAATGAACCAAATTGAATTACAAAACTTTGATCAATACTGTAATAACGAAAAAGTAATAGGAATAGGCGAAACAGGTATTGACTTGTATCACAGTGATCAATTTCTTAAAGAACAAACACAAATATTTGAAACCCATATTGAAGCTTCAATAAAACATTCATTACCAATTATTATTCATCAAAGAAATTCTGAAAAAGAAATTGTAGATATTTTAAAAAATTATAAATCAAATAATTTAAAACTAATTTTTCACTGTTTCACCGGTTCAAATCAACTATTAAATTTTTGTTTAGAGAATAACTACTACATTTCTATTTCTGGAATAATAACATTTAAAAATGCATCAAATTTAAGAGATATAATAAAGGACGCTCCTTTAAATTCTATACTTATAGAAACTGATAGTCCTTTTTTAGCACCCGAACCAATGAGAGGCAAAGTTAATGAGCCATCTTTTGTAAAATACACAGCTGAATATTTGGCAAATTTTTTTAAATTATCCTTAGAAGAATTCGAAAAAATCACTGATAATAATTTTTTTAATTTGTTTACCAAAGCTAAAAGAGATAATTATCTGTAATGAAAATAACAATTTTAGGCTGTGGAGGGTCTTTTGGATCACCTTTAGCATGGAATAGACACGGTAATATTGATCTTAATAATAAAAGAAATTTCCGAACAAGATCATCTGTACTTATTGAATATAAAAATACAAATATTCTAATTGATACTAGTCCAGACCTTAGACAACAACTTTATAATGCTAAATGTACAAATATCGATGCAGTACTTTATACTCATATTCATTCTGATCATACATCAGGGGTGCCAGATATGAGAGCAATGTCTTTAATAAATAAAAAAATTATTCCTGCATATATGCCAAAAGAAATGATTCCTGAGATGGAAACAAATTATAAATATATTTTTAAAGGAGAAAAAGATTATTTACCATTTATGGAAATTAAAGAATTAGATACTAGTATAAAATTTCAAAATATAAGTATTGAAACATTTAAACATAATCACGGATCAATTGATGTTCAAACATACAGGATTGGTAATTTTGCATATTCTACAGATTTAAAAAAATTTTATAATCAAGATATCGATAAGTTAAAAAATCTAGATTTATGGATAGTTGGCTTGTTAAGACAAGATACTCATCCAGCTCATGCTGGATTTGATCAAATAATGGATTTCATATCATATATTAAACCCAAACAAACTATTTTTACTCATATGACAGCTTTACTAGATGAAAAAGAATTAATAAAAATGTGCCCACCAAATGTTAAACCTGGGTATGATGGTATGATTATTGATTTATGAAGCCAGTATCTATTGGTTGTATAGGAATTGGAAATGTTGGATCAAACCTTACAAATAATTTATTAAAATCAAATAATAATGTATTTGTTTATGATAAAAGTAATAAATCTTATTCAAGATTAAAAAATTTAAAAAACAAGCCTTGTAAAAATCTAAAAGAATTAACTACAAAGAGTGATATTATAATAACGTGTCTACCTTCACCAAAATCGGTAAGTAAAGTTTTAAAAACTATTTTAAGATATTTAAATAAAAAACATATCTGGATTGAGATGAGTACTACAGATAAAAATGACATGATTAGTTTATCCAAAAAAGTAATTTCTAAAGGTGGGAGAGTTTTAGAATGTCCAATTACTGGAGGTGAGCATAGAGCTAAATCAGGAAATATATCTATTTTAGCTGCAGGCAAAAAATCAACTTTTAAAAAATGTTTCCCAATTTTATCCTTACTTGGTCATGAAATTTTATACTGTGGAAAAATTGGACATGCCTCAACATTAAAAGTAATTACTAATTATTTAGCATCATTACATTTAGTAGGTTTAGGTGAGGCTTTGAGTGTTGCAAAAAAAAATAAAATTGACTTAGGTTTAACGTATAAAGCTATAAAAATAAGCTCCGGTAATAGTTTTGTTAATGAAACTGAAACACAAGTCATACTTGGAGGTAGTTATGATGTTGGATTTACAATGGATCTAGTCAATAAAGATATAAATCTTTTTAATAAACTTGGAAAAAATATAAAATTAGAACTAGGAAATTATCTAAGTAAAAAATTTAAACTTGGTATGAAAATTTTAGGTAAAAGGTCGTTTAGTACTAGTATTACTAAATTAATTGAAAAAGATGCTAAAATTAAATTAAGAGCTAAAAATTTCCCAAAACAATTAATTGATAAACAAAAAAAACAAAAAGGTGTAGAAGTATAATATGTCAAAAAAAAAATTACTACCTGCTGATTCAGATCCAAGAAATCCAAGTTTTGTTTACAAAAATAAATATAATGAACATGTTGTAAATACTGATCAATTCAATAATTATGTAAAGTCTACTAAAGTTAAAAAAGTTTTTTCGGGAATGTTATGGGGAGAAGGACCAGCTTATATTCCTCATTTAGATACATTAGTATTTAGTGATATACCAAATAACAGGATGTTAAAGTTAGCAAATGGTTCAGTCACTGAATATAAAAATCCCTCAAATTTTTGTAATGGAAATACTATTGATAAAGAGGAAAATGTCATTTCTTGTTCACATGGAGGGAGATGTATTTATAAAACTAACGATAATTTAGAAGTGGAAGTATTAGTTGATAGTTATAATGGTAAGAAACTTAACTCCCCAAATGATCTATTTGTTAAATCAGATGATACAATTTGGTTTACAGATCCACCTTACGGTATTTTATCAGATTATGAGGGATATACTGGCGAACAAGAATATGGTGGTTGTAATGTGTTTTCTTTTGACCCGAAATTAAACACTTTAAAAGTTATGATTGACGATCTTGATAGACCTAATGGCATTGCAATATCTCCAGATGAAAAAAAATTATATGTTGCTGATACTGGAGAAAATATCAAACATTTGTATGTTTATGATATGGTTGATGGAATGCCTATGAATAGAAAATTAGTTTATGATTTTAAACCTTTTTTTTCTGATGGTTTTAGATGCGATAAAGATGGTAATGTTTGGACTAGTGCAGGAAAAGCAATTAAATGTTTTAATCCTCAAAATGAATTAATTGGGCAACTTATAGTTCCAGAACTAGTATCAAATTTAGAATTTGGAGGATTGGAGGGAAATATCTTATATATAACTGCCACAACTAGTCTATATTCCATTCAATTAAATCAACAAGGTGCCAGATTTTATGAATAAACATTTATCTTCAGGAAAGTGTGAGCCATGTAATGGGAACACCCCTAAATTAGATTTTCAAGAAATTAGTAAATTTTTGTCTGAACTTAATGAATGGTCAGTTAATGATAATCAAGAAATGATTTTCAAAAAATTTAAATTTAGCAATTTTAAAAAAGCTATATCATTTGCAAATGAAGTTGGAGAAATTGCAGAATCAGAGAGTCACCACCCTGATATATCTATTGGTTGGGGATATTGCTTAGTAATGGTCCATACACATGCTATAAACGGATTATCAATAAATGATTTTATTTTAGCAGCAAAAATAGATAAAATTAAAAATAATGAATCATAGAGAGCAATTTAATAATTACAGCAAGTCCATTTTAAATTTGCTATTAAATACAGATGACAAATTATTTAAAAAATCAATTAATTTGATTAAAAAAACACATAAGCAAAAAGGAAAAGTTTATATAGTTGGTAATGGTGGTAGCTCTTCAATAGCCAGTCATGTTAGTGTAGACTTTGCAAAAGTAGCTAGAGTTAATTCATTTACTTTTAATAATGCAAATTTAATAACATGTTTTGCAAATGACTATGGTTATGAAAATTGGGTAGTAGAAGCAATAAAGGCTTACCTAAATAAAAATGATATGATGATCTTAATTAGTAGTAGTGGAACTTCAAAAAATATTGTTAATGCAGCTAAATATTGTAAAAAAAATTCAATTCAATTGATTACTTTGAGTGGTTTCAAAAAAAATAATCCACTATCAAAATGTGGGAATGTTAATTTTCATATAAATTCTAATCAATATAATTTTATTGAAATGTCTCATCATATTATTTTAGTTTATCTTGTTGATATATTTGCAAAAAATAAACTTAGTTCTTAATTTTAATTAGTGGATAAAAAAAAGATTTTCATTTGTGGTATAAGTACTGAATGTTGTTCTTACTCAACATTAATACAAAATGAAAATGATTTTGAAATTTTGAGTGGTAAAAAACTTTTAAAATATATAGATTTTAATTATTCAAAATATAAGAAAATTACTTTTATATCTAGTAAATTTTATCGAAGTTTACCTGGAGGCCCAGTAGATAAAAAATTTTTTTTAAAAACAATTCAAAAAATTACAAATGATTTAAAAAAACGTACATCAATAGATGGTATTTTATTTTTAATGCATGGTGCGATGTATGTTAAAGGTATAAATGATCCCGAAGGTTTTTTTATTAAAAAAATTCGCTCTAAAATATCTAAAGACTGTAAAATATCATTATCTTATGATCTTCATGGACAGATGACTGATACAATTATAGAAAATATTGATTATTTTGCAGCTTATAAAACAGCCCCACACATTGATGTTAAGCAAACTTATTCTAGGGCAATGAAAATGCTAATAAATGGAATTTTAAAAAATAAGAAAAATCATATTATTTGGGAAAAAATACCAGTTTTAGTTTCAGGTGAAATGTCATCAACAAAAGTTGAGCCATGTAAAAAAATTTATAAAAATCTGAATATATTTAATAAAATGAAAGGGGTTAGTGATTGTAATTTACTTATTGGATATGTTTGGGCAGATACTAAGAGGGCAACAGCTTCAGCAATTGTAAATTGTACAGATGTTAATATTGGTAAAAGAATATGTAAGAAAATAGCATTAAGTTATTGGAATAATAGGTTTAAATTGGTTTATGATATGCAATCTTATAAATTAAATAGGATTTTTCATATAATTAATAAGAAAAGATTTACAATTTTAGCTGATAGCGGGGATAATCCAACAGCTGGAGGAGTAGGAAGTAGAATTGATGTATTAGAGCACGTATTTAAAAATAAGATACAGAATACATTATTTGCAGGAATTTTTAATGAAGAAATTTTTAGAGAGCTAAAAAATAAAAAAAACAAAATTGTCATAAAAGATACTTTCTCAAAAAAGAAAATTTCTATTTTGATTGATAAATTTTATCTAAAAAATGATAATGCGATTGTAACCTCAAATAATAATATGATAATTTTTACAAAGTACAGAAAACCTTTTCATTATCTGAGTGATTTTAAGGAATTAAATATAAATATAAAAAAATATAAAATATTGGTTGTAAAATCAGGATATCTTTCACCAGAACTTAAAAAAATTAAAGCGGATAATTTTATGATTT
>CACDIK010000020.1 GCA_902553005.1 uncultured Alphaproteobacteria bacterium | reverse complement strand
CCATTCTTCTCCAGTTTTAACAAAAGGATCCGTAAATACACCCTCTTCCCATTTTCCATCTTTTAAAAATTGTCTTCTCGCTTCACTCTCATCCATTTGAACAGGTTCTGCAACATGTGGAGGGATAACAACCGCTTGTTTATGAAATATTTCCCAAACTAAGTTTTCAAATTTATGAGGATTGCTTTTATCTTTTTCAAATTGAGTGTTTCTACTTAAATAACTTCCCCATGCATAGCGTCTAACTACAAATTCTAAAGGAAGCATATTGCAGTTGTAACTTAAAAGACTATTTGGCGAATCTTGTTCAATAAATGATGTTGCAATACCTGCCTTGCTTAGCATGTTAAACACATTACTTGTTTGTTTTGTCTTTTGTATTCCAATATCTTTAATTTCCTCTTTCTTCGCTGCATCCCCACCTGTTAAAAAATCTTTTGTTACAATTCGAATGATATTTTGATCATTCGTTTTCTCAATAATTTTTGTTTTTCCTTCAACTAGAAAAGAATTACTCATCAATATATCTCCAGCCAATATCTTTTCGATAATATCCCTCATCCCAATTAATTTGATTGATTATATTGTGAATATTTTCTCTAATGGTTTTTAAATCCTTACCCGTATTAGAGATATTTAAGACTCGCCCACCATTAGAGAGCCATTTGTTTTCTTTAAGCATTGTTCCTGCATGAAATATATAGTCATCCATTGTTAAAGTAAGATTTTCCAAATTATTAATTGGTGTTAATTTTTTATAATCCTCAGGATAACCATGAGCAGCCATTACTACTGTCATGGCATAATCATTTTTCCACTTAATTTTTTTTATTTCATTTAAGGTGCCTATCGCTGATGCATGAAGGAGTTCTAATAAATCTGTTTCTAATAGTGGAATAATTGCTTGTGTTTCCGGATCGCCGAAACGAATATTAATTTCGAGTAAATTTGGACCCTTATCTGTTAGAATTAATCCTGCATAAAACATTCCTTGATACTTGATGCCTTGTTCAGCAAGATGTTGAACAATAGGCTCAACAAATGTTTTGGATAATTCATTCATTTTATTTGACGAAATAGAAGGAACAGGTGTGTAGGCTCCCATACCACCAGTGTTTAACCCTTTTTCTCCTTCTAAGATTTTTTTATGATCTTGTGCTGTTGTAAGTGGCAACACAAATCCATTTTTATCAACAAGTGAAAATAAACTTACCTCTTCACCAACTAAAAATTCTTCAATAACAACAACTGAACCAGCATCACCAAAAGAATTATCTTTAAAACATTTAATCAGTGCATCTTTTGCATCTTCCATTGTTTGACAAATAATAACTCCTTTTCCTGCTGCTAAACCATCAGCTTTAATCACAAGAGGATAGGATTGGTTTTGACAAAAATTCAAGGCATCATCATAGTTGTCAAATACGTCATAGGCAGCTGTTGCTATATGTAATTTTTTACAAATATCTTTTGTAAACTTTTTTGATTTTTCTAATTCAGCGCCCATCTGATCAGGACCAAAGACTAAAATAGAATTGTTCATTAAAAGGTTGGATAATCCTTTAGTTAAAGGTAGTTCTGGACCTATTACCACGAGATTAATTTTATTTTCTAGACAAAATTGAAGAATAGCATCATGATCATTAACATCTATGATAATCGAAGAAGCAATCTCACTGATACTATCACTTCCAGGAATACAATATAAATTAGAACAATTAGGAGATTGTTTTATGCCGTAACATAATGCGTGCTCTCTTCCACCATTACCAATGACAAGAACGTTCATGAAAAAAAATAATTCATTAATTAATTATTTGAAGCAAGACTTAAAAATGATAGTTTTTTTAAGCTTTCGTCATTCAAGTAATCTAAAGGTCTGACTGGATACTCTCCTGTAAAATAATGATCAGTAAATTGAGGATTATCATTATCTCTCTCATCGTAACCAAGAGCTTGATACAGACCATCTAATGATAAAAATTTTAATGATTTAGCTCCAATATATTTACACATTTCCTCTGAATTTTTGTTTGCAGCTAATAATTCTTCTTGGGTCGGAGTATCAACTCCATAAAAATCAGGATATTTAATTGCAGGTGAAGCAATACGCATATGGACTTCTTTTGCACCAAAATCATAAAGCATTTTTATTATCTTAGTGGATGTTGTTCCTCGAACCAATGAGTCATCAATTAAAACAACTTTCTTTTTTTTAATAGAACTTTGGTTAGGATTTAGTTTTAACTTTACACCTAAACTTCTAATTTGCTGAGTTGGCTCAATAAATGTCCTCCCCACATAATGATTTCGTATTAATCCTAACTCAAAAGGAATACCAGACTCTTGACTAAAACCAAGCGCAGCAGGAACACCAGAGTCTGGAACTGGTACGACCACATCAGGTTTAATTTCGGTTTCTTTTGCCAAGTACGTGCCTAAATTTTTTCTATATTCATAGGCGGTTTTATTTTTTAAAATACTATCTGGCCGCGAAAAATAAATATATTCAAATACACATGGTTTGATTTGTTTTTTTGGAAAAGGTCTTCGACTTTCAACTTTATTATCTTTTATAACTACAACTTCTCCATTTTCAATTTCACGGATAAATTTTGCACCTATAATGTCTAGCGCGCAAGTTTCAGAGGCAAGGATAAATGCATTTTTAAATTTACCTAAAACAAGTGGTCGAATACCTAACGGATCTCTTGCACCAATCAACGTACCATTAGCAATAATTGATAAAGCATAACCACCTTGAATTTGCATTAAAGCATCAATAATTTTATTTAAAATATCTTTCTTTTTTGAACGAGCTACAAGTTGAACAATTGTTTCGGTATCTGATGTTGTTTGAAATATTGCACCTTCACGTACCATTTGCTCTCTTAAAAGTAGTGCATTAGTTAAATTACCATTATGAGCAATACTAATAGCTCCACCATGAAGGTCAGCATAAAAAGGTTGTATATTCCTTATTGTTTCACCGCCCGTTGTTGAATAGCGATTGTGTCCTATCGCAATTTTTCCCTTTAACTTGTCTAATGAGTGTTTCTTCGTAAAATTATCGCCAACCAATCCAAATTTTCTTTCTGAGTGATAGGAGTTGCCATCATAACTTACAATTCCACAACCTTCTTGACCACGGTGTTGCAACGCATGCAAACCAAGAGCTGTTAAGGCAGCAGCATCCTTAGTTCCACTTATTCCAAAAACTCCACACTCCTCATTAAATCTGGGAACATGAGATTGCCTTAGCTCGAATTTTTTTAGGAAATTTTGCCGATTTTTCATCTTACTGTTGTCTTGTTAAAAGTGTTTTTGCAACCATCTGTAATGCTCTTGGATAAACCTTATGCTCTTCTATCAATATTTTCTTTGAGAGTGATTCGGTATTATCTTTCTTCAAAATCTTTACTTTTTTTTGCAAAATAATCTTTCCAGAGTCAATTTTAGTGCTTACGTAATGAACACTACAACCAGAATAGCTCGCTTTAGCCTTTATGGCCTGATCCTGAGCATTTAAGCCTTTGAAAGCTGGAAGATAAGATGGATGAATATTGATTAATCGCGATCGCCAGTGCATGACAAATTTTGAGTCTAAAACTTGCATAAAACCAGCTAAACAAATGATATCTATATTTTTTAGATACTTCATGACTTTGTTTTCGAAATTTTTTCTTGAAATAAAATGTATGAATGGAATTTTATTTTTTTTGGCAATAGTTAAACCTTTTGCTTTGGAATTATTAGAGACGACTAATTGAACCTCTACTAAACTTTGTTTTTTAAATGATGATTGTATTAGGGATTCTAAATTGGAACCTCTTCCTGATATGAAAATAGCAACCTGTAATTTTTTCAACTAATTGTGCACCTTGATGATTTGTTAACTTCTATTTTCCCAATTTCAAAAATATCTAAATTTTCATCTTTTATTAATTGCTCAAATTCTTTGTAATTATTTTTTGAAATAGTCATAATCAAACCTAATCCGCAATTAAAAGTCTTCAACATTTCTTCATCTGAAATGTTAGCTAAACTTTGAAACCATTGGAAAATTTCTTCATCACAAATAAATTTTTTATCAATCCTTGCTGATAAATTTTCAGAGAGCATTCTTGGTGCATTACCAATAATACCTCCGCCTGTTATATGTGAAATACCATTGATAAGATTTGTTGTTAAAATTTTTTTTAAAAAAGGAAAATATAATTTTGTTGGAGCCATTAAGGCTGCTGCATTTGTTTCATAAGATGATTTAAATTCTGTTTCTTTATGTAGATCTATATTTTTATCTTTTAAAACTTTTCGAATGAGAGAATATCCATTTGAATGAAAGCCCGAAGATCTAATCCCATAAAGAAGATCATCTTCTTTCATAACATCTCTTTTAGGTAGAATTTTTTTTCTCTCTACTGCACCAACACAAAATCCAGCAAAATCGAAATCATCTTTTTTATAAAGCCCAGGCATCTCTGCTGTTTCACCACCAATAAGAGAGCAATTATTTATCTTGCAAGCTTCAGTGATGCTTTTCATAATTTTTAAAAAAGAATTTTTATCAATCTTGGAAGAAGCATAGTAATCTAAAAAAAATAATGGCTCTGCACCGTGGCAAAGAATATCATTAAGACACATACCAACGAGATCATGACCCAAACCATCTAAAATGTCAGTTTCAATCCCTAGTAATATTTTTGTCCCTATGCCATCTGTGCCAGAGACCAATAAAGGATCTTCATATCCACAATTTTTAAGATCAAAAATACCACCAAATCCACCAATTTTATCAAAATTTCCGTTTCTGTTTGTTGATTTGCTTAGCTCAGTAATATCTTCAACAAGGGCATCTGTATTTTCTATATCAACACCTGCTTCTTTATATGTTGTCATATTTAATTAGTTTTAAACGAATCGTTAACGAGTAAACTATTAATATAGTAAATTAAGTTGATTCGTACTTATAATGACAAATACAATTCAAATTCTCTCCATTGAGAAGACAGGGAAAGAAAGTTCACTACAAAAAGAACACAATAATAAATCCATCAAAATTATAGATGGATATTTCTTTTCGACAAATCTTGATGATCTAAAGTTTACTAAAATAAGTAAACTTATTTCTAATGACGTTTCTCAAACAATATTAACAAAAAAAAATGTAAATAAGGTTTTATCTAGTTATAGTAATTTTAACTGGGTTGTAGAAATAAAATTTTTACCAGGTGTAACTGATAATATTGCTACAACTGTAAAAGAAATAATCAAAGATAATCTTAAAAGTAGTTTTAAAAGCTTTGAACTTGGTTCAACAAAAATTATTTTAATAAAAGGAAGAAAAGAAGATATTACCAAAATATCTAAAAATGAAGCAAATCCCTTAATTCAAACAATTAAGATTTATCCATTTAAAAAATATTTAAATAATTTTAAAAAAAATCAGTTCAAAATAGAAAAGGTAAAATTACCGAAAAAAAAATATAGTAAAAAAGAAATTAATTTAAATATTTCTGATCATCAACTCAGTCTTATTGGTAAACTTGGTATTGAAGAAAATGATAAATCTAGAAGGGGAACACTTGGCTTAGATCTAGAATCTTTAAAAGCCATAAGAAATTATTTTTCCACTATTAAACGTAAACCAACGGATGTAGAAATTGAAACATTGGCACAGACGTGGTCCGAGCACTGTAAACACAAAATATTTTCAGCTAAGATTGATGATATTTACGAAGGTATATTTAAAAAATACATTAAAGGCGCAACTGAAAAAATTATTCAATTAAGAAAAGATAATTTTTGTGTTTCTCTTTTTACGGATAATGCCGGCGGAATAGAATTTAATAAAGATTGGATTATTTGTCATAAAGTTGAAACACATAATACGCCTTCAGCCTTAGATCCATTTGGTGGTGCAATCACAGGAATTGTTGGTGTTAATAGGGATTGTCTTGGATTTGGAAAGGGAGCAAAACCTATAGCGAATACGTATGCATATTATTTAGCAGACCCGAATAAGAAATATCAATTGTATCGTCAAAAAAATAAGGATCCAATGCTTCCAGCAAATTTTATTGCTAAAGGTATTATCAGTGGTGTTAGAGTTGGAGGAAATTGTTCAGGTATCCCTACCCCTCAAGGTAATGTGTATTTTGATGATCGGTTTGCTGGAAAGCCTCTTGTGTTTTGTGGAACAGTTGGGATTATTCCAAAAAAAATAAAAGGAAAATTATCACATAAGAAGAAAGCTAACCCAGGGGATATCATACTAATGGTTGGAGGTAGAGTAGGAAAAGATGGTATTCACGGTGCAACATTTTCATCGGAAGAGTTAGATCCTAATAGTCCAGTTTCTGCCGTACAAATTGGTGATCCAATAACACAAAAGAAAATGTCTGATGTCATCATTAGAGAATTGCGTGATGAAAATCTTTACTCGAGCATAACAGATAATGGAGCTGGAGGATTATCATCATCAATTGGAGAAATGGCAAAAGAGAGTGGTGGTTTTATAGTTAATCTTGAAAAAGTTCCTCTCAAATATAATGGATTATATCCTTGGGAGATTTGGGTTTCTGAATCGCAAGAAAGAATGACACTAGCAGTACCTCCGGCTAATGTAAAAAAAGTTATTAAGAGATTTAATGCAAGAGGTGTAGAAGCAACAATAATTGGTAAGTTTATTAAAAAAGAAAAAGCTATAGTAAAATACAATAAAACTGAAATTCTCAATTTAGATATGGAATTTCTTCATGAAGGTTATCCTAAATTAAATTTAAAAACATCTTTTCCAAAAATTAAAAAAGAGAAGAAAAAAATAATTAAAAAAAGTATCTTGATAGATAAATTACATAAACTTCTTTCTAGTCCAAATATTGTATCAAAAGAATTTATAGCCACACAATATGATCACGAAGTACAAGGTACCTCTATTATAAAACCATTACAAGGCGAAGGCAGAGTTTTTGGAAATGCTACTGCTATTAAACCCATATTTGATGATGAAAAATCAATAGCTCTTTCTCAAGCTGCTTATCCTCAGTACGCCGAAACAAATCCTTATGATATGGCTGGGTGCTCTATTGATACAGCATATAAAAATTTAATTGTAAGTGGTGCCAACTCAAAAAAAATTGCAATTCTTGATAACTTTTGTTGGTGTAGCTCCGATGAACCTGATCGCTTATATCAATTGAAAGAAGCGGCAAAAGCTTGTTATGATTATGCAGTTGCGTACCAAACACCATTTATTTCAGGAAAAGATAGTATGTTTAATGATTTTAAAGGTTTTGATAAAACTGGAAAATCAGTAAAAATTTCAATACCTCCAACTTTGCTTATTTCTTCTATTGGAGTGGTAGATAAAATTTCACACTTAACAAAAATAACACCAGATGATGGTGATATACTTTTAGTTTTAGGAAATACCCGTAATGAATTACAGGATAGTGTTTATTCCAAAATTATAGGTTATGAAAAATCAAAAAATCCAGTTGTAAATAGCAAGGATGCACTTCGCACATATAGAAATTTTGAAAAAGCGAATAAACTTGGAATTATAAATTCTGCAATTGGAATAGATTTGGGTGGACTTGGGATTGCAGTTACAAAGATGGCAATTGCTTCAAAAAAAGGTTTAACTTTTGATTTAAAACTAAAAAATAAAATCTCAGTTGACCAATTTTTATTTTCTGAAACACAAAGTAGAATTCTTGTTTCTCTAAAAAAAAATAAGTTACCCAATTTTAAAAAAATATTTAAAGCTTCTGATTATACAATAATTGGTAAATGTACGGGCTCAGATGTAATTGAGTTTAAAGATAACAAAAAAATTATGAGAGGTAAAATTTCAGATTTTGCTAAGTCATACAAACAAAATATTAAAGGGTTATGAACGTATTAGTCCTGTCAGGTTATGGTATTAATTGTGAAAATGAAACACTACATGCATTTGAAGTATTAGGATTTAAAGGAAAAATTATTCATATTAATGATCTGATTCAAAATCCTAAACAACTTAATAACTATCAAGTATTCGCTATACCTGGTGGTTTTTCTTATGGCGATGATACAGGTTCAGGAAATGCAATGGCGAAAAAAATTATGACCAATTTATATGATCAACTAATAGATTTTTCATTAAAAGATAAATTAATCATAGGTATTTGTAATGGATGCCAAATATTAATTAATCTTGGATTAGTACCAAGCCTAAATAAAAAAGATCCAGAAGTAGCATTGATTGAAAATAAATCTGGTAGCTATGAGTGTCGATGGGTTGATGTAAAAGTAAGTAATAATAAATCACCATGGCTAAAAAATATTAGTACGCTGAACTTGCCTGTTGCACATCAAGAAGGGCAATTTATGATACCTATTAATCTACTAAAAAGTATTAAAGCTAATAACCTTATTGGTTTGCAATACATTGATCATCATAAAAAATTAGCAAAAGGTCAATTTCCTTTTAATCCGAATGGATCTAAAGATGATATCGCTGCGTTAACAAATCAAAATGGTAATGTTCTTGCAATGATGCCTCATCCTGAAAGAGCATTTTATCATTATCATATTCCCAATTGGCAGAGTAAAACCTTAAAAAAATTTGGGGATGGATATAAAATTTTTATGAACGCAAAAAAATTCTTTGCATAAATTATACTGCTATATCTACTATTTTTTTCATCACAGTTGGCATTCTAGAGCTAGAATAAGAAGATTTCTTTATCCAATTACTTTTTGATAATTTTGCTTTTTTAACATTGCCATAAAAAATTTCTGTTTCTAAATCAAAATGACTAAATGAATATTCAAATGATCCTTTAGATTGTAATTTTGTTTTTATTTTTTGTATATCTTGATCAGTGGTTAATAATTTCTTATTTTTAACCCAAACATCATTTGGTACTTCAAGCATGGAAGCCAACATTCCTTTTTTTGGTCTACTTCGCACAAGGATTTCATTCTTTTCATTCACAATTACATAAGCTCTTGTATACTTTATAGGCTTAGTAGTTTTCTTTTTTAGTTTTAAAGGAATTTTTTGCTGTAAATTTTTTTTATATGATTGGCAAAATTTATTAATTCCACAAATATTACATTTGGGGTTTCTTGGAAGACAGATCTCTGATCCGTAATCCATAAAAGACTGAATTAAATTTGAAGAATATTTATCTGAGATGAATTTTTTTCCTAAATCTTTAAGTTTATTTTTGACTTTATTAATTGGTTTATCGATAGCATATAACCTAACCAAAATTCTCTCAATATTAGCATCAAGTGGCATAACTGATTGATTGAATCCTATTCCAAGAATTGCTTTTGCTGTGTAATCTCCAATACCAGGAAGTTGGATGAGTTCGTCGTAAGTTTTGGGTATGTTATTTTTAAAATTTTTATTAATTATTTTTGCAGACCTTAATAAATTTCTTGCTCTTGAATAATAACCAAGGCCTGACCAGAACTTTAAAATATTTGGTTCTGAAGTTTGCGCTAATTTATTTAGTGAAGGCCATTTTAAAATAAAATCATTAAATTTATTTTTTACGGTATTTACTGTTGTTTGTTGGAGCATATACTCACTTACAAATACAAAGTATGGATCAGGTAAATTGAGAGTATTTTTCTTTCGCCATGGTAAATTTCTGGCATTCACGGAATACCATTGAAGCAAAAACTTTATTACTTGTGTTTCGTGTTTAAACATATTGCTTTCATATTTAGGTACTATAAATTATTTATGCATATGGACAAAAAAAATATAAAGCAAAAAAGAACATTTGTTCCACAATCTATTGGCGATACTCTTAGGAAGGTTAATAGAAAATTTTCCTCTAAATATAATCGAACAGAATTTATAATTAACTCCAAATGGCCTGAAATTGCTGGTAGTTATTTTAAAGAATATTCAGAGCCGTTAAATGTTTCAAGGGTACGTGATTTTGAAAACGATGTAGGTGAAACAGTATATAAAAATTATCTAAATGTGAGTGTTGCCCCAGCCGCAGCCATTGAATTTCAACACTTTAAGGATACTATAATTGAAAAAATTAATACTTATTTTGGTTATAAAGCTATAATAGACTTGAGAATTCATCAAAATTACATACCTAAATATACTTATATGAAACAAACTAAGAAAAAACAAATAGATAAAGATGACATAGAATTTGTTAAGCAAAACGTTAAAGAATTTCAAAATTCCGATTTAAAAAAATCACTATTAAATTTAGGTAATAAAATTACAACTGAGGACAAATAATGAAAATAAAAATTTTATTTATTTCTATTATATTATCACTACTTTTTGTTAATGCCAAAGCAGCTGAAAACTCAATACTAGAGGTTAAAGATAATGATTTTTATATTGGGGAAGACAATGCCCCAATCACAATTATAGAATATGCTTCAATGTCTTGTAGTCACTGTGCAGATTTTCATAATGATACCCTAGAAGAATTAAAAAAAGAGTTTATTGATACTGGGACAGTAAAGTTTATTTTTCGAGATTTCCCATTTAATTATCCAGCTCTTGCTGGAAGTATGATTTTAAGATGCGTCCCAGAAGATGTAAGATACGATTATATGAATGGGCTTTATAAACTTCAAAATAATTGGGTTAATAGAGATCATTCTAAAACAAAATCTGAGTTATACAAAATAATGCAAAGTGGCGGTATGCAGCAAGAGGACTTTGATGCATGTTTAAGTAATGTTGAATTAGAGAATCAATTACTTGAGGGTGTAATGGAAGCTCAGAAAGAATATAAAATAGGTTCCACCCCTTCATTTATTATTAATGGAGTACTTTATTCTGGGAATAAAAACATAAAAGAGTTTAGACAAATCATCGATAAAATATTATCACAATAGTTGATGATTAATTTTAGGACCCTTAAAGTCAAAGGCTTTAAGTCTTTTGTTGAACCAACTGAAATTTTAATTGAAAATGGTTTGACAGGTATTGTGGGGCCAAATGGATGTGGTAAATCCAATCTCGTTGAAGCTTTTAGATTCGTTATGGGTGAGCTTTCGCCAAAACAAATGAGAGGAAGCGAATTAGACGATGTTATCTTTAATGGAACAGATGATAGACCAGCATGGGATATTGCCGAGGTTACTATAGATTTAGATAATAAAGCAAGAAAAGCACCAAGTATTTTCAATGAAAATGATACTATTGAAGTCACTAGAAGAATTTGGCGAGGTGAAGGCTCAGAATATAGAGTTAATGGCAAGGAGGTGCGATTAAAGGATGTGCAATTGCTATTTGCTGATGCAGCAACAGGTGCTCGTTCAACATCAATGGTTAGTCAAGGTAGAGTTGGTGCGATTATAGCCGCTAAGCCTGAGCAAAGAAGAACGTTGCTTGAAGAAGCTGCAGGAATTACAGGTCTACATTCAAGACGACACGAAGCTGAATTACGATTAAATGCGACTGAAAATAATTTAGAGCGTGTAAAGGACGTATTGAAAGCACAAGATGAACAACTTACAATATTAAAGAAACAATCAAAACAAGCTGAAAGATATAAGTACATCCAAAAAGATATTACAAAAGCAAGAGCTAGATTATTTTATAAAAAATGGATTGATGAAAAAGATAAATTAAAAAATGCTAATGAAAAAATTCAATCTGAAACAAATGTTGTAAATGACCAAACACAAGTTGTTGCACAAATAAATGTCGAATTTGAAAAAGTTCAAGAAAGCCTTCCAAACCTTAGACTCCAAGAAAGTAAGGTTGCAGCTGAACTGCAAAAATATTCTATTAGTTTAGAAAACCAAGAAAAAGAAATTGAAAGAGCGAATATTGCAGTAGACGAAACAAAAGTCCGTATAGAACAAATTAAAAACGACATTGATAGAGAAAAATTTTTATTTGAAGATGCAAAACAAAATCTTGAAAGAGTACAAGAAGAAAAATCAATACTTTTAAAACAACAAGGTGATCTTTTTATTCAAAATGATGATGATCAAAATAATGAAAATGTTTCTAATAAAAAAAATAATAACCCAATAATTGATTATCTAGATTTTGAAGATGGTCTTGAACAAGCAATTGCTGCAGTTT
>CACDIK010000019.1 GCA_902553005.1 uncultured Alphaproteobacteria bacterium | reverse complement strand
CATGATTTGATAAATACTCAACCATTTTCAAAGCATTAGAACAATGTTTTTCCATTCGAAGAGAGAGAGTTTCTAAACCATGTAAAATATTCCATGCATTTTGTGGTGCTAAACAAGGCCCCATATCTCTCATACCCTCAGCTCTTGCCATCATTGTAAAAGCTGTTGGGCCAAATTCTTCTGCAAATGATAATCCATGATAGCCCTCGTAAGGTTCTGTCATAGAGGGAAATTTATCATTTTGCATCCAATCAAAAGTTCCTCCTTCAACTAATATTCCAGCCATAGAAGAACCATTACCACTCATCCATTTAGTTAGTGAGTGCACAACAAGGTCAGCTCCGTGTTCAAAAGGTCTACACAAATAAGGAGTTTGATAAGTACTATCAATAATAAGTGGGATACCAGCTTCTTTTGCTATGTTTGAAACTTCAGGCATGTTCATCAATTCATTACCAGGATTACCAACAAGCTCACCAAAAATACCCTTAGTATTTGGTTGAATTGCTTTTTTAAAACCTTCTGTATCTCTTGGTTTTACAAAAGTTGTCTTAATACCAAACTTAGGAAGCGTTAATCTAAATAAATTTACAGTTCCACCGTAAAGCTGAGAAGAAACAACCATATGATCACCGGCGTTACAAAGGGTCATAATAGTTAAAAATATTGCACTCATTCCAGATGCAGTTGCAAGAGCAGCTGTCCCTCCTTCAAGTGCACAAACTCTTTCTTCTAGAACTTGTACTGTTGGGTTGGACATACGACTATAAATATGACCGCCTCTTTCTAAATTAAAAAGTGCTGCCGCATGATCAACATCATCAAACATATATGAAGTTGTTTGATAAATTGGTACTTGTCTTGAGCCAGCATTTTTACTTGGTTGATAACCAGCATGTAGACTTAGTGTGTCAAATTTATAAGTTTTTGGATCCATTTATAACTCCTTTGCTTTTGTTCTTAATTCAAACTTTTGTATCTTCCCGGTTGAAGTTTTTGGTAATTCACCAAAGATTACATGCTTTGGTCTTTTAAATCCAGCCATATTTTCTTTACAAAACTGAATTATATCCTCTTCTGTGGCATTTTTTCCAGGGGCTAATTCTACAAAAGCACATGGTGTTTCACCCCACTTCTCATCTGGCTTGGCAACTACTGCAACCAAGGAAACAGCTGGGTGTTTAGCAACAACATTTTCCACTTCCACAGATGAAATATTTTCTCCTCCAGAAATTATGATATCTTTCGATCTATCTTTTATTTGAATATATCCATCAGGATAGACAACGGCTAAATCACCAGAGTGAAACCATCCCTTTTTCATGGATGTTTCAGTCGCCTCTTTATTTTTATAATATCCTTTCATTACTACATTACCTCGAATTAAAATCTCTCCCATACTTTCTCCATCCATCGGAACTTTTTCATAAGTCTCTGGATTAGCAACACGTACTTCTTCAGTATTCGGGTAACGAACACCTTGTCTTGCTTTAATATCAGCTTTTTCAGATTTTGATTGTGATTCCCATTCTTCATTCCAAGCACACTGAAGGATATGACCGTATGTTTCAGTTAATCCATATACATGCATAACTTCAAAACCTAAGTTATCCATCTTTTCAAGAATTGCACTCGTTGGTGGAGCACCAGCAGTTAATACATATACTTTATGATTTATTTCTTTTTTATCTTTTTCATCAGCATTAGCAATTAAACTTAAAACTATAGGAGCGCCTCCAAAATGAGTTACTTTGTATTTATCTATTAAATTATAAATATCTTTTGCAACTATGTACCTGCAGCAAATAATCTTTGCATGTATTAAAGCGGCTGTCCAAGGGTAGCCCCATCCGTTACAGTGGAACATTGGAACAGTATAAAGAAATGTTAATTTATTAGGCATGTTCCATGCCGTAACACTTCCTGTAGACATTAAATATGATCCACGGTGGTGATACACAACACCTTTTGGTTTACCAGTTGTGCCTGATGTATAGCTTAGTGAGATTGCTTGCCATTCATCTTCAGGTAAAGACCAATTATAATTGTCATCACCTGTTTGTAAAAATTCTTCATATGTCATTTCTCCAATTTGTTCACCCTCACCATCTTTAAAAACTGCCTGATCATCATGAATGTCAATAATAGGAATATTTTTCCCATATATTTTTAAAGCCTTTTTCATTGTAGGTGAAAATTGAGTATCAGTTATAAGAAGTTTTGCATCACTATGATCTAGAATATACGCAATTGTATCTGCATCAAGTCTAGTATTAATCGTATTAATAACGCCGCCAGTCATTGGGATAGAATAATGTGCTTCGAATAATTCTGGAGTATTTGCCGCTATGATTGAAACCGTACTTCCTTTTGTAATTCCTTTTTTTGCTAATGCACTGGCAAACTTGGTACATCGATTATAGGTTTCAAGCCAAGTGTAACTTCTTTTTCCATAAACTAAAGAGTCATAGTTTGGATAAATATCTTTCACGCGAGTTATAAAACTTAATGGTGATAGTGGAACAAAATTGGCTAAATTTTTATCTAGGTTTGTATCAAAATTACTCATCTGTTTCCTAAAAGGACCAAATACTACAAGAAATTAATTTAATTTACTAATGGTTTTCCAGTTTCAAGTGTATGTTTTATTCGCTCTTGAGTTTTAGGCATCTGGATAAGTCTCATGAAAGCTTCCAATTCAAGATTATAAAGATCATCTTCACTTAATTCATTATCAATATTTGTATTTCCACCACTAAGTACAAAAGCAATTTGCTTACCTACTTCTAATCCGTGGTCTAAAATTTTATTTTCATTATATAGTGCTTCAAGTTTTTCAAACATTTTATCTCTGACACCACTACCGCCTAAATTGAATTTAGGTTGAGATGGTTTTTCATAACCTCCCTCAATATTATTTAATAAATCGATAGCCGTTGATAATTGTCTATCTCTATTTATTACCACCTTATCCTTTTCTAAAAAGAATTGATTTGGCAGCGCTTCATTTGGTGAGGTAGCAGTAATAGCATAACCAATAAGATCAAAAACTTTCATAGACGCATGTTCAGAATTTTCTTTACCTTCTGGAGTTTGTAACCAACGCCACAGCATTTCCTTACAACCCCCACCAGCAGGAATGAGTCCAACTAAAGATTCAACTAGTCCAAGAACAACATTTGTATGAGCAACGTTATAATCACAATGCAATACCACTTCAAAACCACCGCCAATAGCAAGACCTGATGGCGCAGCAATAAAAGGCTTATCTGCATATTTTATTGTTTTACACGTATGTTGGAAATCAATTATAAATTTTTCAATTTTAGACCATTCATTATTTTTAGTAAATTCCATGACATAATTTAAATTTACACCAGCAGAAAATTGCATTGCATCATTAATCACAATTGTGCTTTTATTATTTTGAGCAGCTTCTTTTAAAGCTAACATAGAGTCAGTATCTAAAGCGTTTGCCTTAGTAGTAAATTCAACAACCTGATATGATGAAGCGTTTTTAATATTAGCAGAAGGGTTCTCAAAAGTTTTTTGTAAATTTAAAGATCTTAAATTATCAATACTTGAATCTAAATATCCAGGTCTTTTATTAAATTCAAAAACTCCCTTTAAATCTTTAAAGAAGTTAATATCAGTATTTTGATCAATAAAATTTTTTGTATCAATATTTGAAAGCATTTCAAAAGGGCCAACAGTCCAATTAAAACCTAATCTTAGTGCATCATCTATGTCTATATATTTTGACGATACATCAGGGATTAAATATGCAGCATACCTAATTACTTTTGTCAGAATTGATTTTGCATATTCACCGTATTTGTCTTTTCTTTGAATGAGTTTATTTATGTCAATTTTATCTCCCATACCTAAATTAATTTTCTGACTTCGGTGATACTCGCCAGTTTCTAAATTAATAGCTTCAAGAATTTTTTTACCATCAGATTTATTCATTCTATAAAAACCACCCTTACCTTTTCTTCCTGTATACCCAGTTTCAATAAGTTTTGTGACCAATGGAATTTCTTGTGCAACCTCGTGGAAAGGATCTTCTTTTGGGAGTTCTTTGATAAAACTTTTTAAAACATCAGCCATCAAATCGATACCAATTAAATCGTATAGACCAAAAATTCCAGTCTTCGGGATACCCATTGGTCTTCCAAATACTGCATCAGCTTCTTCAATTGATATCTTCATTTTAAAAGCTTCAGTCATAGCAACTTGCATTGCATAAACTCCAATTCTGTTTCCAATAAATCCTGGAGTGTCGTTACAAATAATTACACCTTTACCAAGTTTTTCATCACAAAATTGTTTTAATAAATTTATTTTTTCAATGTCATTAACTTCTTCAGTTACTATCTCGAGCAATGCCATGTATCGAACTGGGTTAAAAAAATGGGTAATGCAAAAATTTTTTTTCATTTCATCTGACATATTTGCAGATAAGATTTTCAATGGAATTGTAGATGTATTAGATGAAATTATAGAATTGTTCTTTCTTGTTGTCTGAATTTTATCATAAATGTTATGTTTAATATCTATTCTCTCAACAACAGCCTCCACAACCCAATCAGCTTCAGCAACTTCATTAAAGTCATCCTCAATATTTCCAACCTTAATTAATTCTGCTTTGTTTTTTTCTACTAAAAGTGGAGGTCGTGATTTTTTAATTCTTTCTTTAGCGTTTTCTGTAATTTGGTTTCTAGATCCTTCTTTTGAAGGTAAGTCTAGAAGTGTAACATCAATATTAGCATTTGCTATTTGGGCTGCGATTCCACTGCCCATAGTGCCAGATCCTATTACTACTACTTTTTTAATATTCATGTGAGTTCTATAAAAGTGAGCTTATATAAGAAAAATTTGTCGTATGAAAATAATTTAAGCATAAGGGTGGAAATTAATATAAATATCTCTTATAGGCGCGCAAAATGAAAAAAAATCCTTCAAGAAATGTCCATTTTTCAAAAGGACCTAGTGAGATTTTAGATGCAATTAATACGTCTATAGATATCGATCAACGTCTGTACAAAGAAGATATAGCTGGGTCAATAGCGCATGCTAGAATGCTCGGTAAACAAAAAATAATAAATAAAAAAGAACAAAGTGCAATAGTCTCTGGACTAAAAGCAATTGAAAGAGATATTGAAAAAAACAAGGTCGTATTTTCAAAAAAATTTGAAGATATTCATATGAACATTGAAAGTTTATTATTTAAGAAAATTGGAAAAATTGCAGGAAAGCTTCATACTGCAAGATCTAGAAATGATCAGGTAGTAACTGATTTAAAATTATGGGTTAAAAAAGAATCTAAAATTTTAGATAGTGAACTAAAAAAATTTCAGAGAACTTTAATTAATATTGCAACAAAAAATACTGAAACAATTATGCCAGGTTACACTCATTTACAGATTGCTCAACCAATAACATTGGCTCATCATGTTTTAGCTTACGTTGAAATGATTGGTAGAGACAGAACAAGACTTGAAGATTGTTTATATCGTCTTAATGAAAACCCATTAGGTGCAGCTGCGCTTGCAGGGACTTCTTTTCCTATTGATAGAAAATATACAACTAAAGAGTTGGGATTTAGAGAGCCAACAAAAAATGCTATGGACACTGTCTCAGATAGAGACTTTGTAATAGAATTTTTATTTGTTCTATCACTAATTGCTGTTCATTTATCAAAAATAGCTGAGGAAATAGTACTTTGGTCAAATCAACAGTTTGATTTTATAAATTTACCAGATGATCTTTCAACTGGTAGTTCAATTATGCCTCAGAAAAAAAATCCAGATGGTGCAGAGCTTGTTAGAGGAAAAACAAGTATTATCATTAGTAATTTAAGTTCAATGCTTAATATTATTAAAGGGTTACCACTTTCTTATAGTAAAGACTTGCAAGACGATAAACAAATAACATTTAATTCATACGACAATGTTTCTTTGTGTATAAAAGTTATGAATGAAATTTTATCAAAATCTACATTCAACAAAACTAGAATGAAAGAATTGATTGATAATTCAAATGCAACCGCTACAGATTTGGCTAATTGGTTAGTTCAAAAACTTAGATATTCATTTAGAGATGCTTACATTGTTACAGGAAAGATTGTTTCTTATTGTTCAAAACAAAATAGAAACATAGATTCATTATCTCTTGATGAATTAAAAAAATTTGACAAAAATATAACAGCTGACGCAAAAAAAGTGCTATCAGCTACTAACAGTGTTAAATCAAAATCAAGTTTTGGAGGGACAGCTCCTGAAATTACTAAAAAAATGATAAAACTTGTTATAAAAAAATACTTATAATGATCAGATTAATATTATTATCATTTTTGTTGTTTACTTTTAGCTGTGGTAAAGTTGGTCCTTTAAGTTTACCAGAAGATCAAGTAGACAAATCCGTAATTACTTATCCATGTGATGAAGCGTGTTTAGAGAAATTAGAAGAAGAGAAAAAACGTCAACAATCTGTTATTATAAATACTGAATAAATGTTAACTTATAAAAATAACGACCCGTATATTGAGGGTACTTCTTTATATGACTTAGTTAAAGTTTGTCAGACACCTTTTTATGTGTATTCACAAGAAAAAATTATAAATCAAGTAAATAAAACTAAAGAAATTTTAGGTAACAATATTTTTTATTCAATTAAGTCTAATTCAAATCAAGCTATTTTGAAATTAATGAACTCGTTAGATATTGGAGCAGATGTAGTGTCAGTTGGTGAATTAAAAAGGGCCTTAGAAGCTGGTTTCGATCCAAATAAAATAATTTTTGAAGGTGTTGGAAAATCTGAACAAGACTTACTCTATGCTATGCATAAAAATATACGTTTAATTAATACTGAATCTTTAGAAGAAATAAAACTACTCGATAATTTAGCTAATGAAAAAAATAAAATCGTTGATATTGGTGTTAGACTTAATCCAGATGTTGATGGTGAGACTTTAAGTAAAATTTCAACAGGAAAAAAAACTGATAAGTTTGGTATTGAATTTGAAAATTTAGATAAAATTATCAAATTAGTTAAAAGTTGTAAAAATTTAAATTTAATTAGTATTAGTTGTCATATTGGAAGTCAAATTAGTAAAATTGAGGCCTATAGAAATATGTTTTCTCAAATGAAAATGGCTGCAGATAAGTTTATTGAATCAGGTGTTAATATCAAGCATGTAGATTTGGGTGGAGGTTTTCATGTTAAATATGAAGATTCTGATCCTGACTTCAATATTGAGTTAGTAAAAGAAGAACTTGATAATTGTTTTACGCAAACAAACTATGAATTATCGTTTGAGCCTGGTCGATATTTAATTGCTGAGGCTGGAGTTACAGTTACTTCTATTGTTACAATTAAAAATAATGGAAGTATAAATTATTTAATTGTTGATGCAGGAATGAATACATTGATACGTCCAGCCATGTATGGTGCACATCATCAGATATTAGCGATTGATGTAAAATCAGAGGAATTTATGGATTATGCTATTGCTGGTCCAATTTGTGAAAGTTCCGATGTTTTTTTAAAAAATATTAAATTGGCTAAACAAAAAATTGGCAATTTACTTGTTATAAAAAATACAGGAGCCTATGGAAAAGTAATGTCTTCAAATTATAACTCCAGGCCATTGCCCTCTGAAATTTTGGTACACGATGATAATTATGCAATTATTTATTCTCCAGAGAAAATTGAGAAAACAATTGAAGCTGATATTATTCCGAGTTGGTTGTAACTAATTTAAAGTATTGTGTATAATTTTAGCTAAGTCTGAAATTATCAAATTTAAATTAAAGAAAAATTCCCTAATATAGAAATCAATAATAATAAAAGTATTTACACCGTAGGATCGATAAATCCATATTGCTAAAATTACAGCTATAGCTAGAGTAATTACTATAGTTGAATTAATAACACTTGGTTTTTCTTGTCTTACAACTGTACTTGGTAAATTTCTGACTGGACCTTTTTCTAATTTTTCTTTTTGTTTATTATTTTTTAAATTTTGATCTAATTCTTCTTTTTTTGTAGATGGAACTGATGTTGTAATGTCAGTATCATCTAATTCTTGAAACCATTGATGATTACAATTTGCGCATTCAACTATTCTACCATTTGGTTTAAGATCTGCAGAATTTACTAAATACTTGAATTCACAATTAGAGCAAACAATGAACATAAATTATATATAGATCAGTCAGGCTAGTATATAAAACAAAATCATTAAGTATGTTAATTTTAAAAAGTATAATATTTTATATTTCCTTGGTTATATGGACTGTGTTGATGGGTATTGTGTGTTTACCTTTTCTCTTATTACCAAGTTATTTACTTAAATATCCAACCAAACTTTGGATACGTGTTATTTTTGTTTTTCTTAATCTTATATGTAATATTAAACATAAAATTGAGGGTTTAGAAAATATTCCAAATGAAAGTGTCTTAATTGCGTCTAAACATCAGTCCGCATTTGAGACACTAGCACTCTATTACTATTTAAAAGATTGTTTTTTTGTCCATAAAAGAGAGCTTTTCTTTATACCAATTTTTGGCCAGTATTTATTCAAGTCTAATATGGTTGCGATTAATAGAGATGGTGGAACAAAAGCTATGAGAGATATGTTACAAAAAGTTCAATCAAAATTATCTTTTGGATCTTCAATTATTATTTTCCCCGAAGGAACAAGAAAGCTGCCTGGTAGTAAACCTGATTATAAGACAGGTTTTATTGGAATTTATAATCATACAAAAAGAAAAATCCTTCCTGTAGCTTTAAATTCAGGCTTATGTTGGCCAAAACAATCATGGGTATTAGAAAAAGGATTAATTACTATAAAATTTTTACCAACAATTGATGAAGGTTTAGATAAAAAAGTTTTATTAAACGAAGTTCAGAGTAGAATAGAAACTGCTTCAAATTTATTATTGGATAACTAATTCTTTTCTGTGGGATCAAAAGTTCCTGCTTGACCAATCTCTTCAATAATTTTTCTAATTTCTTTTGATTTTATAAATTTTTCTTCCAAATATTTTAAATCATTATTTCTTATTGCTTTTTGATACGTAAGTAGATCTTCACTGAAACGACCAAGCATTTCTAAAACGGCTTCTTTATTTTTTTCATAAACATCACGCCACATTACTGGATCACTACCTGCCAATCTTGTGAAATCTCTAAAACCTGCAGCTGAATATTTAATTACTTCATCTTTCATTTGAGATTCAAGCTCTGTTGCAGTTCCTACGACAGAATATGCAATGAGTTGTGGAATATGAGATGTCATAGCAAGTACTCTGTCATGACGTTTAGGTTCCATGATTTCTATATTCATTCCGAATGACTCCCAAATATCTGAAACTGATTTTGTTATCTCACTCTGAGTTTCTGTTGGGGTCAAAATACAATACCTATTCTCAAACAGCTTTGCGAAACCAAATTCTGGTCCACTTTTCTCTAACCCAGCAATAGGGTGGGCAGGAACAAATAAAATTTTTTTATTATTAATTGATTCTTTAAAATCTTCTATAACACTTACTTTTGTTGAACCAACATCTGTTACTAGTGTTGTTTCATTAACATAGCTATTCAATTGCTTAAAAATATCCCTATATGAACTCAAAGGTGTACAAATAAAAATAATATCAAATTGTTGATTATATTTATTTAAATCACTCTCTATTGCATCCACAAGATTTAAATTTTTTGAAATACTTATTACCTCACTGTGCTTATCAATAGCAAAAATTTTTTTTGATAATTGTTTTTCCTTCAGAGCCCTTGCTATGGATGATCCAATTAATCCCATACCAATGACCAGAGCTGAATCATAAGTTATTTTAGACATTAAATTTCTTCAAACTTTCAACAGTCATATTCATTTCTTCTTTTGTACCAATACTAATTCTCAAAAAATTGGGCAGATTATAACTATTTAAACGCCTTATAATAATGCCATCATTCATAAGATGATTACTAATTTTCTCAGCTTCTTCTTCTGAAGTTTCAATTAAAGTAAAATTACCTTCAGTTTGTCTGGTTTTAATATTTAATAGTTTGAGCTCTTTTTCAAACCAATCTTTAATTTCAGAATTTAATTTAACAGAGTTTTCAATATGTTCTTTATCCTCCAAAGCTTTAATTGCAAGAGACTGTGAAATAGTTGTCGTATTAAAAGGGGGTTTTATTTTATTTATTATATCAGCTATTTTTTGACTGGTATAACACCAACCTACTCTTAAAGCTGCAAGTCCATATGTTTTTGAAAATGTTCTTGTTAAAATAATATTCTCATATTCATCCGTTAAACTAAATCCTTTATCATAATCATCTTTTTGCACATATTCGACATATGCCCCGTCTATAACAACTATAATATTTTTAGAAATACTATTCATTAATTTAACAAGTTGGTCTCTGGACAAATAAGTTCCAGTTGGATTATTAGGTGATGCAATATAAATTACTTTAGTAGCCTCATTTGTTTGACCTATGAGATTTTCAATATTTAAATTGAAATTTACATCTTCCATAATTTTTTTTGGAACTGCACCAACTACTTTACTTACAATTGAATACATCTCAAAGCCATGGTTTGCGTGGAGAATTTCATCGCCATCTTGACAAAATGCCAAAGCTGCAAATAATAAAACTTCATCTGAGCCAGAGCCAAGAATAATTCTATTACTATCAATAGAAAAATTTTTAGCTATTGCTTCTCTTAATGATGATCCATCAATTTCTGGGTATCTATGTAAATCATGATTAATATTTTTTGTTTCTAACAATTCAATTGCTTTCGGTGAAGCACCATAGGGATTTTCATTAGAAGAAAGTTTGATAACTCTTTTATTGTTATTTAACTTTGCCTTACCACCTTTATAAACATTAATGTTTTCTATAGATCTTTTTGATTGAATATTTTCTTTAGTTAACTTCTGAAGTTTTTCAGAAGATTGAAAAATTTCTCTCCAAAGTCTAAAAATGGTATCTTTCGGATAAGATCCTGTAAATTTAGAGCTTAATCTGTCGAGAATTTTTTGTTCTCTATCTAGATCAACAACAGAATTATCTTTTTTGTGTTTTCCTATTTCTAAAACAATTTTAGATCGATTAGATAATAAAGATAAAATTTCATCATCAATGTTATTAATTTTGCTTCTTAAATTGTCTAATTCTTTATTTTTCATAATTTTGGACGTTTCTTTACAAACTATCTTACGATAAATCAAAATAAAGTAGTATTTAATTTAAAAAATGACGATTTATTGACTTAGAAAGATATATAAATATAAGACAGAATATCACCGATTTGAGACAGCTTGCGGGTGGAGCAATAATCAGCTAAAGCGTTTACACTCCTCCTTCATTCTTTCAAATAGTGTTAGACTAAAAAGATATGAAAACAAAATTTACTACTGACACAAAACTTGAAAGCGAAATAGCCTATTTCGAGAATATTAATTTAAAGCTAGAATCAGGAGATATAATAGATAGTTTTAAACTAGCATTCAAAACATACGGCAAATTAAATACTGATAAAACTAATGCTGTTCTTGTTTGCCATGCTTTAACTGGAGATCAATATGTTGCTGGGAATAATCCAATTACTGGGAGAGAAGGTTGGTGGTCTAGAATGGTTGGGCCTAATAAACCAATTGATACAAACAAATTTTTTGTAATTTGCTCAAATGTACTCGGCGGTTGTGCTGGCTCAACAGGTCCTAAAGAGTTACAAAATGGAAATGATGTTGCATATGGTGGTAATTTTCCTTCCATAACAATAAAAGATATGGTGACGGCTCAATCTTTATTGATTGAAAGTTTAAATATAGAGAAGTTATTTTCTGTCATTGGTGGTTCGATGGGGGCAATGCAAGCACTTCAATGGGCAATCGATTTTCCAGATAAAATTTTAAATATAATACATATTGCGGGCGCTTTAAAACATTCAGCTCAAAATATTGCATTTCATGAAGTTGGGCGACAGGCAATAATGAGTGATCCTATTTGGAAAAATGGAAAGTATTTTGAAAATAATGAAGTGCCTGAAAGAGGTCTGTCAGTAGCAAGAATGATTGCGCATATCACATATTTATCCGAAAATGCGATGCATAGAAAATTTGGAAGAAAACTTCAATCAAGAGATATTATTTCTTTTGGATTTGATGCTGATTTTCAAGTTGAGAGTTATCTGAGATATCAAGGCAAATCATTTGTTGAAAGATTTGATGCAAATTCATATCTTTATTTAACAAGGGCTATGGATTATTTTGATCATGATGAAACATTTAGAAAAAATATTGAGTTTAGTCATAATCCAAATAACCATTTAAAATATTTAATTGTCTCATTTACCTCGGATTGGTTATTCCCTACAATAGAAAGTAAAATGATTGTAAATCAATTAAATTCTCTATCAAGAGAAGTTAGCTTTCTAGAAATTGATACTGATAAAGGACATGATAGTTTTTTATTAGAGGAACCGCAGTTAGATGATGTAATAAAAGGTTTCCTAACAAACAACTTTGTGAAGATAGATG
>CACDIK010000018.1 GCA_902553005.1 uncultured Alphaproteobacteria bacterium | reverse complement strand
AAATGAAATTGTAAATAATGTTCTCAAAATTAATGCAAAAAAATCTATCAGATTAGTCAGAGGTAGTCATATCATTATTAAAAAATTATATGAGGAGGAAGTTGCGTTTACTTTACAAAATAAGGATAATAGAATTGTTTTTGTAATTCCTTATAAAGGTGAGTATTCTCTTATCGGTACAACTGAAGTTGATGTTGATACACCAGACAACCCCTCTATATCAAATGAAGAAAAAATTTATTTAGTTAATACCATTAATAATCATTTTATTAAGCAAATCTCTCAAGAAGATATAGTCGAGACTTACTCTGGAATACGTCCTTTAATTGAAGATTTTAAAGATGCTACAAAAGTTACGAGAGATTATATATTTGACTTAAATGAGGATGACTCTCAAGCCCCGCTACTAAATATTTATGGTGGAAAGCTCACGACATATAGAAAATTAGCTGAAAATGTTCTACTTGCACTTAATAAATATATTCCTGTAAATAAAAGAAATTCCTGGACTGCTAAACAAAAACTATAATTGGTATCCCTCTTAAATAACTTTTCAAATTTGGTGGGCAGAAAAGTTTTATAAGAGGAATACTTCTTATAGGAGGAAATAATATGAACCCTCTGCCCATTATTATTTTAATTTAAATTTATGATATTTATTAAAAATTTTTAAAAAAGGGATGTATTGCCCCTTATATTAGGGGCAATAATCAATACGATTCTATTATTTAAATGCTTCGCCTGAACTATCAAATAATTGACATCTTCCAGCCGGAAAACCAACTTTTACAGTATCACCAACTTTAATTTCTGAATGTCCTTCAGTTTCAGCAACTAATGGCTCTCCATCTTTTTCAAGGTATAGGTAAGTAACGTCACCAAGTTTTTCAACAACAAACACTTTACTTTCCCAAGATCCATCTGCATCACCATTTACTACTAAGTGTTCAGGTCTAATGCCTAAAGTTACTGAATCACCCTCTGAGGAGGATGCAGACATTCTAGAGACTGATATTTTGGACGTTCCCATAATATCAACTTCTGTAGTATCAGAACTTTTGCTTAATATCTTACTTGAAATAAAGTTCATTTTTGGTGATCCAATAAATCCACCTACGAACATATTATTTGGTCTATCATAAAGTTCTAGCGGTGATCCTTTTTGTGAAACTATACCTGTATCAAGTACAACAATATCATCAGCTAAAGTCATAGCTTCTGTCTGATCGTGTGTTACATAGATCATTGTTGCTTCTAGTTCATTATGCAGTTTTGCTAACTCAACTCTCATTTGAACCCTTAATGCAGCATCAAGGTTTGAAAGTGGTTCATCAAATAAGAAAACTTTTGGCTTTCTTGTAATTGCTCTTCCAATAGCAACACGCTGTCTTTGACCACCTGAAAGTTGTTTTGGTTTTCTTTGAAGATAATCTTCTATTTGAAGAATTCTTGCTGCCTCATTAACTCTTTCATTAATTTCATCTTTTGATCTTTTTTCTAATTTCAAACCAAAAGCCATATTGTCAAATACAGTCATGTGAGGGTATAATGCATACGATTGAAACACCATTGCAATATTTCTTTGCTTTGGTGGTAAATCATTTACTACTTGACCATCAATTGAAATTGTACCTGAATTTATATCTTCCAGTCCCGCTATCATTCTTAACATAGTTGACTTACCACAACCACTTGGACCAACTAGAACTGTGAATGATTGACTTTTTATATCAAGAGAAACATCCTTAATTACATGGACATCTCCGAAATATTTATTAACAGTATTTATATTTATATCTGCCACTTCATCCTCCTTTGAGCGATCTTTCAAGTGTATGAATACATCATCATACAAATATAATTTTATTTAAAGGTATATTTATTGAAAAATCAATACTTTTTAGTTTTAACCCTTAACTGATCCAGCTACTAAACCTCGTATAAAATATCTCTGTAAGGCAAAAAAGATAAATAAAGGTACAGTCATTGATACAAAAGCACCAGTAGTTAAAATTTCCCAATTTTCACCTCTAGATCCAAGTAATTCTTTTAATTTTGCAGTTAATATTATTTCACTTGGAACCTGATCTAAAAATACTAATCCCACTAAAAGATCATTCCAACACCATAAAAATTGTAAAATAAATATTGAAGCAAAAGCTGGTATCGAAAGAGGAATAATTATGCGTAAAAAAATATCATAATGAGAAGCACCATCAACTTTAGCAGCCTCCATCATTTCATTAGGTAAGCTTTTTAAAAAATTTCTTAATAGAAAAGTAGTTGAGGCTAATCCAAAACCAGTATGTGCCATCCAAACACCGGGATAGGACTTAGCCGCTACTCCAAATAATGCTCCAAAATCATTATAGATTGTTAGTATTGGTATTAGAGACATTTGAAGAGGAACAACAAGAGACGCAATTATTATTGCTAATAAAGTATCTCTTCCATAAAACTTCATCCAAGTTAAGGAATACGCAAAGAAAGAGCATATTATTAAAGGAATTAGTGTTGAAGGTAATGCTACTGCCATTGTATTAATAAAAGCTCTGCCAATTCCTTCTTTGAATAAAACTTCTCTGTAATTTTCAAAAGTAAATGCAGGAGGACTTAATGATGTAGTAAATAATCTCTTACCTTTTTTCTTTTTAAATTCTGTTCTTGATCGCCATTCATAATTTCCATCTTCATCAAGAAGTACTTCACTTTCATCTTTAAAAATTGCGACATCACCAATATTAAATTCATTAATTTTCTTTGAAGTAATTCCAAAACTTTCTATTTTTTTTCCTGAATTGTCTTCAAATAACTTTCCTTTAATTTTGAAATAACCATCTTCTTCAATTTGACTTTCCATTCCTGACATTCTATAAATTTCATTTACTTCTGTAGTAGTTAAGGAAGTCCACCATCCACTTATAGCTAATAAATCTTTATCTCTTAAAGAGCTAATGAAAAGACCAAATGTAGGAATGATCCATATAATAACAAAGAACAGTAGTAGTAATTGAGACAAGATAGATGATATTGAAAATTTCTTCATTAAATTTTTTGTTCCTGTCTATGTTTGTATAAATTCCATGCTAAGATTGGTATAACACCAATCATAATAACGATTGCTAAAACACTTCCTCTTCCCGAGTCACCACCACCTCTAAACATCCAGTCGTACATTAAGTTCGCTAAGACTCCAGTTTGCCATTCCCCATTAGTCATGGCAAAAATAATATCAAATATTCTTAAAACAATTATTGTAATTAAGGTCCAAATCACAAGTATCGTTTGTTCTAAATAAGGAATTATAATTGAAAAAAATATTTTTAACTCACTAGCTCCGTCAATTCTTGCCGCTTCAAGCATTTCCTTCGGTATGCTTCTTAATGCAGCACTAAAAATAACTAAAGCTAATCCAGTTTGTATCCAAATCATAATAGCCATCAAAAAGAAGTTGTTCCACATAGGTATTGTTAACCATGCTTGTGGCTCATAACCAAGAGAAACAATTATTGCATTAAGTAGTCCAATTTGTGTATTCTCAGGTCCTCTATATTCATAAATAAATTTCCAAATTACACCAGCTCCTACAAATGATATTGCCATAGGCATAAATATTATAGATTTTGCAATTGAACCCCACCAAATTCTATCAGCTAAGTTAGCAATTACTAATCCAAAAAAAGTGCTCAATGTTGGGACTACAAGTAACCACACTAAATTATTTAATATACTTCTTCTAAATTCAGGATCATTAATTGCCCATTTGTAATTGTATAGTCCGACAAATTCTCTTCCAAATTTATCATAAAAGCTAAGCCTAATAGTTTCAAACACTGGATATAAAATAAAAATAAATAAAACAATAAATGCTGGTGTTATAAAAACTATGACCCTTATAGAATTTTCAAAATTATATCTTTTCAGCGTTTTGTTACCATAATTATCTAAAATATAATTTGAGATATGAAAGTAGGCTATGAAAAATAATATTCCTAAAAAAACAATAAATACTAAATTCAGGATGGTCATTAGTGATTAAATATATAAAAAAAACAGGCGAACAAGTTAATTGTTCGCCTGTTCATAATTGAAAAGTTACTTAATTGCGTCCCAACTATCTTGGATCGCATCTGCTACATCTTGGGCAGATTTTCCGTTAGTATAGTCAACCATACCAGTCCAGAAAGTTCCAGCACCAATAGCACCAGGCATTAAGTCTGACGCATCAAATCTAAACGTTGTTGCGCCTGTTAAAATTTCACCTAGTTTTCTAAAAGTTTCACTAGCATATTTACTTCCATCAACACCTTTGTGAGGAGTCAGGAAACCACCTTTAGCCATCCAATATTCATGAGCTTCAGGATGCATTAAGAATTTAATAAACTCGATTGTTGCTTGGTTATCATTAGTAGCCGCTACTAATGTACCAGCTCCAAGCACAGGAGTTCCTAAATCTTTAGTTGCATATGCAGGGAAATAAAAGAAATCATAGTCAACACCAGCTTCTACACCTTCAGGGAAGAATGCAGGTATAAAACTAGCTTGTCTGTGCATCATACATTCTGCAGGTGAAGTGAAAAGTCCATTTGGAGCATCTCTAAAATCAGTAGTTGCTACTGCTTTAGATCCACCATTTACAAACTTGTCATTCAACGCAAAAGTTCCAAAGAAATTCATTGCTTCAATAACTCTTGGGTCATTAAAAGGCATTTCATTGGATACCCACATGTCATAAACATCAGGCGTATGTGTTCTTAACATGATATCTTCCATCCAGTCAGTTGCAGGCCAACCAGTTGCTGCACCTGAACCTAGACCAATACACCATGGAGTATTTCCATCTGAAGCCATTTGTCTTGTTAGTGCAATTAACTCTTCCATAGTTCCTGGAACTTCATAACCATTATCTTCAAAGTTATCTGGCGAATACCAAACCAAACTTTTTACATTTGTTCTAAAGAAAATTGCATTAAACTGATCATTACCATTTTCATCGGCATATGTTGAAAGATCAACCCATGATTGACCAGCAGCATAGTTATCTAAAACCATTTGCTTGATATCATCTCCAAGAGGAACTAATCCTCCCATGGCTGCTGCGTTTGCAGCTAGACCAGGTTGTGGAAATACAACTAGATCAGCAGCACTTCCAGCTTTTAAATCGATCATTACTTGTTGTTCAAAACTATCTGAACCACCATATTCAAATGTAGCTCCAGTAGCTTTTTCAAATATAGCACCTACTTCTCTCATTGTTTCTTGCTCTGGTGACAACCAAGGACCAAACATAACTACCTTTTGTCCAGTTAAATCTGGACCAGTATAAGCATGACCTCCTGCAAACGCAGAGAAACTTAAAAATAATGAAGAAACAAATACTATTAGACTTTTAATTGAGTATTTCATTAATCCTCCTAATTTATAAAAAACAAATATCCGATCATTACTTATTGTCAATTTATAATGACTTACTAATGTTGATATTTACTGTCAATTTGTAACAGTTTTAAATTTGTTGATTTTTGATGAATAATTGTCTGCAAATATATCTTAATTATGTATTTAAGATGGTACAATTTTAGATATATAATAGGAATTATCCTTATGTTGTCTAATAATTGCTGGTATAATTTCCTTATATGCATCGTATAGACTAGTGTTAGCCTTAGGTAATTGATTTTTAATTAAATTACTTAACTTAGGTAAATTATAAGAGGGAACAGAAGGGAACATATGATGTTCTACGTGATATTCCATATGCCAATATAGAAAACTAAATATAGGATTAAAACGAACAGATCTTGTAGTGTACCTGTGGTCCTTGATATTTTCTGGTAATCCAATATGCTGAGTCATGTTAAATATATTTATTATATTTCCCCAGTACCTAGGAAAAAATATTAATAATGCAGGAAGAGGGTTCATTAAATAAAATGATAGAGCAAAAGAAGCGATCCATAAAGAAACATGTATTCTTGAAATAAGACGACATTTCCAAATCTCATCTTGAGGAATACATTCCTTCATAACAGGTGTCGTCATTCCTAACGCGTGCTTGATAGTTTCAAATTTAAAAGAGTCCTTGAACTTAATAAGTTCATAAAATGGAGCAAAACTAAATAGGAAACTTTTTAGACTTGGATATTCATGGAACAATGCTGCTTCAAAATCATGAGGGTCAGCAACAGAAGAGGTATTGCTATGGTGTCTAAAATGACTCCAAGTCCATCTAGTTGGTTCAAAGTCAGTCATAAAAGAACCAATTTGATAAAAAAATTCATTTAAAAATTTTGATTTAAATGCAGTTCTATGTCCACATTCATGCCAGATTGGGTTACTTGAATAAAAGAGAACACCGTAAAGCCATAACCATAAAACTGTCCACCAAGTTCCCCATGTAGCTACGGACATATATCCAAAAATAAATAAAAGAATAAAATATATAGTTACATGCTGTAATCCTTTTAAATCACTTTTTTTTGATAACTCTTTAAGATCTTTTTTACTTATTTCGGCTCTAAACCATTTGTCATCAACATTATCTAATTTATCTGACATAATCTGATTTTATTTATAAAACTATTATGAGATTTAAAAGACAAATATTAACTATTTTGTCTCACTAAACGTCAACCCAACTACCAATTAGATTACTTTCTATACATTTATCAATAATATTTTGAATTTTTGCACCTTGATTAAAATCGGGCTGCATATTCAAGTTTGTTTTTATTGACTCTATAAAGTTTTGATAATTACTTGGAGTTTTTGGACATTCAATTGTATCCCAAGCCATTTTATTGATATTTTCATCAATACAAATATGCAATGTAGACCATTTAGTTCTTTCCTCATCTAGTTCAACTTTTAAAGCACCTTTTGTACAAAATACTTCTAGAATTATGGAGTTTGCATGTCCTGTTGCAAATCTTGTATTAGTTATTGTCCCGATAGCTCCATTTTCAAATCTAACTAATGAATTGAAACCATCATTAGCATCTAATGTATATTCTTTTATTTTATTTCCTTTATCGAAGTAAGTTTTCAAATCAGTACATATCTCTTTTATGTCACCTACAGCATTAACAGCAAAATCAAAAATATGAACACCGGTATCTCCTAAAGCACCGTTACTTCCATGTTTCGTTGATAGTCTCCACAGCCATTTGTCTTCTTCTCTCCAATCACCCCATTTATTACTTGTAAGCCAAGACTGATAATAACAAGCACTAACATGTCTAGGATTTCCTATTGCTCCAGATTTTAATATTTCAACTAATCTTTGATACGCACTTGATTCTCTATATGTAAAATTAACCATATTAATTTTTTTAGATTGAACTGCTGCATTTACCATATCTTTTGCATCACTATAATTTTCCGCAAGTGGTTTTTCACAAAAAACATTATAACCACTTTTTAAAATTTGCAGTGTAGTCTCTTTATGAAACTTATCAGGCGTTGTGTTGCTAATACCATCAAAAGTTTTTTCTTTTTCAAGCATTTCTTCTAAACTCAAATAACCTCTGATATCTGAATTTTTGTTATTTGATAAAAATATTTCTAAATTTTTTTGATTTGTATCACAAACAGCTTCAACATTGACATTTGGCATATTGTTAAATTCATCAAGATGCCTTGAAGAGATATTTCCTGTTCCAACAATACCAATTTTCATTTTATTTTTCTTCTGTTGGATGTCCTACACTAAAACCTTTCTTACTAATCTTTTCAAGAGGTTTTGGTCTATTACTTTTCGGAGTAGGAGAATGTATATCTTCCCACAAAACTTTATTTTTCTGTTTTACAAAATGTATTGCATTTCTAATTACAATTTGCACATTAATATTATGATAAGTTGGATATGCTTCATGACCTGGTCGAAAATAAAATATTTGACCATTTCCTCTTCTGTATAATAATCCTGATCTAAAAGTTTCTCCTCCTTCAAACCAACTAGTAAAAAGTGTTTCATCTGGAGATGGAACCTGAAAAGGCTCACCATACATTTCTTCCATTTCAAGTTCAAAATGTGGCTCTAAACCCTCACAGATAGGATGGCCAGGATTGCATATCCACAATCTTTCTTTTTCACCGTATTCTCTCCAGGTTAAATTACAATTAGTACCCATTAATCTTTTAAATATCTTAGAATGATGTCCGGAATGTAATACTATCAAGCCCATTCCTTCAAGAACTCGTCGTTGTACTAAATCAACTGTTTTATCTAATACTTCGTCATGTGCTTTGTGACCCCACCAAATAACAACATCAGAATTTTTTAATAATTCCTCACTTAATCCATTTTGATCTTCTTTGAGCGTAGCCGTTTTAATTTTTAAACTATTATCAGTTGATAAAAAATCTTTTATGCATCCATGTATTCCCTTAGGATAAATTTTTTTAACTTCTTCATTTTCTACTTCATGAATATTTTCATTCCAAATTATAACATTAGTCATCTAATACTATCTAACTCTTTCTCCGTGCAACCGATGTCCTAGTAATGCTAGCAATATGATTAATCCGTTAAAGAATTGTCTCCACTCACCACTCCAACCAATGGCAATAATTCCTATTTCCATATAGGCAATTATACCAACGCCAAATACTGCGCCAATAATAGTTCCTAATCCTCCCCAGTAAGGAGTGCCGCCAACAAAAACAGCAGCTAGAGCAAGCAATAAATAACCAAATCCTTGAGTAGGAAAAAATGTATAAGTAATCATCGTTGTAAAAATTCCACCTATTGCTGCACCAACACCAACAAACATAAAAGCTTTTATTTTAACAGCATTTACATTTATACCCATTTGTTCTGCACTAACAGAATTATCTCCTACATGCTGAATATGAATACCAAAAACATGTTTATTAAAAAAATAATAGCAAAAAATCACAAATATTGCTGCCCAAAAAATTTGCATTGGGAAGCCATAAAAATTTCCAACTAAAAGAGGGTAGATCCAGTGGTTCTCTACTTCCATAATCGTAATTGATCTGCTGTTAGATAATAAGAGAATTACACCTCTTAGTAAAAATAATACTCCAAGTGACGCAACAAGAGAGGAAAGTCTAAATACAACAATTAATGTTCCAACAAGAGCACCAATAGCTGCTCCAGTAAAAATACCAAGAGCTAAACAAATAGCTGGATCAACTCCATTTTTAACAAGTAAAGCAAATACATAAGCTGCTACAGCATAAGTAGAGGCAAAAGAAAGATCTATTTCACCAGATGCAACTAAAAAAACTAATGGTATAGTTAAAAATATCAAAGTTGGCATCATGACAAATACTGATTGATGAAGGTTAGGTCTTATCCAAGCTTCTGGTGCACCTATTAAAAAAATTACCATTAAAAGTACAAAGTATCCAATGCTTCCTAAAGCTCTTCCATTTCTGTGAAAGTAATTACTTAAATATGAATTATTATTGCTCATTAGTGTGCCCCTATAGTATCCCTCATTATTTTCATGAGTTCTTCAGGAGTTGATATGTCATTCTTATTGAGTTGATGAACGACTTCTCCTCTATCTAAAATTACAAATCTATCTGATATGTCGTATACATGATAAATATTATGACCAATAAATAGAACAGATCTATTTGATTTTTTTACATTTAAGACAAAATCAAAAACTTTCTGTGTTTCATTAAGAGATAAGTTATTTGTTGGCTCATCAAGAACAATTAATTCTGCTTTATTATAAATTGCTCTTGCAATTGCTACGCCTTGTCTTTCACCTCCGGATAAATTTCCAACTGGAGATTCAGCGTTTATTAATTTTGATGTAAAACCTATTTCTCTTATTAATCTATTTGCTTCAAAAATTTGCTCTTTTTCTTTTATAAAACCAAATGGATACCGAAGTTCCTTACCCATAAAAATATTTTTAACTATCGATTGTTGTGGAGTTAAAGCTCTATCTTGAAAAACAGTTTCTATACCAGACTCTCTAGCCTTGAGTGCATTCCAAGCATTTACTTTTTTTCCTCTTATAAGTATGTCACCTTCGTCAGGACTATAAACGCCTACTAGTGTTTTAATTAATGTTGATTTACCTGCGCCATTATCACCAATTAAACCTACAACTTCACCCCTGGTTACTTTTAATGATGCTTTGTTTAGAGCAGTAATACCGCCAAATCTTTTTGTAACATTATCTAATTCAATGATATTTTCCATAAATTTTGAAATGCTAACCCATTAAAATGGGTTAGCAATATATTTATCTATCTTAAGCCTGCATCAGCAAGAGCTTTAACAGCTTGATAGTTATTTGTATCAACAAATCCTGCACCAGTATCTTGGTTTATTGCACCAGTACCAAGTACAGCTGTTTGACAAAGTGATAACACTGGAAGATACCCTTGAAGGAAAGGTTGTTGATCAGATGTTAGATGAACATATCCTTTTTCAAATGCCGACATAATTTGTGGGCTAGTATCAAATCCAATTTGAAGTAACTCATTTGGTCCATAACCAGCAGCTTTGGCAATACCTTCTGCAACATTCATCACATCACTTCCAGAGTGAACAATTACTTTTGTTTCAGGATTTGCATTTAACGCTGCTGAGAAAACTGGGATAGTCATATTCGGATCTGAAGCATAAGCTGGTTGTCCATCAAGAACAGTAACTGTCATTCCGTGTTCTTCAAATATGATTCTTGCACCATCTTCTCTTTGGGCTCTAGCGTAATCTCCAATAGGAACCATCACTATAGCGTGATCTCCAGCTTTGAAGCCAAATTGTCTAATTGCTTCTCTTGCAAGAGCTTTACCTTGAGTTGCTAAATTTGCTCCTACGTATCCACCACCAAATTTTGCTCTTACACCTGATGGATCAACGTTTTGATATGTCATTAGAATACCTTTTTCAGCAGCTTGTTTTGCTAAAGGCATTAGAGCTTCATCTCCCGGATGTCCCATCATTGCAATAGCATCTACTCCAAGTCCAACTGATTCTCTAAGTTGACGAACCATTTTTTCAAAATCCCATTCTGAGTAAATAATTTCAGCATCTGCGCCCGTATCTCTTATTGCATTCATTGCTCCTGCTGCAACTATTCCAGCAAAGCCACCAGCCTCAGGACCGCCAGCATAAAAATGCATTTTTACATCTGAGCACCATTTATCACCTAGATCTTGTCCAGTTGGTGCAGCATAAGCTTGCATAGAAACTGGAAAAAGAAATAAAGTAATAAGTAATATTTTAATAATTTTCATAATTCCTCCCTGGTAATTAATAAATAATATTAATTAATAATAATAAAGTTTAAACTAAAATTAGTTGCAAATGTCAACTAGTAGAGTCTTTTACTGATTCTTTTCGTTTGTCCATGGCTATATACACCATCTACTCCACCATCTCTTCCGTAGCCTGATCTTTTATAACCACCTCCAGGTAAATTTTTACCATCAACAAACCAGTCATTATGCCAAATGATACCAGCCTGAATCCTATCTGCTGTCCATTTTGCTTTTTGATCATCAGCAGTAAACACACCAGAAGCTAATCCATATTTTGTTGAATTTGCAATATTTATAGCTTCTTCTTCATCTTCAAAATCAAAAATTGATGTAACTGGACCAAAGATTTCCTCCTGCGCAATTGTTGCTTCAACTTTAACATTATCAAAAATTGTTGGTTGATAAAAATTACCATCATCTCTATCAGCTTTATCTCCACCTAATGTTAGGGTGGCACCAGATTGTATTCCTGATTTTACATAATTCGAAACTCTTTGCATTTGATCAGTTGAAATAAGTGGTGTTACTTGCGTACCATCTTCATCACCAGCACCAACTTTTAATTTTTGAGTTTTAGCTACAAGCTTTGTCATATATTCATCTTTTATTTTAGGATGAACAATTACCCTCGACATTGCTACACATATTTGTCCTGCATTAGGTTTAAAAATTCCTTTAACAGTACTATCAACAGCTTTATCAATATCCGCGTCAGGATAAATAATAGCTGCAGACTTACCACCTAATTCAAAATGCGTAGGTATAATTCTATCAGCTGTTTCTTTTAAAATTTCTGATGCAACTTCTGGAGATCCAGTGAAAACGATATAGTCACAACCTGAATGTTGAACTAGCTTTCTTCCAGTGGTTTCACCATAACCATGAATAATATTAATAATTCCTTTAGGGACACCAACTTCTTCAAATATTTGACCATAAAAATTTGAAGAAATAGGACATAACTCAGGAGGTTTGATTACAATAGTATTGCCAACAATCCAGTTTTGCGCAACCATTCCAGAAAACAAAGAAACAGGATAATTCCATGGAACAATTTGTAGTGCTACTCCAAAAGGTTCTAAGACCACATAATTTAAAGTATCATTTCCTGATGGGATTAATTTATTTTCTATTTTATCTGTTAGTCCAGCGTAGAAGTCAAATGTATCTGCCGCCCCTTTAAATTCATCTACACATTGTTTGATTGTTTTGCCATTTTCTTGACTTAAAAGCTTACCACCTTCATCTTTTCGTTCCCTTAATTTTTGAGCAATTGCTCTCATCATATTTGATTTTTCTTTTGAGTCCATATCAACTAAAATTCTTTTATCGAAAGCTCTTTTAGCTGCTTGGAAGGCTAAATCTATTTCTTCATCCATAGCTTCATCAATATTTCCTACAATTTTTTGATTTGCTGGATTTAAAACAGGAATATTTTTTTTTGATATTGAATCAATAAATTTACCATCAATAAAATTTCTTAACTCCATATATATTATCAATAAAACTAAAGTTCAGGAAGTGTCAAGTATAGTTTAATTATTTGGAACTTGAACAGGTATAAAATAATCTGGGTTTTTTGATTTTTTAATAACAGCTGGAATTATATCTTTATATGCAGAGTATAAAGTTTGTGGTTCAGGCAACTGATCTTTTATTACTTCATATAATTTAGGAAGATTATAAGATGGG
>CACDIK010000017.1 GCA_902553005.1 uncultured Alphaproteobacteria bacterium | reverse complement strand
TGAAAATTTACTTAGAAACGAGGATGGCGAAAATATTAGTAAAGATATGATCTCCAAAGTTTTCAATTCTTTGAAACAAACGAATGATAAGGAAAAAAAAATTGAAATAGCCTTTTTCCCAACGAGAGTTTTAATGCAGGATTTTACTGGAGTACCTGCTGTTGCCGACCTAGCCGCAATGAGAAATGCTTTAAAATCAAGAGGAATTGAGCCAAAAAAAATAAATCCATTATCCAGAGTTGATCTGGTTATTGATCACTCTGTTATGGTAGATAGCTACAAAGACAATAATGCATTAAAAGAAAATGTTAAAAAAGAATTTGATAGGAATAAAGAAAGATATGAATTTCTTAAATGGGGGCAAAGCTCATTTGACAATTTTTACCTTGTACCGCCAGGTGCAGGAATTTGTCATCAAGTAAATCTAGAAAATATAGCAAAGACCATATGGCTGAAAGAAATTAATAATCAAAACTATTTATTCCCAGATTCAGTTGTAGGAACAGACAGCCATACAACAATGGTAAACTCGCTTTCTGTTTTAGGATGGGGAGTTGGAGGAATAGAAGCTGAGGCTGCGATGTTAGGACAAGCAATTTCCATGAATATTCCAGAGGTCATTGGTTTTGAACTTAAAGGATCTTTGAAGGAAGGTATAACAGCTACTGATTTAGTTTTATCTATTACTAAAATGCTTAGAGACAAAGGCGTTGTCGGAAAGTTTGTAGAATTTTATGGTGAAGGCTTAAACAATTTATCATTAGCTGACAGAGCAACAATATCTAATATGGCTCCAGAGTACGGCGCAACTTGTGGATTTTTCCCAACAGATGAAGAAACAATTAATTATCTAAAATTAACTGGCAAACAAAGTGAGCACTTAAATATCGTTGAAGAATATTCAAAAAAACAAACGCTTTGGGCAGACGATAATTATTCACCAGATTTTTCTTCCAAAATATTATTAGATTTAGAAACGGTCGAACCTACTCTTGCAGGCCCGAAAAGACCTCAAGACAAAATTCTTTTAAAAGAAGTACCAAATGAATTTATGAAGATGGACAACAAAAAAATTATAAATAAAAATAGATTAAACACAGGTGATATTGTAATCGCAGCCATTACTAGTTGTACCAATACATCTAATCCTAATGTTATGATCGCAGCAGGGTTAGTTGCTAAAAAGGCAATTGATTTAGGTTTAGAAGTAAAGCCTTGGGTTAAGACAAGTTTAGCACCAGGTAGTAAAGTTGTTAGTGACTATCTTGATAAAGCCGGATTAACAGAATATCTTGATCTTTTAGGTTTCAATACCGTTGGCTATGGATGTACAACCTGTATTGGTAATTCTGGTCCCTTAGATGACTGGGTTTCTAATGAAATCAAAAAAAATAATTTAACTGTTTGTTCAGTTTTATCTGGAAATAGAAACTTTGAAGGTAGAGTTCATCAAGAAGTGAAAGCGAATTTTCTTGCTTCACCTCCTCTTGTTGTCGCTTATGCTATTGTAGGCAATATTAATGTTAACCTTACAACTGAATTTATAGGTAAATCTAAATCTGGAAAAAAAATATATCTAAAAGACTTATGGCCATCAAATAAAGAAATTAATGAGACACTCAGTTTGTGTTTAACTCCAGAGATGTTTAAAGAAAGATATAAAGAAATTTACAAAGGAGATGACAACTGGAAATCAATTAACAATTCTAAAAATACAACGTATGATTGGAACGATACTAGTACTTACATAAAGCACCCACCTTTCTTTGATATAAAAAATAAATTTGAACTAAGAGATATAAAAAATGCAAGAATTTTAGCATTACTTGGTGATAGCGTTACAACTGACCATATTTCACCTGCAGGAAATATTAAAGTAGACAGTCCTGCAGGCCTCTATTTAACAGACAGACAGATTAATTCTAAAAACTTTAATTCCTATGGATCTAGAAGAGGTAATCATGAAATTATGATGAGAGGTACCTTTGCAAATATCAGAATCAAGAATCAGATCCTAGACAATGTAGAGGGAGGGTTCACGAAATCTTTTCTCTCCAACAAACAAATGTCAATTTATGATGCTGCTCAAGAATATATAAAAAGTAATATTGATACTGTAATAATTGCTGGAAAAGAATATGGCACAGGCTCATCAAGAGATTGGGCCGCAAAAGGAACAAGACTTTTAGGAGTTAGAGCAGTTATTGCCGAAAGCTTTGAGAGGATTCATAGATCTAATTTAATTGGAATGGGTGTTTTGCCTCTAGAATTTATGAATAATGAACACAGAATTAGCCTCAATATTGAGGGTAAAGAATTTATATCCATATCTGGTTTGTCAGATTTAAAACCAGGCATCGTACTTAATTGTGAAATAAATTCTAAAGAAATTAAAAATATAAATTTAAAGTGCAGAATAGATACAAATAAAGAACTTGAATATTACAAGGCAGGAGGAATTTTAAATTACGTATTAAATGAAATAATTTCAGAAGCTGCTTAAATCAATGTCTAATACAGATGAAAACCTATTAGCCATACTTGGGCCTACTAATACAGGTAAAACCTATACAGCATTTGAAAAATTACTCTCTTTCTCTTCTGGAATATTTGGGTTTCCCTTAAGACTACTTGCTAGAGAAAATTACGACAAAGCAGTAAAAAGAATTGGACTAAATAAAGCAGCTTTAGTAACTGGAGAGGAAAAAATATTACCCAAAGAAGCCAAATATTTTTTCTGCACTGTTGAGTCAATGCCAAATGATATTCCCGTAGATTGTGTTATTATTGATGAAATTCAATTAGCTGCTGATTATGAACGCGGACATATTTTTACAGATAGAATTCTAAATTCAAAAGGTAACTTTCAAACCATTTTTTTAGGATCAATGAATGTTGAAAATATACTAAAAAAAATTTATCCAAATATCATTATTGAAAAAAAAAATCGATTTTCCCAACTTACTTTTCTAAGGAAACAAAATTTTTCAAAACTTGAACCTAGATCTGCAATAATAGCATTTAATATTAACAAAGTTTATGAAATCGCGGAAAATATAAGAGCCTATAAGGGTGGGACTGCGGTTGTATTAGGATCACTTAGTCCAAGAACTAGAAATGCACAAGTTGAGGTATATGAAAACAAAAGTGTTGATTATCTTGTAGCTACAGATGCTATTGGGATGGGTTTAAATTTAAATATTAATCATGTGAGCTTCTCTTCTCTAGAGAAATTTGATGGTAGATATAACCGAAATCTTGCTCCTAATGAATTAGGTCAAATTGCTGGAAGAGCAGGAAGATATAAACAGCATGGCACATTTAGTCATACAAAAGAAGCAGGTAATTTAGATCCCTTAATTATTCAACAAATAGAGAGCCATAATTTTGATAAGATTCAGAAATTTTATTGGAGAAATAGTGATTTAGATTTCAATTCTACTAAAGCATTATTATCTTCATTAAAAAAATATCCAATTAATAATTATTTCATTCATAAAAAAAATGCATTAGATGAAGTTAATTTTCGTAATTTAATTAACGATAATGATATTCAAAAATTTCTAAAATCAAAAAAAAATTTAAAGTTATTATGGGATGTTTGTCAAATTCCAGATTTCGAAAAACTATTTAATGATAATTACTTATTACTTTTAAAAGAAATTTATTTAGTCTTAATCGAAAATAATTATTATATACCTGAAGAATGGATTAACACTAAGATAAGTAAGCTTAACAACTTTGGAGGGGGCATACCTGAGCTTACAATTAAAATTTCCCAAATAAGAACTTGGACATATATTTCAAATAATCACAACTGGCTTAAAAATACATACTATTGGCAAGAAAAAACACAGAAAATAGAAAATGAATTATCTGATCAATTACATAATAGTCTTACAAATAAATTTATAGATTATTCGTCAAAATTTTTTATTGGAGAAAAAGAATTTCTAAATATTGAAGATAATCTTGTAAAAAATAACAATGAAATATTCCTAGACAAGAATAAATATGGAATTATTAAAGGTTTTGATCTAATTGAAGATAAAAAAATATATTCACAATCTTTTTTTTCGATTAGTAATATAAAAAAATCAGTAAGAAATATGATTAATGAAAAAGTAGAAAATTTTTTGAACTCACCTTTAGACTCAATAAATCTTAGTGACCTTAGTAATTCCAAGATAAAAGACGATACCTTTATTTATTGGGGTGATGAGCCGATTGGAAAATTAAAAAAAGGCAATTCAATTTATAAGCCAATTGCTGAAGCTTTAAATTCTGAATATTTATCGTCAGAAAATAAATTATTGGTTTCTGCAAAACTTCAGAAATGGTTAGATAAAGAAATAAATGATACCCTTCATCCTCTTAACAAAAAATTAGATGAAAATATAAATTCAGAAGTAAGAGCAATTGCTTTTAATTGCCTTGAAAATTTTGGAAATTACCCAATTGAAAAATTTAAAGATACCCTAAAGACAATTTCTCAAGAAAGCAAAACACAACTTTCAAAGTTAGGAATAAGAATTGGTGCAAAATATTTTTTCATACCAAATTTATTAAAGAAAAAACCTTTAGAGTTTAGTGCGATACTATGGAAAACATTTTATCAAAATAGTAATGATGAATTTTTGCCACTACCATCAAATGGCAGAGTGTCTTTCACAACTGAAACTAAAATGCCCGATAATTATTGGCAATCAATTGGTTATATAAATATAAAAAATTTTATATTCAGAATAGATGTTTTTGAAAAAGTTTTTTTTATTGCAAGACAAAAATTAAAAAAAGGTCCATTTTTAGAATCATCTGATCTTATGAATCCAATAGGATGTAATAGTGATCAATTAAAAGATATAATGACCTTTTGTGGATATCAATATGTAATTATTTCTGATGAGAAGAAACTATTTTTTCCTTCCAATAAAAAAAAGGAGATAAAAAAGGAAATAAAAAATAAACCTAAAAAAATAAATAAAATAATTAAAAAAGATAAAATTAAGAGGGATCCTAATTCTCCTTTTGCAGTTTTGGAAAAACTTCTTTAAATGTATATTGTAGGTATAAATTGCTAAAGTTATTAAAAAATATTTTAAATAGTCAAAATTCTAAAGAAGATAATAATAATAATAATAAAGATTTAGAATTACTTTGTGGATTAATGGTCGAAGCCGCATATACAGATGGTCAAATCGATGCAAGTGAATTAAATAAAATAAAGCTAAGTTTAATCAATATTTTTTCTGAGGATCCAAACGAAGTTGAATTAGTTCTTGAAAAAGCAGAGCAAAATAAAAATAATTCTAAATCCCTTCATCATTATACTTCCTTTATTAACAAAAATTTTGATGATAAGAAGAAGATTCTTCTTATCGAAACTTTATGGGAAATTATATTATCTGATGGAGAGGTTCATGATTTTGAATCAAATCTTATAAGAAGACTGGCTGGATTACTTTATATTTCTGATGTAGACTCTGGAAATGCAAAGATAAGAGCTCTAGATAAAAACCGAAAGTAATATGACATACGTTGTTGATGAAAAATGTATAAAATGTAAGCACATGGATTGTGTAGAAGTTTGTCCTGTAGATTGTTTCTATGAAGGGGAGAATATGCTCGTTATACATCCAGATGAATGTATAGATTGCGGCGTTTGTGAGCCGGAATGTCCTGTTGAAGCAATCTTATCAGATACAGAAGATGGTATAGAAAAATGGGCAGAAATTAATAGAAAGTACTCAGAAATTTGGCCTAATATTTCTGAAAAAAAAGAACCTCCAGCTGATGCTGAAGAGTGGCAGAATATTGAAGATAAGTTTAATAAGCACTTTAGTGAAAAACCAGGAAGATAAATGAAAACAAAAAAAGGTTCTGAATTTAAAATTGGTGAAATGGTAGTTTATCCTAAACATGGAGTAGGTGAGATTACAAAAATTGAAAATATGGAAGTGGCCAATATTAAAACCAGTTTTTATGTTGTGAAAATGGAACAGTCTAAACTCATAATAAGAGTACCTCTTGATAAAAAGGACGAGGTTGGTCTCAGGAAAATTTCTTCAAAAAAAACTATAGATGAAGTTTATTCTACATTAAAACTTAAACCAAGAATCAGAAGAATTATGTGGAGCAGAAGAGCTCAAGAATATGAAACAAAGATTTTTTCAGGTGATCCTATAAAAATATCTGAAGTTGTTAGAGACCTATTTAGGAAAAGTAGTCAAGCCGAACAATCGTATAGTGAAAGACAAATGTTTCAAGTTGCAATTGAGCGTTTAGCAAGAGAAGTTGCAGCTGTTGAAAAAACTGATTATTTTCAATCAACAGAAAAAATAGAACAAATTTTGAGTAATAAATAATATTTTGGATAAAAAAAGTAATTTTGTAGAATTAAAAAAATCCGATAAAATATGGGCAATAGGCTCTATTCATTCAAATTTAAAATCCTTTACTTCTATAAAAAATTATCTTTTAAATAATTTTGAAGCATGTGATAAATTAATCTTTCTTGGTAACGTTATCGGACTTGGAAACAATTCAAAAGAAACTTTAAGTAGTGTTATAGATCTAAGATTTAATTTGATGTCAAAGTTTAAATTAAAACCTGAGTCGATAGTATTTTTAAGAGGAGCACAAGAAGAAATGTTTAGTAAATTATTACAACTTCAACTTGCCCCCAATCCTAATGAAATTATTGAATGGATGTTCGACCACGGTGTAAATGAGACGATTAAATCTTATGGTTTTTCTGAGAATGAAGTAAAAAATATTGCTTCTTCAGGTACCATTAGCATATCAAAATGGACTGCAACTCTAAATAAAGCATTACAAAACAATCCTGGCCATACACAATATTTTTTAAATTTGAAACATGCTGCGTATTCGCATACAAAAAAAATATTGTTTGTGAATAGAGGTGTGGATATAACTAGACCTCTTTCTGCACAAAATGATTGTTTTTGGTGGGGTTTTCAAAATTTTTCTTCAATAGACAGACCATACAAAACATTTTTAAGAATTGTAAGAGGTTATGAATCTGAGCACTTAAATCAAAAAGAGATTTCAAAAAATGATATTGTTTGTACTTTATTCAAACAACCTTTGTCCAATAATAGTGTTTTATGCGGTATTTTTTCAGAAAATGGGGAAATTTTAGATTTATTTGAAAATAAATGATCCAATTTAAATATCCTACGTATAATAATATATGGTTGCTAAAAATTTCTTTTTTTCCAATAATCTTATAGAACTTTCAAAGAAAGCAGCAATTCTCGAAAAAGATGAAGAATTTTATTTAATTAATGATTGGAGAGATAACAAAACTCCAAAATCACTTCAAAAAATTCTAAACTCTTATTTAAGGCTCGCTGTTTCATATGCAAGAAAATACTCTAGTTACGGCTTACCAATTGATGATTTAATACACGAAGGTGTTTTAGGAATTATGCATGCCTTAGAAAAATTTGATACCTCTAAAGATTTTAGACTTTCAACTTATGCCTCATGGTGGATTAGAGCTTCAATTCAGGATTATATCTTAAAAAACTGGTCAGTAGTAAGAACTGGTTCCACTGCTTCTCAAAAAGCTTTATTTTTCAATCTTAAAAAGATCAAACAACAAATAAATGATGTTTCAAGAGAATTTATGGGTCAAGAAGAGCTTAATAAAGTATCAAATATGCTCAATGTTAAATCTATAGAAGTTCAAAACATGGAGTCAAGACTTACGGGCGGCGATTTACATCTTAATCAAAAAGTTGATAACGAAACTGAAAATGATCTTATGAGCCTTCTCGCAGATGAACGTCAAAATCCTGAAGAAACATATGAAGATTTTAATGATAAAAATATTAAAAAAGATTTTATCAACCAAGCAATTGACACTTTAAATGAGAGAGAGAAAACAATTATTCGTCTTCGAAAATTTCGAGAGAGAAGCATCACATTGGATGAACTGGGACAAAAATTAAAAATAAGTAAAGAAAGAGTTAGGCAAATAGAAACTAAAGCACTAGAAAAATTAAAAAAAGCCTTACTAGATATATCTCAACAAAATAAAGAATTTTTTGTTTGATAGCTTAATCAAATAATTATAAGATAATATTATGACCAGGATATTTATCTCAATAGTAATTATTTTTTTTTCAAATTCTTTAGCCAGTCAAGGAACAAATGTATTTGGAATAGGTATTTATGATATAAAATTTGATGGCTCTGAAAAAAATCAAGCTACAGATTTTAGATATGAATACAGAAGTGATAAATCATTACTTGATATTGGCCCAGAAGAAGATAATTTTTTTTTCTTGAAACCTTTCTTTGGTATTGAATATACTAACGACTCTGCTAGTTATTTTTTAACTGGGATCTACTTTGAGGATAATTTAGGTGAGCTATTGGAGGGAAATAAAAGTAAATTTTTTTTTACACCAAGTTTTGGAGCAGGTATTTATGATGATGGTTCTGGAAAAAAATTAGGAAACGATCTGCAGTTTAGAACCTCACTTGAATTGAGTTATGAATTAGAGAATAATAACAGAATTGGTATTTCATTTAGCCACATTTCAAACGCAAATTTAGGTGATAAAAATCCGGGAGTTGAAATTCTAAGTTTTTCTTATCATATACCTTACTAAAAATTTAACTTATATTATTTTCACTTACAAATTTTATTAATAAATCTTCAATTAAATTAATCTTTTGATCCTTCATGTAATCATTGATTTTAGATTTATAAGTTTTGCTATGAGGAACTGAGAAAAAGATACTTAGCAGAGGACTTAATAATCTAAATATTGATTCAAAACCTAATTTTGGTTTTATGTAGTCAAAATAATTATTAATTATTGATTCATCAATTAATTTATTTTTTTCTTTAAAAATTTTTTTATCAACTTCTTTCAATATAAAAGGATTATTTTTAATTAATCTGCCAACCATTACTCCATCGAATTCCTTTAACAGATTTTCTGCTTTATCAAGATTATTTATACCTCCGTTGAGTATAAAAGTTATATTAGGATATTTATTTTTTATTCTTTTTACAAAATCATAACTAAGAGGAGGTATTGTTCTATTACCTTGTGGACTAATACCATTAAGGATTGCATTTCTTGCATGCACATATATAAATTTTATTCCACTTTTTGATATCTCATCAATAAACTCATCAAAAAATTCGTAATTTAATTCTCTGCCTAATCCCAATCTACATTTTAACGTAGCTTCAATCTTACCATTTTGCAAAGCTTCTATACAATTTCTAACAAGAATCTTATCTCGCATAAGACATGCACCAAAGCTTCCTTTTTGTACTGCTTTACTTGGACAACCAATATTTAAATTAATTTCATCATAATTGTAATCTATTGCTATTTTTGAAGCTTTTGTTAAATCCTCTATTTCAGAACCACCTACCTGAAGAGCTACAGGATTATTAGAGTCATTATCAATAATATTCTCTCTACTCTTTGAATAAATTAGTGATTTTGTTGCAATCATTTCACTAAATAAAAAACTATTGTTTGATAAAATTCTATAAAGTTTTCTTGCATATGGCGTTGTATATCCCATCATTGGAGCTACACAGAATTTCCTACTAATTTCCTTTTTCATTAAATTTTGCTATATAAATAGTTTTTAAAGTAATAATATTATGGAAATACCAAAATTTTTAATTGAAAGATACCAATTCTGGAAAGAGAATACCTTAAAGGATTACAAAGATATATATCAGCAAGCTTCTAAAATTCCCCAAAAACCAATCGCTATGATTATTACTTGTTGTGATTCTAGAATTCTTGAAAACACGATATTTGGTGGAAGTGTTGGAGATTATTTTATACATAGAAATATCGCTAATATAGTACCTTCCAAAAATGATAAGAGCAAAAATATACAAACATTATCAGCCATAGAATACGCTTTAAAAGTTCTAAAAATTCAAAACTTAATCATTTTAGGACACTCAAATTGTGGTGGAGTTGAGTATTCTTACAAAACATTATTAGATAAAAAAAATATTAATAATTTTGAATATATAAACCAATGGGTAAGTTGTTTAGAAAATTCTTACAACAATATTCCTAATGATTTTTCAGAAACTGAAAAAATAACTTATTTTGAACAGGAAAATATAAAACAATCAATTAAAAATTTACGTGAATATGATTTTGTAGATAAATTAATTAATGAAAATAAACTGAATGTGATTGGTTTGTGGTATCAAATAAATTCAGGTTTAATCAAGTTTTTAGACAGAAATAATAGCTTTATAGATCTAGATTAATTGTAAGTAAATTTAGTACTAGGAAATTTTTTAAGTTTAACTTCTTTATTGTACTTTTTAACTACATTGCTAGCAACTTTATTAAAATTAAAATAATTTTTTACAAATTTTGGTTTTTTATCATTTATACTTAGATTTATTAAATCATCAAAAACTAAAACTTGACCATCACAGTATTTTGAAGCACCTATACCTATTGTAGGTATCGAAATATTTTCCGTTATTAGTTTAGCTGTATTGGCCGTTACACATTCTAACAATACAGCTTTAGCTCCAAGTGTTTCAGATTCTTTTGCTAACTTTAATAAATTTTGTTTTTCTTTATTAGTTCTTCCTAAAACTTTAATTTTATTAAAATTTTTATAACTTTGTGGAGTTATTCCTATATGGGAAATGACATTTACTTTTTTATCTACTAAGTGTTTCAAAACAATTAATTTTTTTTCACTAATTTCTATCTTTAATAAATCAGGCTTACAGTGATTTAAAAGTATTTTAGCATTTCTATATGCATCAATTTTATTATCATATGTCTTATAAGGCATATCTAAAACCTTTAAACTTCTCTTAATTTCTCTATTAACAGCTACACCATGATGTTTCATCATATCCATAGTAACTCCCTGAGTATTCTTCATCCCATAAAGTGTTGAGCCAAGAGAGTCTCCAACTAGTATTAAATCAATTTTTCCATCTAAAATATTTGCAATTGATGGAGAGTATGCAGTTAAGCAGCTTATAGGTTTTGAAAAACTTTTGTGTAAAATTTTTATTTTCTTCATTTTTTAATTTAAATTAAATTTTTACAAGAATTAAACTTTAAGTTTAAAATTCTTTATATCAATAATTTTATTCTCATAAAAATTATTAATTTCTCTGATTATTGATTCCGTATCCATTTTAATATCTTGATATTGTTCATCTGGTGACATATGTTCAACAAAACGATCTGGAAAAATTAAATTTTTTATCAAAACATTATCCTTTTTTGATCTTATATTATGGACATAATGTAAAACATGAGATGAAAATCCACCTATTGAACCTTCTTCTATAGTTAGGATATACTTATGATTATTTAATAAGTTATCTATTAATTGTGTGTCCAATGGTTTTGCAAATCTTGCATCTGCAATAGTAGGATAAATATTATTTTGATTAAGAAACTTACTAGCTTCAATACATTTTTCTAGTCTTGTTCCTAAGTTTAAAATTGCAACATCATTGCCTTCAATTAGAATATATCCCTTACCTATATTGATATCTATAGGCTGATTATTAAAAAGTTCATCTGATCCTGTCCCTCTTGGAAATCTAAAAGCAGATGGTGTGTCATTAATCTCAGAAGATAACTCTATCATATTAGATAATTCTCTCTGGTTGCTAGGTGCCATAACTATAAAATTTGGTAATGTGGCTAAATAGGTAATATCAAATGAACCAGCATGAGTAGGACCATCAGATCCTACTAAACCTGCTCTATCAATCGCAAATCTAACAGGTAATTTTTGAATAGCTACATCGTGGACTATTTGGTCATAAGCTCTTTGTAAAAATGTTGAGTAAATTGCAACAAATGGTTTAAATCCCTCTGTAGCCAACCCAGCTGCCATTGTAACAGCATGTTGTTCAGCAATACCAACATCAAAAAATCTTTTTTCAAAATTTTGTTGGAATAATTTTAGGCCTGTTCCAGACATCATAGCAGCTGTTATTGCCACAATTTTTTCGTCATTTTCAGCAAGTTTTGTTAGTTTTTCTCCAAAGACATTTGAGTAAGATTTTAAATTTGCTTTTTTAACCGAGTTACCTGTATTAATATCAAACTTTTCTACACCATGAAATTTATCCTCTGACTTTTCTGCAGGACTATATCCTTTACCTTTTTTAGTTACACAATGAAGAAAAACTGGTTTATCAAATTTATTATCTCTAATGTTTTCTAGAACTGAAACCATATCGTTTATATTGTGACCATCTATTGGACCAAGATAATAAAAACCCAATTCCTCAAATAAAGTACCTCCAGTGATTAGCCCTTTAGAGTATTCTTCAGTTCTATAAAGAGTCTTTGAAAGGTTCGATGGTAATGTTTTAGAAATTTTTTTTATAATATTTCTTATGCTTGAATAAGATTTAGACGAAAGCAATCTGGTTAAATATGTACTCATAGCACCAACTGGTTTGTCTATTGACATTTTGTTATCATTTAAAATAACAATTAAACCTTTTTTTTGTGCGCCTGCGTTGTTTAATCCTTCATACGCTAAACCTGCACTTAAGGCACCATCTCCAACAACGCAAATAACTTTTGATTTGTCTTTATTTATATCTTTTGCAGCCTTAATCCCTAGGCCCGCTGATACTGCTGTAGAACTATGTGCTGTGCCAAAGGGATCATATTCACTTTCTGACCTTCTTACAAAACCATAAACACCATCTTTCTTTCTAAGTGTATCTATATTTTTTTTCCTTCCTGTAATGATTTTATGAGGATAAGCCTGATGTCCTACATCCCAGATTAACTTATCATGTGGAGTGTTAAAGACATAGTGGATTGCTACAGTTAATTCAACAACACCTAATCCAGCACCTAGATGACCACCAGTTTTTGAAACAGTCTCAATTGTTTTAGCTCTTAATTCTTCTGAGATTTGCTTCAGATCTTTCTTTTTAAATTCTCTTAAATCAGATGGAAAATTAATTTTATCTAAAAGCTCATAATCCATAATTTAGTTTACTATTTTTGCCTAGATTTGATATTTTTATATCTTCAAAAAAACAAGAGTTTGTGGAAAGATTTAATTAAAGAATTTGAAATATTTAAGTTCTTTTTTATAAATTTATTAAAGATAAATTTTAAAGTTAAAATCTCTAGACTTTTTAGAATATAAAAACTAATTATATTATTCATGTTTTATGATGTAGATACAAAAAATATTGATAAACTAGCACATCTATCTATTAAAAGAGGAGTTGCACTTCAAAAAGGTCAAAACCTTTTAATAACAGCACCGTTAGAGTCATTACCGTTGGTTAGAAAAATAGCTGAACATGCTTATAAAGAAGGGGCCGGACTTGTAACTCCACTTTTCAATGATTCTGATATTATATTGTCTCGATTTAAGTATGGAAATGATGAATCTTTCGATATTGCAGCAGATTGGCTTTATAATGGGATGGGTGAAGCTTTTGATAAAAATACAGCTAGAATGGCTATTGCTGGTGATGATCCTATGCTATTATCTGAAATTGATCCTGATAAAGTTTCTCGTGCAAATAAAGCTAATGCTCTAGCATACAAACCAGCAAGAGAAAGAATCACTGAATTTAAAATTAATTGGAATATAATTTCGTGGCCAGGAAAAGCATGGGCAAAAAGAGTCTTCCCAGATCTTGATGATAGCGAAGCAATTAAAAAATTAGGAGATGCAATATTTCATGCTTCAAGAGTTATCAATGATGATCCTGTAGCTGAATGGGATCAACATAATAAAAATTTAAGAAATAAAACAGATTGGCTAAATGCTAAAAATTTTCATTCTTTAAAATACTCTGGTCCTGGAACATCTTTAACTGTAGGTCTTGCTGATGACCATGAATGGATGGGTGGCGCTTCTGAAGCCCAAAATGGTATTATTTGTAATCCAAATATTCCATCTGAAGAAGTATTCACAACTCCTCACGCTAGTCGTGTAAGTGGAGAAGTTTGTTCAACTAAACCTCTTTCCTATCAAGGAACACTAATTGAAGATATTAACGTTCGCTTTGAAGATGGTAAAATTGTTGATGCAAGATCTTCTAAAGGACAAGATGTTTTATTAAAAGTTCTTGATTCAGACGAAGGTTCAAGAAGACTTGGTGAAGTAGCCTTAGTTCCTAATAGTTCACCGATTTCACAATTAGGAATAACTTTTTATAACACTCTATTTGATGAAAATGCTGCTTCTCATATTGCTTTAGGACAGTGTTACTCAAAATGTTTTAAATCCAAAAAAGACTTATCGAAAGATGAAATTACTCAAAGAGGCGGTAATTCAAGTATGATACATATTGATTGGATGATAGGCTCAGGCAAAATTGATGTCGACGGTGTTGATAAAGATGGCGTTGTAACACCTATATTTAAACAAGGAGAATGGTGTAATTAGTTATACTATTTTTTTAAATAAGGTCCAAAGCTAAGATCTAAACCTACACCTACCCTAGCTAATGAATAAATAATAACTAAGAAAAAAATTACTATAATTAAGTTTCGTATAATCTTCTTTTCATCCATAAAATTACGCTGTTTGTATATTTGTATTAGATAATGGTTTTTCTTTAATTGGTAAATGGATTATTGCAGAAAAGGCACCAACTCCTATACCAACCCACCATACAATATCATAACTTCCATAGATATCATAAAATAGACCGCCTAACCAAACACCTACAAAAGAGCCTAGTTGATGAGAAAAAAATACAATGCCATATAATGTGCCCATAAATTTTAATCCATAAATATGGCCTATAATTCCTGAAGTTAAAGGAACTGTTGCTAACCATAAAGCACCCATAACTATTGAAAATATTGCAATAGATGTTGGTGTAATAGGTAGTAAGATAAATAAAATTGCCGCAATAGTCCTTCCGGTATAAATTAAAGATAAAAGATATTTCTTATAATGTCCCTTTCCTAAAGCTCCAGCAATCAAACAACCAATTATATTGAACAATCCTATAAGAGCCATAGACAATGCTCCTAAACCTTCTACAGAACTACAAACCAAACTTATTAAACTTCCTTCTATAATTGGACTACTAGATTCAACAATAAATGCTGGAAAATGTGCGGTAATAAATGCTAACTGAAATCCGCAAGAAAAAAAACCAAAGAACAACATTAAGTATGTTGGATCTTTTAATGCAACAAATACAGCATCAGTAATTTTTTCATTTTGATTATTAATATTTGTATTTGATAATTCTGTTTTTAAAATTGGAACAAGGATCAGTGTTATTAATAATATAATTGAAAAGATTTCAAATACTGAAGACCAAGGCAAAAATGATAATAGAATAGAAGCAAGTGGTGGACCAACCACTTGTCCAGCTGATCCTGCAGCAGTTGTAATACCTAGTGCTAAAGATCTTTTTTCTGGAGATGTGGCTCTTCCAACTACTGCCAAAATTGGCCCAAACCCACTACCAGCTATACCAAAACCAATTAATAAATTTAAAGTCTGATGCGCTTCTGGAGTCGTAGCAGTACTACTAATGAAAATTCCAATTGCATAAAGAATTAAGCCTAACGCTATTGCTTTTCTATCACCATATTTTTCTGCAAAAGCACTAAATAGTGGTGTGCCTATACCCCAAGCTAAATTTTGAATAGCAATGGCAAGAGAAAATTCTGAACGGTTCCATAAAAAATCAGTTGCAATAGGAATTTGAAATAAGCCAAATGTTGAACGAATTGCAAAACTTATTAAAAGAATTAAACTCCCTCCAATTAGAATAGGAGTAAATACAGAATTAATTTTCTCATCTTTCATATTTTAATAGATAACAGGATGAATATTTATATCTAGAATTTTTATTATTAAATCGTATTATTTAATTCTGTTTTTTCGTTTTCTTCTTTTTCAGGAATGACATATGCAACAGCACAATGATCTAAACAATAAGGTTTATCTTCAAATCTATCTTTACCACAAAAACGAAAGTCAGCTTCATCAGGATGACCTTCAGGCCATTCACAACCTCTCTTTGGAACTATATTGAATAAATTTTTAACTACCGGTTGGAACACAGAAGGCTCTGTGGAAACGCTCTCCGGTTCTTTGGTGCTTTCAAAATTTAATTTTGGCATTACTGGAGATCTAGCTTTTTTTCGGTCCGGCTTAACAGCTGTTCTTCTTATAGGAGATGGCCTTCTCTCGAGTCCAATTCTATGGGCTTTTCCCACAACTGCGTTTTTAGTGAAACCTAATAATTTTCCAATTTGTGCAGTTGGTAGGCCTTGGTCCCACAAATCTCTAAGTTTTGCTACATTATTATCATCCCAAGGCATAATCTATCTCCATTACTACATTTAGTAGTTTCAAAAAGGTTTAATATACTAAATATATGTATTAAAAAAGACAAAACTGCAAATTTTTAAAAAAAATCAATGATTTCCAACATTTTTTTTATATATATGTGAATAGAAATGAAAGAATTAAGAGATCTAGGCTGTAAAAATAAAAAAATAATTGTTCGAGTTGATTTAAACGTACCAGTTTTGGAAGGAACAATTACAGATCATTCAAGAATTCATGCTATTTTACCAACATTAGAAAAACTAATTCAAAATAGAAATAAGATATTTTTAATTGCTCATTTTGGTCGACCTAAAGGTAAAGTTAATAAAACATATTCCATTGAGTTTTTATGTTTAGAATTAAAAAAATTTTTAAATTTAAACACAATTCATTTTTTAGCTAACTATGAAAAAAAAATAATTGAGACAAAAATTGCTGAAATGGAATGGGGGGGGAATTTGTCTATTAGAAAATATACGTTTTAATTTTGAAGAAGAAAAAAATGATCTTAATTTTTCAAAATTATTAGCTTCTAGTTTTGACATATATATTAATGACGCATTTTCTGCATCTCATCGTAATCATGCATCTATAACAGGTATTTCTAAATACCTACCTTCTTACGCAGGATTAAGCTTCTCAAAAGAAATTGAAAACTTAGATAAATTTTTAGAAAATTCAAACAAACCAAATCTAGCAAT
>CACDIK010000016.1 GCA_902553005.1 uncultured Alphaproteobacteria bacterium | reverse complement strand
ATAATATTTTCAGAAAAAAGATTATAAACTTGACTATTTCTGTATTCTGGAAATATTTCTCTAAAATTTTTTCTAAATAAGTTTAGATTATTTTCATTAAGAATTAATTCATTAATAATATTAAACTCTAAATCACTATTTATTTTTTTTAATCTTTTTTGAGTAATTGGATCAAATTCAAAAATCGTCTCTATTTCGTCATCAAAAAAATCTATTCTTATTGGCTTAGATCTATCATTTGGAAAAATATCCAGAATTGATCCTCTTACAGAAAATTCTGATTTATCACGCACTAAAGAAGTTCTTTGGAAGCCTAAGAGGACAAGGTTATTAATAAGATCCTCAAATTTAAATTTTTGATTTTTTGAAATTTTAAAAAGTTGTGAATTAATAATTGATTTAGGAATTATTTTTTGAGTTATTGAATTAATTGTAGTGAGTATTATTCTTTTTGCGTTAGAATTTGATAAAATTTTAAGTGTTTTTAATCTTTCTATTTGAACTTCTTTTGAAGGAGAGACATTATCGTATGGAATTTGATCCCAAGATTTAAATAATAAAATTTCAACATTAGGTAATAACCATTTAATTTTTTGTTCCATAGATGATATTTCTCTCTCATCTTTTCCAATATATAAAATTGATTTATTAGAATTTTGATAAAACTGAGAAATGAAAAAGGGCTCAACATTGTGAATTGATGGACCGATTGTATTTTTATTCTTCATTAAGTATTTTATTAAATATTTCCTTAAATTCTAATGGGATAGCTACCTTAGAAGTGAGAAAATAATAAATCTCATTATCGGAGAATTGATTAAATATGCATTTAATATCCTCAAGATCTTTTTCAGTAAATTTATCTAACTGATTTCTAAAATATCTTTTGTATAAAATATCTGTCTCTTTTGTTCCAGAGTAAGAAACCCTATATTTTATCGTTTTTTTAAGTGAATTGAATGACATAAAAATTGAATATAGAATATAGTTTATAATTTTATAAAAATCTATGCGACCAGAAAAATTAAACTACATATTATCTTCAATATCTTCTCTCAAAGGAGTTGGTCCAAAGTTAGAACAAATTATTAATAAATTAGGTATATATAAGAATATTCATTTTGTTTGGAATATACCAAATAATATTCTTGAAAGAAAATTCTATGAAAATATTCATGATGCTGAGATTAATTCTTTAGTAACATTAAATTTAAAAATAATTAAACATGAACCTTCAAGGTTTAAAAGGCAACCCTACAAAATTAAATGTATCTGTGGAGATGCAAATATTGATTTAGTGTATTTTAATGCAAGACATCCTATGTTGAGACAAATGCTTCCAACAAATGAAAATAGATTAATATCTGGAAAACTAGAATATTTTAGAAACACATTTCAAATAACGCACCCTACTCATATAAGTTCTTTAAACAATAATAAAATAATCAAAAGTAAAGAGGCAGTTTACAGTTTAACTAGTGGCCTCAATCAAAAAATAATGAATAAATTAACAGATCAAATATTAAATAATTTACCAAATTTTAATGAATGGATAGAAACTTCAATATTGAATAAATATAAATTTAAAGGATGGAATGAAGCAGTTAAAAATCTTCATAGTCCAAGTGATGATAATATAAAAAATAAAAATTTATTCAGAAGAAGACTAGCATTTGATGAATTATTATCTCATCAATTAGCTATAGGCATTATGCGAAATTTTAATCAAAAGAAAAAAGGTTTAAAAATTACTAGTGAAAGTAAAACATTAAATAAATTTTATAGTAATTTAGATTTTCAACTTACAAATTCACAAAATAATGTAATCAAAGAAATACTTCAGGACCTAGGAAGTTCTAATCAAATGATCAGATTGTTGCAAGGAGATGTTGGGTCTGGAAAAACTATTGTTGCTTTAATATCAATGATAAAAGTATTTGAAAGTAATTTTCAATCTGCTTTAATGGTGCCCACTACAATTCTTGCATTTCAGCATTATGAAAATATTCTAAATTTATTAAAAGATTCAAAAATAAATGTGCTTGTTCTTACAGGAAAGGATAAGGGTAAGGAAAGGAAAGAAAAATTAGATGAAATTGCAAAGGGAAAAGCAGATATAATAATTGGGACACATGCTTTAATACAAGATACTGTAAAATTTAATAATTTAGGTTTAGCAGTTATTGATGAACAACATAGATTTGGTGTTTATCAAAGAATGGTATTTAACCATAAAAATCATAAACCAAATATTTTAGTAATGAGTGCGACTCCCATTCCAAGAACATTAACTTTAGCAGCATATGGAGATATGAAAGAAAGTAAATTAATTGAAAAACCTTTAGGTCGTAAACCAATTATAACCAGCTCTTTGTCATTAAAAAAAGAAAATCAACTTATTGATAGAATAAAAGAAAAAATTAAAAATTCATCGTCTAAATTTTACTGGGTATGCCCTTTAATAGAAGAATCTGAAGAGTTAGATCTAAAAGCCGCAGAGGAAAGATACAAAATTTTAAAAAAATATTTCAAAAATAAAGTTCTTTTAATGCATGGACGTTTAAGTGAGATAGAAAAAGAAGAAATAATGACAAAGTTTAAAAATGAGGATTATAAAATTTTAGTTTCAACAACTGTTATTGAAGTTGGTGTAGATATTCCTTCTGCAACAACAATTGTAATTGAACATGCAGAAAGATTTGGTTTAGCTCAACTTCATCAATTGAGAGGTCGTGTTGGTAGAAATGACATTCAATCATATTGTATACTTTTACATAAAGATAATATTGGGGAAATTTCAAAACAAAGAATTGATATAATGAAGCAAACAAATGATGGTTTTAAAATCGCTGAAGAGGATTTAAAAATCAGAGGTCCAGGAGAAATTTTAGGAAAAAAACAATCTGGCAGCCCATCTTTTTATGTAGCTGATCTTAGTTTTGATTACGATCTATTAGAAGATGCTAAAATTATGGTGGAAGATATATTATCCAAAAATCCAAAATTGGAAAACATAGAAGGGGAAAATCTTCGAAACTTATTATATCTTCAAGAAAGAGATGCAGCAATTTTAACACTGACTGCTGGATAATAGTTATGGATATTGAAAAAGGTATTAGATTTGAATGCCAGGGTTCTGGAAATTGTTGTGTTTCAAGAGGTACCTATGGTTTTGTTTATTTAAGTAAAAAAGATATTAAAAAATTGTCGGATGGATTTAAAATAACAGAACAAAGCTTTGTAAAAAACTATTGTCAAAAAACTGATGGTTTCATTCACTTAAAGGAACTAAAAAAAAATAATGGAAATTGCATATTTTTGAAAGATAACAAATGCACTGTTTATAAGTCGAGACCTATACAATGTAGAACTTGGCCTTTTTGGCCTGAAAATATGAATACAAAAACTTGGAATAACGATATTGCTAAAAATTGCCCTGGTGTAGGTAAAGGTAAAGTAAAAACAAAGAAAGAAATTTTAAAGCAAGTACAAATTGATTATGAAAACGAATTAAATATTAGGAATAAAAATTAACCATCAGACTCAAATTCCATTTCTTTAAAGTATCCAATATATTTATTTGTTTTTTTCTTAAGCAATATCTTTATTGTTGTTCCTTCGAGAACTACTTCAGGAATGTTATCATTTTTTTTTAAAATATCACAATTTTTCTCGATACCAGACGCAATATTTTTAATTTTTGCTTTTTTCATTTTTGATGGTGAGCCCTGCAGGATTCGAACCTGCGACCCATTCCTTAAAAGGGAATTGCTCTACCAACTGAGCTAAGGGCCCATCGAATTTGTATTCTATATAGTTCAAATATTGTAAGCGCAAGTGATTAACTAAGAGTTTTTTTTATTAAGTTGATCTAAAGTATTTTTAGAAACAAAATTTGAAACATCTCCACCTAGTTTATGGACTTCTTTAACAAAATTAGATGAAATGAATGAGTTTTTTTCAGAAGTCATAAGAAATATTGTCTCGATATCGGGGTTAAGTTGGTAGTTCATGCCTGTCATTTGAAATTCGTACTCAAAATCAGATACTGCTCTTAAACCACGTATTATACATGTGGCATTTTGATCTTTAGCGAAAGTTGTAAGTAATCCTGATAATTCAGTAACATTAATTTTTGAATTTAATTCATTTACAGAGGTGATATCACTTTTAATAATATTAATTCTTTCTTTAACACTAAACAATGATTCTTTGTTAATATTGTTAGCGACAGCTATTACTAAATTATCTACTATTCTTAATGATCTTTTAATTATATCCATATGACCTGCAGTCATAGGATCAAAAGTACCCGGATATATTCCAATTTTATTCATCATTTTCGAATTCTTGTATTCTAGAAACGGAAACAATTCTATCAGTTTTTGGAATCTTAAAAATACTTACACCTTTTGTTGATCTTCCAGCTATTCTAATTTGGTTTACATTAACTCTAATTATTTGACCCTTGTCACTAACAAGAATAATTTCATCGTTGTCCTTAACAACAAAACAATCAACAACTTCACCATTTTTTTCTGATGTAATTATACCAGTTATACCTTTCCCCCCTCTATTTGAAATTCTATATTCATAAGCGGATGATCTTTTTCCAAAACCCTTTGATGTTATAGCTAAAAGAAATTCCTCATTATTATTTAATTCTTCAAATCCATTTTTGAGTGATGAAGTTTCTTTTCTACTTTCGGATGCTGCTCTTAAGTATTCTTGACGAATGCTCATATCAATCACTGAATGTTTTAAAATTGCTAAAGAAATGATTGTATTTCCCTTATCTAATTTTATACCTCTTACACCTGAAGAATTCAAACCAGAAAATAATCTTAATTTTTCAACAGGAAAACGTAAACATTTTCCATTTGATGAAGAAAGTAAAATATCATCATCTATGGTACAAAGCTTAACACCAATTAATTCATCTTTTTCATCAAGCCTAATAGATACTTTGCCTGAGTCCCTCAATTCTCTTTTTCCACTCTTAGCTACATCAATTAATTTATTTTTTCTAACCATTCCATTTTTAGTTGTAAAAATAACATAAAATTTTTCCCACTGATTTTCATCTAGGGGTAATGGTAGAAAAGTTGATATTTTTTCAGAATTTTTAAATGGCAATAAATTTACTATAGGCTTTCCTCTTGCCTTTAAACTAGCTTCAGGAACATCATGAGATTTTAGAGAATAAACCTTTCCTAATGAAGAGAAAACTAAAAGTTTAGTATGAGTATCTGCAAAGTGAATTTCTTTAACAAAATCTTCTTCCCTTGTTGACATACCAGTTTTACCTTTACCTCCTCTATTTTGAGAACGATAATTAGATAATAGTGATCTTTTAATGTATCCATTATTAGAAATAGTTAAAACTATATCTTCTTGTTGAATGTATCTTAAATCATCTACTTGCTCATATTCTTGATCAATAATCTCACTACGTCTTTCAGTTGCAAATTCTTTTTTAATTTCAGCTAATTCATTTTCTATTTCCTTTAGAAGAATATCCCTAGAATTAAGTATAGATAGGTAATTTTTAATTTCTAAAATTAAACTTTCTAAATCTTTTTGTATATCTTCTCTTTCTAACGCAGTTAATTTTTGTAATCTTAACTCTAAAATAGCTTTAGCCTGTGCGTCAGAAAAATTGAAAGTGTTGTTTTTTAAATCTACAGTATCATCCTCAACTGATTTAATAAAATTAAGATTTTGATTAGATACTTTCCATTTCTTTTTAATTAATTTTTCTTTTGCTTCTTTTGTATCTTTTGAACTTTTTATTAATTCTATAATTTCATCAATATGTTCATTAGTAACAACCAATCCAACTAAAATATGAGCTTTTTCTCTAGCTTTATTAAGGTCAAATAATGTTCTTTTTATTATTACTTCTTCTCTAAAATCTAAAAATGAAGATAAAATTTCTTTTAAATTCATTTGTTCTGGCTTACCTTTGTTTAAAGCAAGCATATTAGAATTAAATGTTGTTTGAATTAACGTATGTTTATATAATTGATTGAGAATAATATTTGAGTCTACATCTTTTTTTAATTCTATAACAACCCTAACACCATTTCTATCTGACTCATCTCTTAAATCTGAAATTCCTTCAACAATTCCATTTTTTACAATTTCCGCAATTCTTTCTAATAATTTTGATTTGTTAACCTGATAAGGTATTTCATGAAGAATGATTGCTTCACGATCCTTTTTAAAATTTTCAATACTAGTCTTTGACCTAACTACGCACCCTCCTCTTCCAGTTTCAAATGCTTCTGTTATGCCCTTTCTACCAATTATTTGACCTCCTGTTGGAAAATCAGGACCAAAAATATATTTATGAAGGTCTGAGATATTACATTCTGGATTTTTAATAAGATATAAAGATGCGTCTATGACTTCTCCTAAGTTATGTGGGGCAATATTAGTCGCCATTCCAACAGCTATTCCTGATGCCCCATTAACTAAAAGATTTGGAAATTGGGATGGCAAAACTGAGGGTTCCTTTGTTGTATCATCATAATTAGACTGAAACGCAACAGTGTTTTTATCAATATCTTCAACAAGCTTTTCGGATACTTTAGCAAGTCGTGCTTCAGTATATCTCATTGCTGCAGGAGGATCGCCATCTAATGATCCAAAATTCCCTTGACCATCAACTAACTCTAATCGCATAGAAAAATCTTGTGCCATTCTAACCATAGAATTGTAAATAGCTGAGTCTCCGTGTGGATGATATTTACCCATTACATCACCCACTATTCTTGCAGATTTTTTGTATGGTTTATTAAAATTGTACCCTGACTCACTCATAGAGTATAATATTCTTCTGTGAACTGGTTTTAAACCATCTCTACAGTCTGGTAGTGCCCTGCTAACTATTACAGACATTGCATAATCCAGGTAGGAATTTTGCATTTCTTGCTCTAAACTTACTGAAGGTATATTAGTAGGTTCTTGATTGTCGTTATTTGATGTATCTATATCGTCTGGCACTAAAAAAATCCAAGTTTTCTAAGAAAAATTAAGAATTTTTTTATATCAAAAAGCACAATTTAAACCAATATAAATAAATGATTAAATTATATTAAAAAAAATATATTTTTCAGTAATTAAATAATAATATCTAATGAAAATATTTAAAAAGGGATATCCTCATCTAAATCTTCAGAATCACCTGATTGATTTCCAAAAGAATTATCATCAAGAGGCTTAGATTGATTCATTTCTTGAGAATTATCAGATACCTGAGAATTACTATTTCTGCTGTCTAAGAGGGTTAAATTACAATTATATCCCTGTAAAATGACCTCTGTGGTGTATCTATCATTTCCATCTTTATCTTGCCATTTCCTTGTTTGAAGCTCTCCTTCAACGTAAATTTTAGATCCTTTTTTTACGTATTTTTCTACTATATCAACTAAGCCGTCACCAAAAACAACAATGTTATGCCAAGATGTTTTTTCTTTTTGTTCTTGAGTATTTCTATCTTTCCATCTTTTTGAAGTTGCAATTGAAAATGAAGCCATTTTAGCTCCAGACTGCATAGACCTAATTTCAGGATCTCTTCCTAAGTTTCCTAATAAAATTGTTTTATTAACACTACCAACCATAAGAATTCTATATATATCCATATAACATATTAAAGTTATTAGATAACACTAATATTCATGAATTTAGATAAAATTGTTATAAAAGGTGCAAGAGAGCACAATCTTAAAAATATCAACTTAGAAATACCAAAAAATAAACTTGTTGTAATTACAGGTGTAAGTGGTTCAGGAAAATCAACTTTAGCATTTGATACAATTTATTCTGAAGGACAAAGAAAATATGTTGAGAGTCTATCAGCATATGCAAGACAATTTCTTCAAATGATGAATAAGCCTGATGTAGATAGTATTGATGGTCTATCACCAGCTATTTCTATAGAACAAAAAACTACACAAAAAAATCCAAGAAGTACCGTAGGTACAGTCACAGAAATCTACGATTACCTAAGAGTGCTATATGCTAGAGTTGGCGTTCCCTACTCTCCAGCAACAGGTAAACCAATTAAATCACAATCAGTTAGTGAAATGACTGATCTTATAATTAAAAATAATATTGATAAAAGAATTTATATTTTATCTCCAATAGTTAGAGATCGAAAAGGTGAATATCGAAAAGAAATCGAAGATTTAAAAAAAAGAGGTTATCAACGACTTAAAGTAGATAATGTTGTCTATGATATTGATGAAGTGCCTTCACTTAAAAAGAATTTTAAACATAATATTGATGTTGTAATTGATCGACTTGTTGTAAAAAAAAATATCCAACAAAGACTAAGTGAAAGTATAGAAGTTGCTTTAACTTTATCAGATGGTTTGTTATATTTAGAAAATCTAGATACGAATAAAATATCGATATTTTCATCAAAATTTGCATGTCCTGTGTCTGGATTTAGTATTGAAGAGATTGAACCTAGATTATTTAGTTTTAATGCACCGCAGGGCGCATGTTCTGAGTGTGATGGGTTAGGGGTTGAAAAATATTTTGATGAAAACAAGATTGTGCCAGATGAGACTAGATCAATTTCTGATGGAGCTATTAAACCATGGGAAACAAAAGTATTTGGTTATCAAAAAAAATATTTTGTTGAAACAATAGATAAAATTTTAAAACAATTCAAAGTTAAGAAAAATGTTCCATGGAGTGAAATTCCAAAAAAAGTAAAAAATATAATTCTTTACGGAGATGAGAATAGTGAACTAAATTTTTTATATGATTTTGAGGGAATAATTAACTTTATTGATCGAAAATATGAGGAAACTGAGAGATGGTGGCTTCAGTATGAATTAGAAAAATATTTATCTGAAAGAGACTGTGAAGTTTGCAATGGTTTCCGTCTTAACGATAAAGCTTTAGCTGTAAGAATTGACGAAAATCATATTGGCAATATTACTAAAAAATCAATTAGCGAATGTTTAAACTGGTTTTCATCACTTGAAAGTAAACTTGATAAAAATAATAAAAAAATTGCTGAAGGAGTTATTAAAGAAATAAAAGATAGGTTAGTTTTTTTAAATAGAGTTGGTTTAGATTACTTATCATTAGCAAGAGCTAGTAAAACTTTGTCTGGAGGTGAAAGTCAAAGAATTAGATTGGCAAGTCAAATTGGCTCAGGTTTAACAGGAGTTTTATATGTTTTGGATGAACCATCTATTGGATTACATCAAAAAGACAATCAGCAACTAATTGAAACTTTATTTAGATTAAGAGATTTAGGAAATACTGTAATTGTTGTTGAACATGATGAGGATGCAATTAGACAATCTGATCATATAATTGATATTGGTGTTAAAGCAGGAGTTAATGGAGGGCACATAATTGCAGAGGGAGGACTTAAAAAAATACTTAAAAATAATAAAAGTTTGACAGCAAAATATTTGAATAAATCCTTAGAAATAGAAGTTCCAAAAAATAGAAGAAAATTTAATAAAAATAAAGTTTTTAAGCTTAATAAAATAAAAACAAACAACTTAGATAATCTTAATATAACTTTACCTTTAGGAAATTTTATTACTGTTACAGGTGTATCTGGAAGTGGTAAATCTTCATTAATTATTGATACATTGTATCAAAGGTTAGATGAGTATTTCAATAAATCTTTAAATAAAGATGAAAGTCGTTTTAACTTTAAAGGTATTAATCATATCGATAAAGTAATTGATATTGATCAATCACCTATTGGAAGAACACCAAGATCAAACCCAGCAACATATACAGGATGTTTTACTCCGATAAGAGATTGGTTTGCGAATTTAAATGAATCAAGTGCTAGAGGCTATAAACCAGGTCGATTTTCATTTAATGTTAAAGGCGGTAGATGTGAAACATGTGAAGGTGATGGGGTGAAAAAAATAGAAATGCATTTTTTAGCTGATGTTTACGTCGAGTGCGATATCTGCAAAGGTAAAAGGTACAATAGGGAGACTTTAGAAGTAAAATATAAGGATAAATCTATCTCTGATGTTTTAGAAATGACTGTTGAAGAAGGTTATAAATTTTTCGATAAAATTCCTGCAATAAAACAAAAATTACAAACTTTAATGGATGTTGGATTAGATTATATAAAAATTGGTCAATCAGCTACTACTTTATCAGGTGGTGAAGCGCAAAGAATAAAATTATCAAAAGAATTATCAAAAAGATCAACAGGAAAAACACTATATATTCTTGATGAACCAACTACCGGTCTTCATTTTGATGATGTAAAAAAATTACTTAAAATTCTTCATACTCTTGTTGATGAAGGAAATACTGTAATCGTTATTGAGCATAATCTTGATGTTATTAAAACAGCTGATCATATAATTGATCTGGGTCCTCTGGGAGGTGTAAATGGTGGTCAAATTGTGGGAACTGGTACCCCCGAAGATATTGCAAATAATAAAAAAAGCTTTACAGGTGAATTTTTAAAGAAAATTTTATAAATCAAAGGAAATAAAATGATAAATCTAGAGTTACCAGATCTACCCTACAGTAAAGATGCTCTAATGCCGTATATGTCGGCTGAAACTTTAGAGTTGCATCATGATAAGCATCACATGGCTTACATTACTAATGGAAATAAGTTTATTAAAGAACAAAATATAGCAGACGATAACGTTAATGATATAGTTATCAACTCTTATCAAAAAAATGCTCCAGTATTTAATAATGTGGCACAACATATAAATCATGTTCATTTCTGGGAAGTAATGAAAAATAATCCAGATGGAAAAATTCCCTCTGAGCTCGAAAATAAGATAGTTTCAGATATTGGTTCAGTTGAAAAAATGAAAGAAGATTTTATAAATGCAGGCATTGGTCAATTTGGATCAGGTTGGTGTTGGTTAGTTCTAAATAATGGAAAATTAGAAATTACTAAAACACCAAATGGAGAAAACCCAATCGTACATGGTCAAACTCCTCTACTTGGTTGTGATGTTTGGGAACACTCATATTATGTTGATTATAGAAATAGAAGACCTGATTATTTAAAAGCTTTTATCGATAATTTAGTTAATTGGGAAAAAGTTACAGAAAACTTAAATAACGCTTAATCATCTTCATCTTGCGGTCTGAACTTAAAAATTAATAAAGTTGGGACCGCAATAAAAACAGATGAATAAGTACCAATTATTACACCTATAATCATTGTTAAAGCGAAAGGTCTAATAACCTCTCCTCCAAATATAAATAAAGAAACTAATGCAAGAAGCGTTGTTAAACTTGTCATTATAGTTCTCGATAAAGTGTTATTTACTGATAAGTTAAATAAATCTACTAATTCGAGTTTTTTATATTTTCTTAAATTTTCACGAACTCTATCAAATATCACTACTGTATCATTAATGGAATATCCAGCAATTGTAAGTATTGCTGCTATTGTTGCAAGAGAAAATTCTACGTTAAGAATAGACAGCAATCCAAGAGTAAACAATACATCATGAGTTAATGCAACAACTGCGCCGAAACCAAATTGCCATTCAAAACGCAGCCAAATGTAAATTAAAATGGCAATTAGTGCAAAAGAAACAGCCTGAAATCCTCTAAACAGAAGTTCAGAACTAATTGTAGGACCAACAAATTCAGACCTTCTAAACTCAAGAACCTTGTCTTGAATTAAATTTTTGACAGAATTAACTGTTTCAATACTTTCTTGATTACTTTTATTTTGAAGTCTTATTAAAATAATATTCTCATTACCAAATTCCTGTAAAGATACATCACTATAAGAAGAAGATAATATTTCTCTTAGTTCACCAATTGAAGTATTTTTCGTACTTACCTCAATTAAAGTACCTCCTTTAAAATCAATACCAAGATTTAAACCTTTTATACTTAACAGACTAATTGAAATTAATATTGCTAAAATAGAAAAAATTAAAAAATTTCTTCTTAAACCTAAAAAATTTATATTAGGCTCAACAGGAATAATTTTATTTAAACCAAACATTATAGTTTTAATTCCTTTTTATTTGCAAACGATAAGTACATATATACTAAAAAATTTGTAAGCATTAAAGCTGTGAACATTGACGCCATCACACCCAAAGATAATGTAATTGAAAAACCTCTTATTGGACCAGATCCAAATGCAAATAGTAAAACAGCAGCAATTAAAGTAGTAATATTGGCATCAAGTATAGTTGACATCGCTCTATCGAAACCATTTTTTACAATCTGAAAAACTTTTGTTTGTTTAAAACTCTCTTCTTTAATTCTTTCAAAAATTAGAACATTTGCGTCTACTGCCATTCCTATTGTTAATACAATTCCAGCTATCCCAGGCAATGTTAATGTTGCGCCAATTGTTCCTAATAATGAAATAATTATAAATAAATTTACAATTAATGAAACATTAGCTAGAGCGCCAAAAGTTCCATATATGAGTATCATAAATATACATACTAAAACCATGCCAATAATAGCAGCTATTTGACCAGCAGCTATAGAGTCTGCTCCTAAACCAGCCCCTACTGATCTTTCTTCAACTATTTCTAAAGGCGCTGGCAAAGCACCAGCTCTTAATAAAACTGCTAAATCAGATGCTTCCTGGGCATTAAAATTTCCAGTAATGATCCCTGAGCCTCCCGTAATAGCACTGCTAATTCTTGGAGCTGTAATGACAACACCATCTAATACAACGGCAAGATTTTTACCAATATTGTTTGTTGTAACTTTACCAAATTTTTGTGCACCTTCTGTATCAAAACGGAATGACACTGCATGACCTTCTGTTTGATCAAATGAACCTTTGGCATCAACTAAATTTTCTCCACCAACAACTGCTCTTTTATCTAATAAATATTTTGTATTTTCATCATACATGTCTGGAACAATAATTTTTCCAAAAGGCGCTAAATTGTTTTGAAGAGCAGATGTATTCTCATTATCAACGATGTGAAAAGTTAATTTGGCTGTTTTACCTAATAAATCTTTAATTCTTTCAGGATCTTTTACTCCTGGTAATTGTAAAAGTATTCTCTTTTTGCCAGATCTTTGAATTAGAGGTTCTTTAGTACCAGATTCATCAATTCTTTTTCTAACAATTTCAAGTGATTGCTTAATTGCTGAGTCTTGAATAATTTTTCTATATTCATCATTTAACTTTATACTGAGTTTATTGTTATTAATTTGTAAAGTAACTCCTCTGTACATTTGAAAAAAACTATTTTTAATATCTTTTATTTTCTCTTTATTACCAAAAAAAACAACAACCTCATTTTCTTGAATATCAATTTTTTCAATTTTTACAGCTTGATCTCTAGAAATCAAACGAACACTATCGACAAAATTATCTAATTCTTCTTTATACAAAACGTCTAGTTGAACTTCTAATAATAAATATGATCCACCTTGTAAGTCTAAACCTAAATTTATCTTATTTTTTAAAAACCAGTTTTCTGAATCTTCATCATAAATAATTGAAGGAATTGCAAAAATTATTCCTAATAAGACTAATGTAACAACTGTAAATGATTTCCAGAAGGGATAATTTTTCATTAATAAAAAAATTTATTTTTTTCTAGAAAATAAAGAGAAGCCAGATTTACTTTTATTCTCATCTTTTGGTGGTTCTTTTTTTTGAACTTCTGGCATTGCATATAAATCTGCAACCATTCCTGATGCAATTTTTATTTCAACATTTTCAGCAACTTCTAAGGTTAATTCCCTATTATCAGCTACTTTATTTATAGTTCCGATAATTCCACCGGAAGTTACTATTTTATCACCTCTTTTGAGATTGGATAGCATTTCTTTGTGCTGTTTAACTTTTCGTTGTTGTGGTCTAATTAATAAAAAATAAAAAACTACAAATATTAATATAAGTGGTAAAAATGTTCCAAATGCTTCCATAATAGTACCTATGATGATTTAATTTGAGAGATTTATTATACTGTGTAATAAGAAAAATCAAATAAAGTATTTACAATGTTTTTAAGCAATTTTTTATCAAATCTTACACTCTCAAGAGGAAATGCATTTATTTGGGATAGTAAAATAAAAAACCTCAAAATAATGACTCATTTTAGATTTATAGATCTTGATCTTTTAATTGGAATAGAAAGACAAAAGAAAACTATTTATGATAATACGAAAAATTTTGCTCAAGGAAATTTTACAAATAATGCCTTGTTATGGGGATCAAGAGGTAATGGTAAAAGCTCACTAATTAAATCAGTTTTTAATGAAATAAATAAAAAAAATAATAATTTAAAATTAATACAATTAAATAAAAATAATATTTTTGATATTGAAATTATTTATGAAAAATATGCAAATTTAAAAAATTATAATTTTATAATTTTTATTGATGATTTATCATTTGAAAAAATTGATAGCGATTACAAAATAATTAAATCTTCTTTAGATGGAAGTATACAAAATCAGCCTAAAAATATTGTTCTTTATGTAACATCTAATAGAAGACATTTAATGCCAAGAGATATGATAGAAAATGAAAGGTCTTCTGCTATTCATACAGATGAAAGTGTTGAAGAAAAAATAAGTTTAAGTGATCGTTTTGGTCTATGGATTGGCTTTCATAATATTTCTCAAAATGATTTTGTTAATATAATTTTTAAGTATTGTGAAAAATTTAAACTTCCTTTTAATGATAAGACTGAAAAAGAAGCAATTAAATGGAGTTTACAAAGAGGTAATAGAACTGGTAGATCAGCATGGCAATTTATTATTAATTATGCAGCTGAAAATAATAAAAAAATAGATATTTAATTTACTCAAAATCAAAACTTATTTTTTCTAAACCTGATACTCCGCCCTTTAAATGATAAATATTTACTTGATTAAGCTGCTCAACAAATCCATTAGCTAAAATTGAAGATACTTCTCCTTTTTGGCTTATAAAAATAACTTTCTCACCTATTTGAACATTTTCTCTGTACTTTTCAAAAAAATCAGGAAAAAAATTACCATTTTTATCAAATGCTGTTATCTGTATTGCTCCTGGGATTTTATTTTTATTAGTTACTTGATCCTCATTTCTAATATCTATAATTTTAAAATCATCTGTCATCGCTAATTTTAATTGATAACCATCTATTTCCTTATATCCAGGTGGAATTACTTTTATTACTTCAATATCAAAAATAAGATTTGATTTTGGTGAAATTAAATTTCCTGCGCCACTTTCTCCATAAGCTAATTGGTAAGGAATAAATATTGTTCTTTTTCCACCCTCTCTCATTCCAAGCAGTCCTGTTTCCCAACCTAGGATTACTTTCCTTACCCCTATTTGAAAATCAAAAAATTTCCCCCTATCGTATGAACTATCAAAAACAGTATTATCCTCTAGTCTACCGATGTAATGAACAGATAATTTAGAATGATTTTTTACTTCCAAACCATTGCCAACGGTTTCATTTAAGATCTTAACTTCGTTAGAAAAAGATTTATAGCTAAAAAAGAAAAGAAATAAAAATAATAAGATTTTATACATCAATTTGCTTCCTTTAATTGTTTTATTTGTGAAGGTAATGAAACAATTCCACTTAAAACTATAAATATTGCTCCAATATAAGCATATAAATTCATATATTCATTAAATATAAGTATTCCAACTAACGATGACCATAAAACCTGTAGGTAAACTAAACTAAATACTGATGCATAATGTTTTTGCGCAATCTTAAAAGCAGTAGTTGCAAAAAACATTGCTGAATTAATAAATAATGCAGCAGTTGAAATTAAAATAAATTCAAAAAGAGTTACTTTTAATGGATACATAAAAAATAAAGGTATTGAAATAAAATGAACAAAGAAACCACCATAAAGAAAATACCCAATATTTGTAGTTACATAATTATATTTATTTACAATAAATGTTGTGATTGTAATTAATAATACCCCGAAAAGGACAATTAGATAATAAATATTAAAGCTTTCAAATCCCGGCTGTATAACAAATAGCACACCTAAAAAACCAATGAACAAAGATATGTAAGTTAAAAAATTTAATTTTTCATTTAGTAAAAAAATAGCAAATATTGTTCCCATCAATGGAGCAGTCATATTTAATGTTGTGAATTCTGGAAGTTTAATTTGTTCAAGTGTTATAAAGGCAATAAAAGGCAAAGGAATATTTAAAAAACCTCTTAAAATAGGTGGAAAATAATTAGTGCATTTTATATTTTTTTTTAAAGTTCCATTAAAAAATAAATAAAAGGGGAAACATAAATAAATTGGTATTCCATAAAAGATGAAATGATAAAATTTTACATCTGTTTGGGTTAGATAATTTATTATTGCATCATTTGTTACAAAAAAAATTCCAGCAAAAAATAAAAGAATTGAAGAATAAACTATACTTTTTTTCATATAATGAATTGAAAGATTGTATGATAAAAAAAAGTACTTATATTGATACTTGAATGAATACAAATGAAATAAAAACCTATCGACTTATTATTAAAGGAAAAGTTCAGGGAGTAGGCTTTAGACATTGGTTTAGTGATTTAGCAATATCTCTGGGATTAAATGGCTATATTCAAAATAAAGAAAGTAAAGATGAAGTAGAGGCCATAATTCAAGGAGATATGCAAAGCATACTATCTATTACTGAAAAAGCTAAAGATGGGCCATCACTAGCTCTAGTTGAAGGAGTTATTCCAAATAGTATCATTAGTAATGTTAAATATTCAGGTTTTATAGTTAAATACGAAACTTAATTAAAAACTTGCTTTATAGTTTTATGAAGAGAATCAAATATTTCATCAATTTGATTTTTAGTAATTATGAATTGAGGACACAAAACAATTGCAGGCCCTAAAGGTCTGCAAATTAATCCGTTATCAATTGATAAATTAGCAACTTTATCTCCCATGTTAAGATGACCTTCAAATGGCTCTTTTGTATCTTTATTTTTTACCATTTCTAATGCAGCCATAAGACCTATACCTCTAGTTTCTCCAATGTGTTCATAATCATTAAATTCATTTAATCTTTCAAAAAAATAGGGTTCCATCAATTTTACATTATCCAATAAACCTTCATTCATAATTACATCTATTGCTTTCAAAGCGATGGCACATCCAACAGGATGACCACCAGCTGTAAAACCATGTGGAAATTCCTCTGCTTCTTCTGATACTTCAACAAATTTATCTGAAAATTCTTTATTAACTATAACTGCTCCCATAGGAAAGTACCCAGCTGTTAAACATTTAGATGAAATAATGATATCGGGTTTGATATTGTATGTATCACAGCCCCATAAATTTCCAGTTCTACCAAATCCACAAATTACTTCATCTGCTATAAAAGGAATATTATATTTTTTTAATATAGGCTGAACTAAATCAAAATATGATTTTGAAGGTGGTATACAACCACCTGCACCTTGAACAGGTTCTGCAACAAAACCTGCGATAGTTTCAGGATCTTCTTTAATAATTTTTTTTTCTAAATTTTTGGCCATCCTAAGAGAAAACTCCTCTTCCGTTTCATTCTCTAATCCATATTTCCAATAATGAGGACATTCAATGTGAATGAATTCTTTTGATGGTAATCCAAACTCTTTATTGTATGGTTTGGCTGTCATTGAAGAAGCTCCTAAAGTAACTCCGTGATATCCATTAATTCTTGTTATAATTTTTCGTCTATTTGGCTTTCCAATTCTTGCATTTAACATCCATAACATTTTGACCATGGTGTCATTAGCTTCAGATCCTGAATTACAAAAGAATACACGACCTTGATCAAAAGGTGATACTTCAATAATTTTTTCAGATAGTTGCAACGTTTCTTCAGATAATCTTCCAAATAAAGAATGATAACCTGCAAATTTTTCATACTGTTTTTTTGCAACTTCAATTAATCCTGGATGGTCAAAACCGGCACATTGATTCCATAGACCAGAATTACCATCTAGATATTTACTACCTTTAGTATCGTAAACATATATTCCTTTTCCATAAGAAATAACTAAAGGGCCTCTTTCATTTAATGACTTCAAGTCAGTAAATCCATATAAATGGCTGGAAGTATTTCTTTGTAACATATCAGTTAAATATTTTTTTTTATTATGAAAAGCAAGATTTTATTTTCAGTTGGGACGATAGGTGTACTTTTCATGATGGCCGGGCAATTATCATTCTCAATAAATGATAGTTATGTCAAACTTGTTGTAAAAAATATAGGTGATGACAATTC
>CACDIK010000015.1 GCA_902553005.1 uncultured Alphaproteobacteria bacterium | reverse complement strand
AATATTTCTTTTTTCCTGATCATTATTATACAAACTTATTTGGGCACATTCGCATCCTAGTCCGATAACAAAAACTTTTCCAAAGTTTGGATGAATTTTAAAACCTTCAATAGTTCTGTTAAACACACTCATAGCGTATCCAGAGGTATTCATGCCACAACCTGATGAATGTTTTAAACAAACCGCTCCATCAATATTTTCAAAATTATTATCTTTTAAATAATTATTTATTTTATCTGATATTTTTTTTACAACTGTTGCTGAACAATTAACTGTACTAATTAAACCTATATAATTCCTAGTTCCTGATGATCCATTATTTCTTTTAAAGCCTTTAAAGTATTCTGTTTTTTTACTTTTATTAATATCATTTCTAATATCTTTACGGATATATTCTCTTTTGAATTCACTATATCCCATATTATGGGAATGGACATGTTCACCAGGTTCTATATTTTTATTAGAGACTCCAATTATCTGACCATACTTAAAAATAAAATCACCACTTTTAATTTTTTTTAGAGAAATTTTATGGCCGTAAGGAATATTATTTATAGATTTAATTCCATAATTTATATTAATATTCTCAGGAATATCCATTGGAGCAATTCCAATATTATCTTTTTCATTTAATTTGATTATGTTAAACATAATTTAGATTAATATATATCATAAATAATCATGGACGAAATCGCAACTTATCCATCACTAAAAGATAGAGTAGTGCTTATTACAGGGGGTGCCTCAGGAATTGGGGAAAGTATTGTTGAACAATTTGCTTCTCAAAAATCAAAAGTTGCATTTTTAGATATAAATGATGATCTAGGTAATGACTTATCAAAAAAAATTAAAAACAAATATGATATTGATAGTTTATTTGTAAAGTGTGATTTAAAAAATATAGAACAACTTAAAAGTTCATTAGAAAAAGTAAAAAAAGAAATTGGGCCAATTTCAATTCTAGTAAACAATGCAGCAAATGATGAGAGGCATGATCTAGATAGTGTCACTCCTGAATATTGGGATGATAGAATGAATATTAATTTGAGACATTATTTTTTTGCAACTCAAGCTGTCTACAAAGATATGAAAGATTTAGGTAAAGGTTCCATTGTAAATATAGGTAGTTTTTCTTGGATGATTTCCCAAGGCGGTATGGCTGGATATACCACTGCAAAATCCGCCATTATGGGTTTAACAAGAACTTTAGCAAGAGATTTAGGAATCTATAATATTAGAGTAAATTGTATTGTTCCAGGCTGGATCATTACGGAGAGGCAAAAAAAATTATGGCTTACTCCAGAAATTGAAAAAACCCAACTTGAGAGACAATGTATTAAGAGAATGCTTATGCCTGAAGATATATCAAAACCAGTTTTGTTTTTTGCATCTGATCAAAGCTCTGGTTGTACTGCACAGAATTATGTAATTGATGGTGGCATAGTTAATTGATGAAAAAAAAATCCAAAATTGCTTTTGGTAGATTAGACTTACTCAGAAATGATACTTTAAATAATAAAAGCAAAATCCGAATTGGTTTTATTGGTGGAGGTCCTAATTCATTTATTGGATACACACATAGGCTATCAGCAAGATTTGATAATAAATTTGAATTTGTTGCTGGAATATTTTCAAAAGATAAAAAAAAATCTAAATCTTTTGGTTCATCATTAGGATTAATTAATGATCGTTGTTACAACGATTATAAGTCTATGGCTGCAGCTGAAGCAAAAAGAAATGATGGCATTCAAGCTCTTGGAATTATGACCCCATCGGGTGATCATTATAAGATAGCAAAAGAATTTATTGAAAAAGGTATACATATTATTTGTGACAAGCCTTTAACTGCAACAGTTGAGGATGCTGTTAAATTAAAAAAAATAATTTTAAAAAATAAAATTGTATTTGCATTAACACACAATTATTCAAGCTACCCAATGCTAAGAGAAGCAAAAAATATTATTTCAAATCATAAATTAGGAAAAATCAATTTAATAAATGTTGAATACCCCCAAGGTTATACAGTCGGTGTAAAAAAGAAAGATGAAAAAGCAACATTAAAATGGAGACTAGATAAAAAACAATCTGGACCCTCAATGATATTATCTGAAATTGGAACTCATGCGTATCATTTGTTGAGATATGTGACTGGATTAGAAGCAAATGAAATTTCAGCAGAAGTAAATTCATTATCTTCAGAAATTTCAGTAGATGATAATGCTTTTGTTTTATTAAGAATGCGCAATAAGGCAAGAGGTATAATCTGGGTATCGTCTGCTGCAACTGGTGGAGAAAATGGTTTAAAAATAAGAGTTTATGGAACAAAAGGTTCAATAGAGTGGTTACAGGACGATCCAAATAATCTAAAGTTTACAGAGCTAGATAAGCCAATGAAAGTTATTACAAGAGCAAGTAAATTAGTATCTAATTTTTCACTATCCTCTTCAAGAATAGCTGCTGGTCATCCAGAGGGTTTTTTTGAAGCTTTTGCAAATATTTATTCAGAATTTGCTGATCAGATTCACAATAAAAATTCAAAATATTCCTTCCCAACGATTGATGATGGTGTTGCTGGTATTAAATTTATTTATGCCGCAAAAAAATCTTCTAATTTGAATTCTCGGTGGGTAAAACTCTAAAATGATTAATTTTGCCTTGTTAGGAACAGGAAGAATTGGTAAATTGCATGCACAAATCATAAATTCTCATCCTGAGGCAAACCTTAAATATGTTTATGATATCGATACAAGCTCTGCTAAAAAAATTGCAAAAAAATATAGTTGTGAAGTTGCAAAGACTGCAAAGGAAGCAATTTCTTCAGATCAAATAAATGCTATTTTAATTGCTTCTGCCACTCCAACTCATACAGATTATATCTCTCTAGGAGCAGAATGCAATAAAGCTATATTATGTGAAAAGCCAATTGATTTAGATATTAATAAAGTAAATAAATGTTGGCAAAAAATTAAAAAATATAAACCAACTATTCAAATTGGTTTTAATCGTAGATTTGATCCTAATCATAGTAAAGTTCAAAGTGAGGTTCTATCAGGAAAGATTGGTAAAATTGAAATGATTGTAATCACAAGTAGGGATCCTTCTCCACCTGGTATTAATTATTTAAAACAATCAGGTGGAATTTTTAGAGATTGTTCAATTCATGATTTTGATTTGGCACGATTTATTCTTAATAATGATCCAATTGTAGAAGTTTTTGCACAAGGTTCTGTAAATGTCTCAAATGATTTTAAGGTTACCAATGATTATGATACAACTATGTGTTTTTTGAAATCAAAAAAAGGGGTTTTAGTTCATATAAATAATTCAAGAAGAGCTGTATATGGTTATGATCAAAGACTCGAAGTATTTGGAAGTAATGGAATGTTAATTTCTGATAATGTTCCTAATAATGATATCAATTACTATAATCAAAATTTATCCTTTGCAAAAAAACCTATTAAAAATTTTTTTATCGAAAGATATAAAGATGCTTATCAAATACAATTAGATCAATTTATTAAATCAATAAAAAATAAAAAAAATACATCAGTCACTTTTGAGGATGGAAAGAATGCTTTAATTCTCGCTAATTCAGCTACTAAATCAGTAAAATCAAATAAAGTTGTAAAACCAAAATTTTAGTTATAGATAAATTTTATGAATGAGCAATTTAAAGATAAGGTCATTATAGTTACAGGGAGTACACAAGGTAGTGGTGCTGAAACAGCGAGATTATTAGCTAACAGAGGTGCTAAAGCAATTACAATTTGTGGGAGACAAGAAAATAAAGGTCTTGAAGTTAAAAATCAGATTGAAAAATTAGGCACTGAGTGTTTGTATATAAAAGCAGATCTAAAAAATGTTGATGATTGCAAAAAAATTGTTTCGGAGACCGATAAAAAATTTGGAACGATAAATTCTTTAATTAATGTTGCCGGATATACAGAAAGAGGAACAATTCTAAGTGCTACTCTAGAAAATTATGAAAATAATTATAATATTAATACCCGTGCACCTTTCATATTAATGCAAGAGACAATTAAAATAATGATTAGAGATAAGAATAAAGGAACAATTGCAAATGTATTATCTATGGCAATGTATAGTGGTATGCCATTTATTGTTGCTTATAGTGGGTCAAAAGCTGCTTTAGCTACAATGACAAAGAACATTGCAAATTCTGTAGCCAGTTATCAAATAAGAGTAAACGCCTTAAATATTGGATGGACAGATACTCCCGCTGAACATGATGTTCAGACAAGAGTTCACAAAAAAAATCCTAATTGGCTGCAAGATGAAGAAAAAAAAGTTCCATTTAAAAGATTGATTAAGCCTATTGATGTAGCAAAAGGATTAGCTTTTATGTGCTCAGAAGAATCTGGATTAATGACAGGTAGCGTAATTGATTATGATCAAACAGTACATGGCTGGCATTCTTATTCAGCCTATGAAACTAGAGTTTTGGATGATTCTCTATTAGGAGAATAATAATCATTTATTTCTCAACCATTTTTTAATTTTTAACTTTAATTTATAATTTACATAAATTTAAATATTAATTAATAAACTAAAAATGGGAAAAAAAATAATTTCTATTAATGAAGGAAAATTATCAGATTTTAAACTTCATAGTATTTGGCTTCGTGAAAGATTAAATGGGACTGAATTTGTAGACCAAAATAATCTACAACGTTTATATGAACCAAGCCTTTTAGATGATAATCTATTTATAAATTCTCATAATGTTAACGAAAATATATTAAATGTTGAATTTAGTGATGGAGCAAAAGGATCTTTTAATATCGATGATCTTTATAATGAAATTAATAATATTGATGTTATACCTGAAAAAAAAATATGGAATGTCAGTGAACAAAATTTAGAAATTTTTGATAATAATAAAATCTTTGAGAATAAAAAAGAACTTATCAATATGCTTAATGTATTTTATCAATATGGTTATGTAATAATCGAAAATACAAAAGACGAAGAAAATGAAGTTATAAATTTTGCTGAAAAATTAGGCCCAGTCCGAGCAACAAATTTTGGAAAATTATTTAACGTTGTTTCAAAACCAAATCCAAATGATCTTGCTTATACTACATTAGAGTTAACATCGCATTCAGATAACCCATATAGAAAACCTGTTCCTGGAATTCAATTACTTCATTGTATTGCTAATGAATCTACAGGAGGAGATTCAAGTTTAGTAGATGGTTTTAGCGTTGCAAATTTTTTAAAACACAATCAACCTGAATTCTATAAAGTATTAACTAATACTAATGTTACTTTTAGGTTTACAGATATTGATACTATTCTAGTTGATGAAGCAAAATTAATTGAACTTGATCATAACAATAATTTTAGACAAATTCGTTTTAGTGGTAGACTTGATTATGTTCCATTATTAGACGAAAATAATCTCGATCTTTTTTATAAGGCTAGAAAATATATGTTCAAACTTTGTAATTCTGATGATTTCAAAATTAAATTTAGATTATCTAAAGGAATGATTGCAATGTTTGATAACTTGAGATTATTACATGGAAGAACTAAATTTGATCCAAATACTGGTTTTAGACATCTACAAGGATGTTATATTGATCATGATGTAACTGAAGGTAAGCTTAGAAGGTTATTAAAACCCTAATTGACTTCGAAAATCTTTTCAGCTGGGTAAAAATTTAATATTTTACTATACCAATTACTAAAATTATTTCTTTCAATTAATGAAACTGTAAAACCACCAAATCCACCACCAGTCAATCTAGCACCTAAAGCACCACATTCAACAGATCTTTTAATAATTAAATCAACATCTAAAGTAGATGCTTCAAAATCTTTAGAATATGATTCGTGACTTTCATTCATTAATTTTCCAAACTCGTAAATATTATTTTCTATTAAATTTTTTTTTGCATTAATCACTCTATCATTTTCAAAAACTACATGCTTTGCTCTTTTTGCAATAGTATTATTGTCAAATTTATCTGATTGAAAATTTTCTTTTTTAAATCCACCTAAAAATTCTATACCAAGTTTTTTTTCAGCTTCTTGGAGTTCAGCAAATCTTTCATTATAAGAGCTATCTCTTAAATTTCGTTGTACTTCAGAGTCAATCAAACAAAATTTCCAATTTTCTGGAAAATTAATAAGTTCGTATTCTAAATTCTTACAATTCATAAAAAATGCTTTACCATGAATACCAATCGAAGAGACCATTTGATCCATTATTCCACCAGAAACACCTATATAGTTGAATTCTACTTTCTTTGCTAATTTTGCAATTTCTGGATCTTTGATTTTTGTTTCAAAAAAAGTACTAAGTGCTTTTAGCATAGCAACACACAATGCTGAAGATGATGAAATACCTCTTTCTAAAGGTATATCAGATGAAATATAAATGTTTAAATATCTAGATGAAATCTTATTTTCATCAAAAAAAATATACAAACAACCTTTTATATAATCAACCCACTCATTGCTGCTTGATTTTTTGAAATCATTGAATGTTTTTTTTTCTTTAAAATGATGAGAATAAACTGTGAATTCATTAGAATTATTTTTAGATATCTCAATGGTATTTTTAAAAGACAAAAGTGTAGGCATGACATATCCACCAGTATAATCGGTATGTTCACCAATTAAATTTACTCTTGCATGAGCACTTTCCTTTACTTCTGCGTCTATATTAAATATATCTTTAAAACTCATATAATTACTAGTTATGAATAATCAAATTAACATATCTTTTACAAATGAAAATAAATTAAAAATTATTCTTGATGATAAATTAGTAGATTCAAATTTAAAATTATGTTTCTCATTAGTTTACTCAATAAAATCTATATCAGGAGGTGAAATAACTAAGCAAATTGGACGTTATTACGAATTATCCATAAAAAAAAATACAATTTTATTAGATTTACAAATTCCTAAAATTGGTAACTTCAACCTTTCGTGTGGTCCTGAAGGTATTTTCATTATTGATAAATTGAACAATAGTAAATTAAATATAAATGTTTCAGATTTGATTTTTGAAAAACCAATTAAAAAGAAAACTTATGAAGATTTAAAAACAAAAAATTTTATACCTATTATTCCTGAGCCAGAAAAAATTCATTTACAAAATAAATTTATAATAATTGAAAATAAAACATTTAATTTAAATACTGAAATTGAAATTATTTCTAATTTGCAAAATATTATTTCAAAATTGGATATTAATTTTACTTCTGAAAAAGGAATTCCAATTTTCTTTAAAAAAGATGACCAGTTATTAAACGATCAATATTTTATTCAGATAATAGAAGATAATGTTGAGATTAAATACAATACTTATGGTGGAAAGCTATATGGTCTTATATCTTTAGTTCATTTAATTAATTTCTATCAAACAAAGCTTCCAATTTGTACAATACACGATAATCCAAAATATCAATGGAGAGGAATGCATCTCGATTGTGCAAGACAATTCTATACTATTGATGAAATCAAACGTTTATTTAATTACATGGCATTATTTAAGCTTAATAGATTTCACTGGCATTTAACAGATAACGAAGCGTGGAGAATTGAAGTTAAAAAATATCCAGATCTAGCATTAAATGGAGGATACAGAGGATATAATTTTAAAATACCACCATTGTATGGAAGTGGTTATGATAAATACGGCGGATATTACTCACAGGAAGACATCAAAGATTTAATTATATATGCAAAAAAATTAAATATCGAGATTATGCCTGAAATTGATTTACCAGCACATTCTTGGGCATTACTAGAAATCATGCCAGAACTTAGAGAACAGTCTTCAAATATAGTTAGTGAAGATGTTGGTTCGTATAAGAATAATACAATCAATCCTTCCTTAGAAAAAACTGTAACTTTTTTAAAAGATATGTTGAATGAAGTAAGTGAAATTTTCTCATATGATGTAATTCATGTTGGCGTTGATGAAAGACCAAGTAATGCGTGGGAAGGTTCTCCAGCAATTATCGAGTTTATGAAAGAAAATAATATTAAATCACCAGAAGAATATCAAGATTACTATATGAATTTTTTAATAGATTTTCTAAAATCAAAAAATAAAAGAACAGCTGCATGGAATGAGGCGGCAGTGTCTCCTCATATCAATCATGGTGTGGGTGGAAGTGCTGGAAAAATTGATAAATCATGTTTGATCTTTTCATGGGAGCATTCAGATGTTGCAAAAGAAACTACAAATAAGGGATTTGAAACAATACTTTGTCCCGGTCAAAAAACATATTTTGATATGGCTTATAATAGTTCAACTGAAGAAAGAGGTATTTGCTGGGCTGCAACTATAGAAGTAAAAGATATTTATGAATGGGACCCAATAAAAGATATAAATAAATCAGAATTGATAAAAGGATTACAAGGTCAACTGTGGTCAGAGACAATTACAGATAAAAAATTTTTTGATCAAATGATCAACCCAAGATTAGCAACTTTATCAGAAGTTGCATGGAAAGGAAAAATTTCGAGAAAATGGATAGAATTTCGTTCAGCCCTTCTAAATTCTATGGATTTTTTAAAAAAATTAGGCTGGCGATATCACAATTTTTAATGTTAAAGTAAAATAAATATGAAAATAGGTGCAGTCGGTTTTGGGAGTAGGACAGCAGGTGTTTATAATGAATTTTCAAAAGTTAATCCAAATTTTAAAATGGTTGCTTATGTAGATCCTCAGCCAATAGGTAAAGATTTTGCTGAGAAAAATAATTTTTTTCCAAATAAATCATATTCAAGTTTAAACGAAATGTTGGATCGAGAGAAACTAGATATGTTAATGATTGGGTCTCCTAATCATTTACATTTAGATCATATTAAAATTGGACTAAAAGCTGGATTACAAATTTTTGCCGAAAAACCAATAGTAATAAATGAACAAGAAACTTTTGAATTAGCAAAATTAATAAAAGAATATGGCAAAGAAAGAATTATTGTTGGTTTAGTTCTTAGATATTCGCAACAAGCAAGATCTGTAAGAAAATTATTAGATCAAAATGCTATTGGAAATATAATATCGATTGAAGCTTCAGAACATATTGTGCCCTCGCATGGTGCTTTTTTTATGCGAAATTGGAGAAGAAAACAAAAATACTCGGGAGGCTTTATGCTGGAAAAATGTTGCCATGACATTGACTTCTATTCAATGATTACGAAGAGTAGACCTATTAAAGTTGCTAGTTTTGGTTCTAGAAGATCTTTTATACCAGATAATCTTCCAGAAGGTTCTCATGAACAATATACTAAAGATAGATTAAGAGGTTGGGAGTCGAAAACTAATGTATTTGATAGTGATGCTGATATTGTTGATCATCAAGTTGCAATAATTGAGTATGAAAACAAAGCAGTTTTATGTTTTCATACAAATATGAAAGTTCCTGATGAATATAGAAGATTTGCAATTATGGGCTCTAAAGGAATGATAGAGGGAGATTTTGTAAGAGGATTTTTAAAGGCACATGATGAAAATAATAATTTAATTTTAGATGAAAATTATGGATCAGCATTTGGTCAAGAAATTAAAGGACATTATGGTGCAGACAGCATGATGGCAAAAGATATTAACTCACATTTAATTAGTGATAATTTTAATTTACCTGTTGGAGTAGTTGAGTGTATGGAGGCTGGTATTGTTGCTATGAAATTAGATGAATCAATTAAAACTAATTCAATTATTGATTTGACTAGCACATGGAATGAATTAGACAACTTATTAAATAAATGAAAAACACATCTAAGCTTGTATCTTTTAATTCACCAACATTTTTAGCATATGTATTAATAGCACCCGCAGTTATTTATCTTTTATGTATTGTAGGATGGCCTCTCTTTGAAACATTTAGGCTGTCATTTACAAACGCTAGTATTGCTGGAGAGGATTATGTTGGTTTTGAAAATTATGAAAAACTATTAGCTAGTTCTAAATTTAGTAAAATAGCAATAAGAACTTTTGTTTGGACGTTTTTTTCAGTTTTATTAAAATTAATTCTTGGAATGATTGGTGCTGTATTGCTCAATGCTAGTTTAAGAGGAAGAACAATTTTTAGAATTTTAGTTTTACCTCCATGGGTAGTTCCAATTGCTATTGGTGCACTTGGATGGATGTGGGTATATAATGGTCATTTTGGAATTTTATCAGGAATAGGTATTAGGCTTGGCATACTAGATGGCCCATTTAGTTTTTTAGCTTACAAACAAAGTGCTTTTATTGCTACAATGGTTACAGATGTTTGGGTAGGTACTCCTTTCGTAACTTTATTTTTTTTAGCAGGAATGCAAGCAGTACCAAAAGATCTTTATGAAGCTGCGTACTGTGATGGAGCAGGAAGATTTAGACGTTTTTACCACATAACACTTCCTCAAATAACGCCAGTCATAATTTCGATGTCTCTAATCTCAGCAGTTTCAACTTTTGTCTCATTCGATATTATTTTTATTATGACTGAAGGCGGACCTAGAGGTGCTACAACAACATTAATCATTGACACCTACAAGATGGCTTTAGGGAATTACAAATTTGGAAGAGGTTCAGCTAGAGCAGTAATGATAGTCTTAATGATCACTACTTTTGCAATTTTTTATTTCTATTTGCTATCAAGAATAAATAAAAAGGTATCTCATGGATAAATATAGTTTGCCATTAAAAATATTTATGTATTTTTGCATTGTCATATTTTTTATTTTTATATTACTTCCATTTATTGAAATGTTTTATGCTTCACTAAGACCATTAAAACATTTATTTAGATCACCTTATCAATTCTATTCTGATGACTTATCTTTTTGGGCATATAGAGAAATGTGGAATACCGTTCCTCTTTTAGGAAGATATATTTTTAATAGCTTTTTTATGGCAGTAACAGTTACTTTTTTTACACTCTTATTTGTAGTTCCAGCAGCTTATTCATATGCAAGATTTAACTTTCCTTTTAAGCAGGGAAGTCTTTGGGTTCTACTTGCTGTTAATATGTTTTCTGGAGCTGTACTTTTAATTCCATTATTTAAATTATTAAGAACTTTTGATTTATTAAATACTTATTTTGCAATGATTGTACCTGGTATTGCTTTTTGTATTCCTACTTCAATTTGGTTGCTAAAAGCATATTTTGAAAAAATACCTGTTGAGTTAGAAGAGGCTGCTTATGTTGATGGAGCTTCAAGAATAGATATTCTTACAAAAATTATTGCGCCCTTAAGTACTCCCGGAATAGTTGTTACTGCCATATACGCATTTATTCAAGCCTACGCTCAACAATTTCTTTTTGCCATTACATTCAATTCAATAAGAGAATATATGCCAATAGTTTCAGGATTAACTGAGTTTATAGGATATCAATCTGTAAAATGGAACGAAATGATGGCAGCATCAATAGTTGGAGTATTCCCTGTGTTAATAGTATTTGTGTTCCTCCAAAAATATATTGTTGAAGGATTAACTGCTGGAGCTGTAAAAAACTAGTAAATTTTGCAAAAACACTCTTGCTTGCGCCTATCTAATAATGCTACGGTCTTTTATATTTACGGAGGAATTATGAAATTTCTAAAAATTACTTCAATTGCTTCTTTCATATTTTTTCTGTCTTATGGTTTCAGTGCAAACTCACAAGAATTACATGGCATTCTATGTGGCGGAGAAATCAGACAAGCAGATATGGATGTAGCAGCTGAATTTGAAAGTGCTAACCCAGGTGTTACTATAAAATGGGAAGCAGTTCCATGGGGAACATGTCAGGATAAAGTTATAAATTTAGCTATTGCTGGTGATCCAGTTGACTTAGCATATGTTGGTTCAAGAACTTTAAAGGGCCTTGCAGAAAATGGTCATATAATTAATGTTGATATTCCACAATCACAGATTAATATGTATCAACCAGGTATTTTAAACACTGTTTCACATTTAGGTAAAGTATGGGGATATCCAAGAGCATTTTCTACTAAAGCTCTATTTATGAATTGTGATTTATTAGAAGAAGCTGGTGTTGCATGTGAGGGTCCTGAAACATGGGATGAATTATACTCAATGGCAGAAGCTGTAACTAATAATGTGCCTGGTGTTGCTGGAATAGGTCTAACTGGTAAAGATTTTGATAACACTATGCATCAGTTTTTAAATTATTTGTATAGTAATGGCGGTCAAGTAATTGATCCTGATACAAATACTATTACTTTGAATAGTTCAAACACAGTTGAGGCTCTAGCATTTTATGGAAAATTAGCAAATGTAGCTCAAGAGGGTCCGTTAGCATATGAGAGATCACAATTAAGAGACCTACTTAATGATAAAAAAATTGCAATGTATATTGATGGACCATGGGGTCGAGGTACTCATAATGAAGATCTTAATATGAAAACTGTTAGGATTCCTGCTGGACCACAAGGTAAACAAGGAACTCTATTAATCACTGATAGTATTGCTGTATTTAATAATACTGGAAATGAGGAAATGGCAAATAAGTTTGCGGCTATGGTTACATCTCCAGAATGGCAGTATAAACTAGATACTGAATGGGGCTTAACTCCAATTATGCAATATGATGTTATAGGAAGTGAAGAACCATACAATGATGATTATTGGATGATGTTTATAGATGCAATAGGGGATGGTGGACCAGAACCTTTACTTGTTGACTATAAAGCTTTTCAATCAGTTATGAATAACATGATCCAAGGAGCAATTCTTGGTGAAGGTGATCCTGCTGATTTAGTTGCAGAAGCAGCTGAAGAGTTAGAAGAATACAAATAATCATATTATTATTGCTAGGGCAATATTTGCCCTAGCTTCTAATAAAAAATTCAAATGAGTAAATTAACAAGATCATATTTCTCAAAAATTAATTCAATTTTAAAGAAAATAATAAAAGAAGAAGAAAAAAAATTCTTGGAGTGTGCTAAGTTAATTAGTAAATCATATAAAAAAGGTGGGCAGTTATATATTTTTGGAACTGGACATTCTAGATTGCTTGGAGAAGAATCATTTCACAGAGCAGGAGGTTTTGCTGCAGCATGCCCAATAAGAGATGATGATCTCAGTTTTAAAAAAGGAGCAAGAAAAGCCACTGCTCTAGAAAGAACTCCAAATATTGCAAAAAAAGCTCTCGCTAAATATAAAATTACCAGCAAAGATGTATTAATGATTGTATCTAATTCTGGTGTTAATCATGCACCAGTTGAAGCAGCTTTAATTGCAAAGAAAAAAAAAATAAAAACTATTTCAATTACATCTATTAAATTTTCTAAACAAGCTCCCTTATCTAAATTAAATAAAAGATTATTTGAAATAACAGATATATTTATTGATAATAAGATTCCACCTGGTGATGCGATTATAAATGTAAAAAATAATATGGTTGGGCCAGCTTCAACAATTACCGGATCTTTTATTTTAAATTCAATTTTAATTGAAGTTGCAAATATCTTAAAAAATGAAAAATTATTCCCATTTTACATCAGTGTAAATATGCCAAATGCTAAAAAAAATAATGATATATTAGAGAAAAAATTTAGTAAGATTAATCCTCATTTATAATTTTTTAAATTTTTTTAAAAATTACGAAATTGCTATATAAGATATTAAAGTTAGATGACTGATCAAAATAAAATTAGTGGGAAAATTATAAATCATAACTCTTCCTATGTTGGAGATGTATATTTCAACGAAAAAATTATCGATTTGAAAATAAAAGACTCTAGAGATTATGATAATATTATAATTCCTGGATTTGTTGATCTCCATTGTCATGGTGGTAATGGTTTTGATGTAATGGAGGGCTCACAATCAATTATAGAAATGTCAAAATATCATTTACGGCATGGGACAACTTCAATAATGCCAACTACTTGGACTAATACCTTAGAAAATACTATTTCAGCGTTAAAAGGATTTAAGGAAATAAAGAGAGATAATGGTAATAATATCCTTGGAGTTCATTTAGAGGGACCTTTTATAAATCCTAATAAACTTGGTGCTCAACCAAATTTAACTGAGAAACCATCTTTAGATTTTATAAAAAAAATTCTTGAAATTTCTGATGTAAAAATCATTACTTTAGCTCCAGAAATTGATGGAATGAAAGAATTTATAAATGATTTAGTGGAGTTAAATATTAAGATTCAATTTGGTCACACTTTGGCAGACTTTGACTGCTGTGAAAAAATTATGAAAGATCATGAAATTGGTTTTACACATTTGTATAATGCTATGTCTGGTAATGATCATAGATCCCCAGGAGTTTTATCAGCCGCTCTTTTAAAAGGAAAATATGCTGAGATAATTTGCGATAATATTCATGTTAGTAAAGAAGCAATAAAAATTGCAACAAAATGTATTCCTGGTTTGTATACAATAACAGATTCTATTAACGCAAGTGGACTGAATGATGGAGAATATATTTTTGCAAAAAATAATATAAAAAAAGAAAATAATTCAGTAAAAATTAAGTCTGATGCTACTTTAGCCGGAAGTATTGTTACAATGGATCAAACTTTTAAAAATTTAATATCTATGGATTTTTCATTAGAAGAAGCAGTTGCTTTAACTAGTTATAATGCTTCTAAATATTTGAATCTAGATAATGTTGGTATAATTCAAAAAAATTTTTTAAGTAATTTTCTTATTTTAGATAAAGAATTTAACCTAAAAGAAGTTTATCTAAGAGGAAAAAAAATTAATGTCTAGTTCTCAAGTTTTATCCGAAGCACTCTCAATTCCAAATAAAATTAATCATTTTATCTTGAATGATAAAAATAATTACCAAGAAATATCAAATTTAATATCAGAAAAAAAAATTGATTATGTTGTTACTGTGGCAAGAGGTACTTCAGATTGTGCAGCTCTTTATTTGTCTTATATGTTTGCAAAATATCTTGGTTTACCAACATATAGCATGCCTCCATCTATAATAACTTTAGAGGAATCAAAATTTGATTTTTCAAGAGCATTAGTTTTCATTATTTCTCAATCTGGAAAAAGTGAAGATTTAGTCGAATGTCATAAAATGGTACAAAAAATGGGAGCAAAGAGCATATTAATAAGTAATAATTTAAATAGCCCCATTATAAAAACATCCAATTATTTTTTTGATATAAATGCGGGAGAAGAAAAAAGTGTTGCAGCAACAAAAACTTTTGTTTTGTCTTTATTGATAATTTTAAAGCTTATTTTTAATACTCTTAATAAAAAAGACATTAATAAGCAAATTGAAAAGCTAAGCGATCATTTAATTTTAGATAATCAAAATCAATGGAGTCCAAATATATTAGATAAAACGATAAGTAATGGATATATAATTAGTAGGGGTGTTGGATATGCAATTTCTAATGAAATATCTCTAAAGTTTAAAGAGTTATGTCAAGAAATGATAGAACCTTTCAGTAGTGCTGAGGTAATGCATGGACCGAAAAGCCTTATAGAAAACTCATTCAAGTTATTTACTATATCGCTTAGAGATAAAAGTGGGATGAAAGTAGCAAAAGATTCTACTCAAATTATTTCACTAACTAATCTTCACTATGAAATTACCTATGATGAAAACTCGAATACAAAATTAAAATATAACACTAGTGAAATGATAGAGTTAGATCCAATAATAGTACTATCAAAATTTTATCCATGGATAATTAATTACTCATTTGAAAAAGGATTAGACCCAGACAATCCAAGATATTTAACTAAAGTAACACAAACATTCTAATTTGAATAATATTGATATAGCAATTATTGGCGCAGGTTCTGCAGGAAGTATAATAGCAAATAAACTTCTGAGTAAAACTAATTTTAATATAGCCCTTATTGAAGCTGGGCCTAAAGATAACAATCCTATCATTGATGTTCCTCTTGGTTATGGAATGACATTTTATAATAAAAAAATTAATTGGAACTTCTATTCAGAAAAACAAGATAATTTATTCAAAAGGCAAATATATTATCCTAGAGGTAAAGTTTTAGGTGGCTCTGGATCAATTAATGCAATGGTCTATGCAAGAGGATTAAAAACAGATTATGAGAATTGGGGTAGAAACAAGGAATGGAGTTTTGAAAATATAAAAAAAATATACAGTTCTATGGAACAACAAATAAATGATGATAAAGAATTTCTTACAAAAGAAAAGATTCCAGTAAATAATGTAAGTAAGCATCATCATCCAATTTTAGAATATTTTTTTAATGCTAGTAATGAAATTGGTATTAAAAAAAATACAAATTTAACTACATCAATCGAAAATCAAGTAGGTCATTATAATATTAATACTTACAACGGTACTAGACATTCATCATCAAAAGTTTTTTTAAGGCCTGTATTAAAAAATCCTAGACTAACTATATTAAACAATACTCAAGTTAAAAATTTAATAATTAAAGATAAAAAAATTACTGGTATTAAAATTCAAAATAAATCAATAGAACAAATAATACACCTATCTCATGGAGCAATATTATGTTCTGGTTCAATAATGACACCTTACTTGTTAATGCATTCTGGTATTGGTGACAAAGACCATTTAAAAAAATTTGATAAAGAAATAATAATTCATAATTCTAATGTTGGAAGAAATCTTCAGGATCATCTTGGGTTAGATTATTTATTTAAAACTCATCATCATTCACTAAATAAATCGTTAGGAACTTGGCCAGGCAGAATTACTTCTGTGTTAAAATATATTTATAATAGGAAAGGACCATTATCACTAAGTATTAATCAGTCTGGGGGATATGTAAATTGGCATTCAAAACATCACTATCCCAACTTACAGATTTATTTTAATCCATTAACTTATTCTATCACTCATAGAAATAAAAGACCTCTTCTAAAAACAGACAAATTTGATGGTTTTATTATTGGTTATAATTCTTGTCGACCAAAAAGTTTGGGTAGAGTTGCATTGAACTCTCCTAATTTTGAAGATGCACCAGTGATTGACCCAAATTTTCTATCGCATGAAGAAGATATATATGATGTTAAATGTGCCATTAATTTTTCTAAAGTTTTGGCGAATACAAATAGTATAAAAAAAATAAGAAATGAAAGTGTTACACACGATCTTTTAAATGCTACTGAAGAAGAAATGATTGATCACTTTAAATCTAATGCAGTTTCTATATATCATCCTTGTGGTACTTGTAAAATGGATGAAGATCCTAAAAAGGGAGTTGTTTCTGAAAGATTAAAAGTTCATGGAATGGAGAATCTTTGGATTGCTGATGCATCTGTTTTTCCAAATATTACTTCTGGCAATATAAACGCGCCAGTAATGATGCTTGCCAATCTTGGAAGTAAATTTATTATTGAGGATTTAAATAAGATTTAATTTATGAAAATAGTTAAACTCGAAACATTCACAAAACCATATGTAAGTTTTGTAAAAATTACAGTTGAGGATGGTTCAATTGGTTATGGTCAAATGTCAACTTATCATGCAGATATCACGGCTAAAATCTTTCATAAACAAGTAGCACCCTGGGTTTTAGGAAAAGAATATTTTGATTTTGATGATTTAGAAGATTTTATCTTTGAAAGAGAACATAAATTTCCAGGATCATATCTTTTACGTGCAATTGCTGGTTTAGATACAGCATTATGGGATTTGAAAGGTAAAATCGAAGGTAAGCCGGTAGTTTCATTGATAGGAGGATCACCAGGAAATTTAAGAATTTATGGATCATCAATGAAAAGGGATATTACACCAGATGATGAAGCAAATAGATTTAAAAAACTCTTTGATGAAAAAGGTGTTAATGCATTTAAATTTAGAGTTGGTTCTGAATGTGGAAGAGGAGTTGATGAATGGGAAGGAAGAACACCAAGTATAGTCAAAACAATAAATTCGACTTTAGATAAAAGTGTAATTAAAATGGTCGATGCAAATAGTTGTTATAGTTCTATCCAAGCAATAGAAATTGGTAAACTTTTAGAAGATAATAATGTTACTCATTTTGAGGAACCTTGTCCTTACTGGAAGCCAGAAGAAACTAAAAAAGTTACTGATAGTTTAAAGATAGATGTTACTGGGGGTGAGCAGGATTGTGACCTTAGAATTTGGAGAGATATGGTTAACAGAAAAATTGTAAATATTTTCCAGCCTGATGTTATGTATATGGGAGGGTTGACCAAAGCTTTAAAAGTAGCTAAAATTATTGAAGAAGGTGGTTTTATCTGTACTCCACATACTGCTAATTTATCTTTAGTTACAATTTGTACAATGCATTTTTTAAAAGCAATAAATAACTCAGGGCCCTATCTTGAATTTTCGATTGAGGGTAAAGATTATTATCCTTGGCAACAGAATTTATTTTTAGGCGATCCTTTTAAAATATCTAACGGAATGGTTAAAATCGAAGATACTCCTGGTTGGGGTATCGAGATTAACCCTGACTGGTTAGATAAATCAGAATATAAAAAGACAGAAATATAAAAAAATGATTAAAAATATAATTTTTGATTTTGATGGTGTAATAGTTGATAGTGAAGTTTTGGTCTCTAAAGCATTTTCAAAATATTTTAAAAAATTTGGTCATTCTTTTAAAGAGGAACAATTTTATAAATATGCTGGAAATAAAACCGTTGAAGTAATAAATTTATTATCTGCAAAATATAATATTGAAAATAAAAAAAAATTTACAAATGAAATATATGAGATTGTTTCAGAGGTCTATGCAAAGGATTTAAAATTAGTTGAAGGAGCAAAAGATTATATTAGTAAATCAGATAGAAATCACTACATTGGATCTAATAGTAATAAAGACAGAATTCTGGATGGTTTGAAAATTGTTGGTTTAGATAAAACATTTTTAAGTGATCAGGTTTACTCATTTGATATGGTCCAAAGACCAAAACCTGATCCAGATATATACTTAAAGGTTTTAAATGATAATTCACTTGATAGAGAAGAAACAGTCATTATTGAAGATAGTGGGGTAGGTGTTAAAGCAGCTACTGCAGCAAAAGTAAGAGTATTTGGTCTTACTGCAGGAAAACATTGGCATTCAAATAGAGAGAAAAATGAATTATTTGACAATGGTGCTTTGAATGTATTTAGTGATTATGAAAGTCTAGGTAAGGCAATAGAGGAACTTTAAATGGGACCAGATGTAAAAGGCAATCCACTGTATATTTCAGTTTATCTTTTG
>CACDIK010000014.1 GCA_902553005.1 uncultured Alphaproteobacteria bacterium | reverse complement strand
TCAGGTTAAAAGGGTATAAATCTCAGCATTTAAGCACCCCAAATTTAATTATAATAAATATTATTTTATAAAACAAACATAAAAGATTGTTTTTAGGTTATTTATGAATATAACAAATTTTTTCGGGGAGTAGCGCAGCCTGGTAGCGCACCTGGTTTGGGACCAGGGGGTCGAAGGTTCGAATCCTTTCTCCCCGACCATAGATAAATGTTTAACTTTCATTCAACAGCTAGATTGATTTTTGGTAATGAAACAGCAGTTAATTCAAGTGATCAAATTGTAAATTTGTTAGGAAAAAATATTTTTGTAATAACTGATGAAGGATTAACAGAATTAGGATTGTACGATAAAACAATTAAAAAACTTCAATCAAACTCAAATATAAATATATTTGATAAAGTTGAGTCTGATCCTTCAAAATCTACTTTATTAAAAGCATTTAATGAAGCAGCAAATTTCAAATCAACCGGAGTCTTAGGTTTTGGAGGCGGTTCATCTATGGATGTTGCAAAACTTGTATCTTTACTTCTTGGGTCTAATCAGAATATCGATACGATATGGGGGGTTAATAATGCAAAAGGTCCAAGAATACCACTTGTACTAATTCCTACAACAGCAGGAACTGGTTCAGAAGTTACTCCAATTTCAATAATTACGATGGATGACAAAGAAAAAAAAGGTGTTTCTTCAAAACTTATTTTACCTGATCTTGCTATTTTAGATCCATCATTAACTATTAATCTACCTCCAAATATAACTGCATCAACTGGAATAGATGCTATGGTTCATGCAATCGAAGCTTACACTTCTATAAATCCTAACAACAATCCTATTTCAAAAATGTTATCTATAGAAGCACTCAAGTTTCTCGGATCATCAATTAAAACTGCTGTATTTGAGGGACATAATATAAATGCAAGATCAAATATGCTATTTGGATCAATGTTAGCAGGTAAAGCTTTTGCAAATTCTCCAGTCGCAGCAGTACACGCTTTGGCATATCCCATAGGAGGTCTATTTAATATATCTCATGGACTTTCAAACTCTTTAGTTCTTCCAAGTGTTATGAAATTCAATTCCATAAATAAAGAAACAAAAAAAAATTACGCTAATCTTGCACCATTTGTATTTAAAGATTTAGATAACAGCAAAAGCGATGAGATTGTGTGTAATAATTTTATAGATAGTTTAGAAAGTTTGTCTAAGGAACTTAAATTACCTTATAGGCTAAGAGATTTAGAAATTCCTGAGGAAGCTTGCCAATTGATGGCTACTGAAGCAATGAAACAAACTAGATTATTAGTTAATAATCCGCGTAAAATTGAAGAATCTGACGCCTTTAATATATACAAATCTGTTTGGTAGATTTTGTTTACTTATAACTTAATTTACCTATTTAAATAAAATAGACCTTAATGATAAAATCAACAGTTAATCAATTTGCAAATTCTCTTGGGTTAAACAAAGATGAATATATTCCAGAGGGCAGAGCTTCCTTTTCACTGTTTAAAATTGAAATTCTATCCGGATTAACTGTTGCAATCGCCCTTGTTCCAGAGGCAATTGCATTCGCTTTTGTAGCAGGTGTAGCACCTCTTTCAGGTTTGTACGCAGCTTTTATTGTAGGATTAGTAACTGCAATTTTTGGTGGGAGACCTGGAATGATTTCGGGGGCAACAGGAGCATTGGCTGTTGTTATGGTATCATTAGTATCGGAACATGGAGTTCAATATTTATTTGCCACAGTAATACTTATGGGAATCTTACAATTTCTTGCAGGAATTTTTAAATTAGGAAAATTTATGAGAATGGTTCCTCAACCAGTAATGTTAGGTTTTGTAAACGGTTTAGCTATAGTAATTGGTTTATCACAATTACATCAATTTCAAATATATAACTTTGATGGAACATTTACATGGATGTCAGGGGAAGTGCTTACATATTCTTTAGTATTAGTTTTCTTAACCATGTTAATCATATGGTACTTACCAAGGGTTACTAAATTTATACCATCTACATTAGCTGCAATTCTTCTTGTTACTTTTCTAGTTTTACTTTTAGATTTACCTGTTCCAAGAGTAGGGGATTTAGCAAGTGTAGCAGGAGGGCTTCCCAATTTTTCTATTCCAACAGTTCCACTTAATTTAGATACTTTTTTCATTATTTTTCCTTATGCAATTATTTTGGCAGCTATTGGATTAATTGAAAGTCTCCTAACTCTTAATCTAGTAGGAGAAATAACAAACAAAAAGGGTGGGACAAGACAAGAATGTTTAGCGCAAGGTGTTGCTAATGGTATCACAGGCTTTTTTGGTGGTATGGGTGGTTGCGCTATGATTGGTCAATCAATGATAAATGTAAAATCTGGAGGTAGAACAAGAATTGCTGGCATATCAGCAGCAATTTTTTTGCTAATTTTCATTCTTTATACTTCAAATTTAATTGAACTTATTCCTATTGCATCATTAGTAGGGGTTATGTTTATGGTCGTAATCGGAACATTTGCTTGGAATTCACTAAAATTATTATTTGTTGTTCCTCGTTCGGATGCATTGGTAATTGTTTTAGTTACTTTAATAACTGTATTAGAAGATTTAGCAGTTGCTGTAGTTGCTGGTGTTATTATTAATGCACTAGTATTTGCGTGGAAATCTGCTTCAAGAATTAGAGCAATTGAGAGACAATCAAGAACAGAAAAGGGCGCCAAGGTATATGAAATTGAAGGACCACTTTTTTTTAGTTCCACTAATAGTTTTTTAGATATTTTTAAGCCCGCCGAAGATCCTAATTTAGTAATAATAGATTTTGCAAATTCAAAAGTAATTGATCAATCTGCTTTAAAAGCAATTGAGGATATTGCAGAAAGATATTCAAAATTAGGCAAACAAGTAAAGTTAAGACGACTTACGAAGGACTGCCACAGCCTTTTAAGAAAAACAGGTCAATTGATAGTTGATAGTGATGATGATCCTGATTACGGTATAGCTGTAGATTATAGTGTTAAGCTTGGCATATTTGGTAAATAATTAATTCTTGCTTTTTAAATTCCAAAATATAACGTTTAGTTGAAATGACTCTTATCGGGAAATGCGCGTGCGGTTCAGTAAATTATAAAATAAAAGATAAACCTTTGTTCACTCAAGCTTGTCATTGTAATAACTGTAAAATTTCTACAGGCTCTTCTTTTGTTATACATACAATGATTTTTGAAGATGATTTTGAATTAAATGGTAATGTTGAATCTACACTGCTCCCTACAGGCAGTGGAAAAGGTTATCGAGCATATTTTTGTAATAATTGTGGTGTTTATTTATATTGTAAATACAATGTTGCAAAATCTCGAATTGCAATCAGAACAGCTACACTCAACCAACCAATAACACCGCAAGCACATATTTTTGTGAAAGATAAAGATCCTTGGATTGAAATTATTAACAAAGATATTTGCCATGAAGCCATGTATGATCGAGAAACAACTTGGTCAAAAGAGAGCTTAAGAAGACTATCAGAAAAAGAAAATAATTAATTTATATTTTACCTTGTAAACTATATTGTAAAATTTTTACAACTTCATCGGTATTTTTTGTTATAGCATGAGCTGCTGCATCAACTTCTTTTAAAGCATGTTGATGTTCATCACTATGCATTATTATGAGAGATTTATTCAAGGCTGATGCATACCCTGCATCAAAAGCAGCATTCCATTGTTTATATTTCTCACCAAAACGTACTACAACTATATCTGCTTTTTCAATCGAATTTCTAGTTCGTATAGCATTTATTTTGGCTCCTTTGTTATCGTGCCAAAATTTTTTTTCTTCATCACCAAGTATTTTTACACCAACATCATCTGATAATTCATGATTGGTAGTAGGGCTTGAAAATTCTATTTCTAAATTCTTAGATTTACATTTATCTATAATCTCATCTCGCCAATTAGAATGAATTTCACCTGATAAGTAAACTTTTAATTTCATTTTTTAAATTAACCTAAATATGCTGCAGTTAATACTGGAAAACTTGTAAATCCGAAATTACCTACTTTTTCAGAATTATTTAATTGTTTTTTCCAATCATCTACTTTGTCTTCTGAAACACCTTGGCTTAAAGCAAACTTACTTAACATAGTTTCATAAAAAATTGCTGGTGAATTATTATCTCTATTTGTAATTAAATACGATAAATTTTGAGAACTTATATTTTTATACCCAAGTTTTTTTAATTTACCATTTAAATCAAGTGGAAGCATTTGGTGAAAACAATGGGCTCTAAATGCCTCATGAATAAGATCATTAATTTCTTTTTCTGGTCCATAAAATCTAAAATAGTCCCAGAGAATTGAGACGTTAACAAATTTAGAATTAGTTTTAGAAATTCTTTTTATTTCTTTTAAGGACGTATCTATATCTTCGATATATTCTAATGTTTGAGTAGCTGTAATTTTATCACATGAAGCATCTTCTATATTGATTTCATCGGCTGTAGTACAAATAAGTTCCACATTACTTTGATCTTTACATTTATCGCTTGCAACATCTAACTGATCTTGACTGGGATCAATTCCTATTACTTTGCCTTGTTCTCCAATAGATAATGAAATTTCTTGGACTAAATGACCACCACCACAACCAATATCGATAACAGTTTCATTAGTCTCTAAATTTAGGGCATTTACAATAGCTAGTCTTCGTGAAACTCCAGCATAACCGTTCGCTATTTTTTGTTGAATAATACTAGTTTCATTATCAAATTTCATTTTATTATTTTTCTTATATATTTTTTAGTTATATAAAAAATACATATAAATGGAATATCAAATAACAAAAATATTAATTATTTCTTTTTTTAGCTCGATATTAATTTCGTTATTTTTAAACACAAGATATATTATTTTTTTCAAAAAATTTTCAAAAAATAAAAAAATCTTATTAAATTTATTTATTTATTCTTTTTCTTCTTTGATATTGATTTTTATTAATTATTTGTTGAGTTTAAATGGATTAACTTCTTTAATAATTTTTAATGCTGCAATTATTACACTTATATACTTTGAATTAGCACTATATTTAGAAAAAGTTTTTTGGGATGATTTTCTAGGAAATTCACTCCCTAAATCAATCAATATGCTTATTAGTTTTGTTGTAATGATGAATTTTGGTTATTTTACTCTTATGTTTTACATAAAGATTTTAGATATTGATTATTTTGTCACATAAATATCATTGTAAATTAATATACAAAATACTTACAATTTTTATGAAATAATATTTTCATATTAATAAAATATTTATTATTAATAATTTAGTATGAATAAAGTTTTGTTTGTATTGCATCAAAAAACTTCAGTTCCAGGAGATGTAGGAAATAAATTTAGAGATAGGGGATATATTGCTGAAATATGTAGACCACCTTTAGGTGAAGAACTTCCTTTAAATATTAATCAATACTCAGCTATAGTTGTATTTGGTGCGCCAGGAAGCATAAACGATGAAGATGAATATATAAATAAAGAATTAGAATGGATAAACAAAGTTATAAAAACTGACATTCCTTATCTTGGAATTTGTTTTGGCGCACAGTTATTAGCTAAATGTCTAGGTTCAGAAATAACAACTAATAAAGACGGGCTTTCAGAAATTGGTTTTTATAAAATTGAACCAACTGAAAATGCAAAAAATCTTTTTAATTCTCAAAAGATTTTCTTTCAATTCCATTCTGAAGGATTTTCCCTTCCTACAGGCTGTGAGTTATTAGCAAGGGGTGATATTTTTAATAATCAAGCTTTTAAATATCAAAATTGTTACGCTCTCCAATTTCATCCAGAAGTTAATTTTAAACTTCATATTAGATGGCTGTATTTAGTGTTATTAAAAAATCCAAAAAAATTATTTGTTAAAGGTGCTCAAAATATATTTGTTCAACTTTATTATCGTTACAAATATAATAAAAATATATCAAATTGGTTAGATTCATTTTTAGATCAGTATTTTTTAAAAAAAACTTAAATGCTAATATAAGTGAAAATTAAAAACCTATATTTTTCACCTGTAAAATCTCTTTCTTTCAATGATGTAGATACTTTAGAAATAATTAAAAATATTGGTATAAAAAATGATCGAATATTTGCTTTCACTAATAATCTTAATTTTAAAGATATAGAATTAATAAAAAATAATCCTTTAAAAAGAGAAATTTATAAATTCTTATCATTAAAAAAATATCCTGAATTAAATAAATATAATTTTTTATTAGAAAATAATTTTTTAATACTAGAATTTGAAAATAATATAATTTTAAAGACAGATACTGATAATCAACTTGAAGTAAAAATCTTATGCAGTAAACTTGAGGATATTTTACCAAATACAAATAATATCAATTTGCTAAAAGATAATATGAATCCTTTTTTTGATACAATGCCAAATAAATCAATATCATTAATAAATTTAAACACTATTAAAGACTTCGAAAAACTATCTAATCATAAAGTTGAGCATGAACGTTTTAGAGGAAATATATATGTAGAAGATTTAGATAAATGGGAAGAAAGGAAGCTAGTAGGTAAAGTTTTATCAATCAATGATATAAAATTTAAAGTTATTAAAGAAATTCCAAGATGTTCAGCAACTAATATTAAGCCCAAAACTTCTGAAATAAATCTTAATATTCCTTTAAAGCTAAAAAAAATATACAACCATATAAATTTAGGAATATATTTAGATCCTTTAAATGATGGTAAAATAAATAAAGGTGATCTTATAAAAATTAATGAATAAATTCTTATTAAATCATTCAGAAAAACTTACAGGATATTTATTAATTCTTCCTGCCGTTTTAATAATCAGTCTATTTGGAATTTTTCCTGTTTTTTTTGGAATGTACATGAGTGTACACAAGTGGAAAGTTTTTAAAGGGAGATTTTTAGGATTTGAGAATTATCAAAGAATACTTGGAGACATACCAGCTTTTTGGTTATTTGTTTTAGGATTATTATTATTGATATTGAGTTATGGATTGTGGAGTGAATTTAAAAATAAAGTAAAAAATAAAATCTATTTATTATTTTTATCAATAGCAATATTAATTATTGGAATAATATTAATTAATATCAACTGGGAAAAAATGCTTTTAACCGGTGATGAAGACTATCTTTATTCTCTTATTTATACTTTTTATTATTCGTTTTTTACTATAATTTTTGAGGTTGGATTAGGATTAATAATAGCATTTGCTTTGTACCAAAAATTAGCTGGCAAACAATTCTTTCAAATGATTTTACTATTTCCTTACATTACTCCAGCAGTAATGGGTGCTGCAGTATTTTTTTTAATATTTGGTAAAGCTGAAAATTCTTTTTTAAATCAGTTAATTGGAATATTTGGTTTTGATCCTCAAATGTGGTTATTTGATAAAAGACCTATTACCGAGGTTTTATTTGGTATCAAAATAGAAGGTCTACTAGCTGGACCAAGTTTAGCTCTAATGTCATCAATCATATATGGAATATGGTCTTATACTGGCTACTATGCAATAATTTTACTAGCGGGTTTATCAATTATACCCTCTGATTTATATGAGGCTGCAAAAGCAGAGGGAGCTAGTAGATGGCAAACATTTATTAAGATTACTATACCACTACTGATGCCTATTATATTTTTTTTAATGTTGACTGGTTTTATAAATACCTTTCAAGCTTTCAATAGTATTTTTGTTATGCAAACTTCTTCTGCTGGAGACACAATGGATGTTGTTACAATAGAAATTTTTGATCATTTTTGGGGTAGAGTGAAATATGGTTATGCTGCAGCTGAAGGAGTAATTTTATTTATACTTCTAAATATTTTAGCAATATCGCAATACGTAATTTTTAGAAAAAGGTTAAGTTATGACTAAAATTCTTAATGCAGAAACAAGGATACCTTATTTAATTTTATTAATAGTTTTTATTATTTCAATTTACCCATTTTTTTACATGATCTCAACATCATTGATGACAGCTGGTGAAGCATCAAATCAATATTTATTTCCTAAAAAATTGATGTTTGAAAATTATTATGAAGTTTGGACATCAAATAGATTTCAACGTTATACATTTAATAGTTTAATAATAAGTTCAATAATTGTAATTGGTGTTTTATTAACTAGTATTCCGGCAGCATACTCTTTTGCTAAGATAGAATTTCCATTTAAAAATATCATATTCTACATGTTGTTACTTTCATTAATGATACCAGAAATAATTACACTATTACCCCACTTATTAATTATTAGAGGAGAAATTATTCCATTACCATTTGGACCTTCTTGGATGAATAGTCTTCAAGGTTTAACAGTTCCATTTATGGGAAATATATTTGTAATTTTCTTATTAAGACAATATTTTAAAAAGATACCAAATGAACTCTGGGATGCTGCAAGACTAGATGGATCTTCTCATTTAAATTTTTTGCTCAAGGTAGTAATCCCAATGAGCAAACCTATTATTGTGACAGTCTCTTTATTTACTTTTATAATAGCGTGGAATAGTTTTGCTTGGCCTTTACTTATATTAACTAGAGATGATTGGTATCCTGTAACAGTTTCTATCTATAGTTTTGTGAGAGAAGTGGGACCTAATTTTAATTTATTGATGGCTGCTTGCTTAATTGCAATTTTCCCGATTTTAGTATTATACTTTTTTACTCAGAAGTTATTCATAGAAAGTATATCAAACTTTGGATTAAAAGAATAAATCAGTAAATTTTTTGTAACAAAATTTTAACTTTACCTCTATATTGTTTTAATAATTTTACGGGGTGATTATGAAATTTTATAAATATATATTAAATTTCTTTTTAGCTTCTTTATTTTTTATTTCCTCGCAATCATTCGCAATTACTGCTCAAGATATTGAAAATGCAGATCCTTCAGGTCAAACTGTTGAATTTTGGGTCCAATATTCAGATGAAAGATTAGATGCAATGATGGCAAGAGCTGAAAGATTTGAAGCTGAAACAGGAATAAAAGTTAATGTTGTTCACAAAGGGCATTACGGAAAAGTTCAATCCGCTATGATGTCTGCTGCGGGAACAAAAGATATAGCAGACGTTGCAAGAGGTTATGGTAACGCTGCTGCAGACATGTACTTAATTGGCGCTTCAATTGATCAAAATATTTTAGCAAACAGTAAAAAATGGGGTGTTTCTCAAGATGATATAGCAGATTGGGGTGCAAACTGGACTGTTGGCTTTTCACCATATTTTGATGGAAATCCAAAACTATTACATGAAGTTGGAAAATCGATAGAGATTATTTATTACAATGCTGATTGGTTAAAGGAACTAGGTTTAGATGCTCCTAAAACTCCTGCTGATTTTGCGGAAGCAGCATGTGCTGCAACCAATCAAGATTATAGCGGTAAGATGGGTGAAGATGTTCCAAGTTATGGATATGAAATAGATACAGATGCAAGTAACTTTGCAGCATGGGTATTTGCGCATGGAGGTGATGTATTTGACTATGATAATGGTCAGTATATTTACAATGGCCCAAAAGCTATTGAAGCTATGGAATTCATTCAAGGAATGGCTAATAAAGGATGCGCAATAGTTGCAAGAGGTAAATACACTGACCAACAATACTTAGGACAAGGTTCTGTTTTATTTGCTGCAGGATCTACTTCTGGTATCACTTATTTCCAGAAAGCCATTGAAGAGGGTTACAATGGAAATTGGGATGTAGCTCCATTATCATACACCACTAGTGAACCAGTGCTTAACTTATATGGCGGTGGTTTAATTATGGGAAATTCAGGTGATGCTAATAGAATGGTAGCAGCATATCAGTGGATGAAATATATTTCTAATACTGAGAACTCAGCAGTTTGGTCAACTGAAAGTGGATATGGTTTTGTTAGAAGTTCTTCTGCAGATCATCCATTAATTGCTGAAAAAAGAGCTGAATTACCTCAATATGATAAATCATTAACAATGGTTCAATACGGAAAAGGTGAACCATCTGTTCCTGGTTATTATTCAGTTAGAGGTGAGGTCGAAAAAGCTTATGCAGCAATCATTAATGGTGATGATATCATTTCAACATTAAATCAATTAAATGAAGATGCTAATGCTATATTAGCTGATGCAACTGCAGAGTAGTTTAATTAATTTACTTTTATCAAGGGTGGTTTATACCACCCTTTTTTATGATTATTGTTTGCTCTCTTAGTGATTTATCTAATGTGTGTGAAAGCATACAGCCTAAATATCTTATATCAGTTATTGATCCAGGATATGCTCCGGAAACACCCAAAGGTGTAAAAAATCATTTAAAGTTAGGATTTGACGATATTATTGAAATTAGCAGCAATAATAAAATATTTCGATTGAATACAGATGAAATACCACAAATTCTACCTGCGGAAGAACATGTAAATTCAATAGCTAATTTTACTTCTGCATATACTTATGACGAAGATGTTGTTATTCATTGTTGGTGTGGTGTCTCAAGATCAATGGCAACAGCTACCTATTTACTATGCAGAGAAAACAAAACTAATATTGAAAATACAATTAAATATATACGTAATCTTGCACCCCATGCAAACCCAAATAAGTTATTAATAAATCACTTTGAAAAGAAATTAGATGTTAGCAATCAAATCTCAAACTCATTTTTAAAATTCCCTTATACTAAAACATACGATTGTTCTTCAAATTTTGCACCTGTTACTTTATTTGATATAAAAGACATCGAGAAAAACTAATGAAAGAATACGTTCGAACAATTGCTGATTATCCTGTCGAAGGAATTCAATTTAGAGATATTACAACATTGTTGCAAAATGCAGGACACTTTAAACAAGTTATTGATGACATGGTAAAACCATGGCAAAATAAAAAAATAGATGCAGTTTTAAGTATAGAATCTCGTGGATTCATTATGGCAGGGGCAATAGCTTATTTTCTAAATGCAGCATTTGTTCCTTTGAGAAAACCTCATAAACTTCCATTTGATACTTTTAAAGTCTCGTACGACTTAGAATATGGATCAACTGAAATGCATATCCATACGGATGCTTTAGATGCTCATAAAGATTTACTAATTATTGATGATCTTTTAGCTACTGGTGGAACTGCACTTGCGGCAGTAGAATTAATAAATAAGTTCAAGGATAAAAATATTGTTGGAGCAGGCTTTATAATAAATTTACCAGAATTAAATGGTGATAAAAAATTAATTGAAAAAGGAATTGAGATACATTCTTTAATGGAGTTTTAAATGAGAAATGCTGTTATTGTGGGTTACAAAAGATCACCATTCACTTTTGCTCGCAAAGGAGAAATGGCAAATATAAGACCAGAAGACATTCTATCACAAACAATAAATCAATTACTAAATGAAATACAAATAAATAAAAATGACATAGAGGATATCATTACTGGTTGTGCGTATCCTGAAGGAGCACAAGGAAATAATATTGCTAAAATTGTTTCATTCATGACAGATATGCCTGAGCATGTAGCAGGTATGACGGTTAACAGATGGTGCGGTTCTTCAATGCAAGCTATTCATGATGCAACTGGCGCAATTGCAATTAACTCTGGAGATGTTTTTTTATGTTGCGGTGTAGAAAGTATGACATTTATACCTATGAATGGATTAACATACGATCCTCATCCTCAATTAAATAAAGATAATCCAAATGTATATATGTCTATGGGTATTACAGCTGAAAATGTTGCAAAAAAATTTAATATTTCTCGAAAAGAACAACAAGATTTTGCTATTAGCAGCCATTCTAAAGCTAATTTAGCTAGAGAATCAAATTTGTTCGACAATGAAATAGTTTCTATTAAAAATAATGATGAGAAAATTAATAAAGATGGTGGAATTCGACCTAACACCTCGCATGAAATTTTAGATGGATTAAAACTTGCTTTTGATGAAAATGGAACAGTAACAGCTGGTACAGCGTCACCATTAACTGATGGTGCATCAGCAGTAATTGTCTGTGAGGAAGAATATGCAAAAAAAAATAATTTAAATATTTTAGCTCGTATCAAATCTACAGCTGTAGTCGGTTGTCCACCAGAATTAATGGGCCTTGGCCCAATAAATGCATCTAAAAAAGCTCTTAAAAGAGCCAATCTATCTATTTCCGATATTGATATTGTGGAACTAAATGAGGCATTTGCTTCTCAATCTTTAGCATGTATTAAAGAATTAAATATGGACATAAATAAAGTAAATATACATGGTGGAGCTATAGCATTAGGCCATCCTTTAGGTGCTACTGGAGCAAGGATTACAGGTAAAGTTGCAACTTTATTGCACAATAATAAAAAAAAGTATGGATTAGCGACGCAATGTATAGGTTTAGGTCAAGGTATTGCAACTGTGTTAGAAAATATTAATTAAATATCATGCAAATTTATAAAACACCGCTACGTGAGTTTAAATTTCTAATCGAGGATTTTTTAAATCTTAAGGAAAGTGAAACATTAAAAAAATTAGATTTAGAAACAAGTGATCTAATGCTTATTATTGAAGAAGCAGCAAAACTATGTGAAGAAACCTTACTCCCACTTAATCAAAGTGGAGATAGTGAAGGATGTTCATTTAATAACGGAGTTGTAACTGCACCAAAAGGATTTAAAGAAGCTTATAAAACTTTTTCTGAAAATGGCTGGCAGGGACTAAAAGTAAAAGAAGAATTTGGTGGTCAAAACCTACCTTATATTATGAATATGATTTTAGATGAAATGATAAGCTCTACTAATATGTCATTTGGTCTTTATCCGGGCCTTACAGCAAATGCAATCGATGCCATTGAAAAGAGTGCTAATGAAGATTTGAAAAATACTTATTTGCCAAATTTAACTAGTGGTAAGTGGACAGGAACAATGAATTTAACTGAACCTCAATGTGGAACAGATCTTGGATTAAGTAAAACAATGGCAACACCATTAGATGATGGAAGTTATAGTATTACTGGTACTAAAATTTTTATTACATGTGGAGAGCACGATCTAAGTGAAAATATTATTCATTTAGTACTAGCAAGAACACCAAATGCGCCCCCTGGTATAAAGGGTATAAGTTTATTCTTGGTGCCTAAATTTTTACCAAATGAAAGTGGTGATTTTGTTGAAAGAAATAAAGTTGAATGTGGATCAATAGAGAAGAAGATGGGTATTCATGCTAGTCCTACTTGCGTAATGCATTACAATGAAGCTAAGGGCTGGCTAGTAGGCGATATCAATAAAGGAATGAGAGCGATGTTTATAATGATGAATGGAGCCCGTTTGTTTGTAGGCATACAAGGTTTAGGCTTATCAGAAACTGCTTATCAATCAGCACTTTATTATTCGAAAGAGCGTTTACAAGGAAAATTATCTTCCAGCAATCAAGTTGCTGATCCCATAATTGTTCATCCTGAAATAAGAAAAAACTTATTGTACATAAAATCGATTAATGAAGCTGTGAGAGGTTTAACTTTATTGGCTGGAAATCACTTTGATAATATTGAAAATTCTTCAGATGACAAAGATAAGAAATTATCAGAAAATTTTATAGCACTCATGACGCCAATTATTAAATCATATGCTTCAGATAAATCTGTAGAAAATACAAATCGAGCTATGCAAATCTATGGAGGTCATGGTTTTATTACTGATCATGGAATGGAACAATTAGTAAGAGATGCTAGAATTACAACGATCTATGAAGGAACAAACGGTATTCAGGCTCTAGATTTAATAGGAAGAAAATTACAAACTGATAATGGTGCATTATTTAATGAATTTTTTACTATGATTGATAATTATCAAGTTAAAATTTCTAATAATCAAAATATGAAAAAATATATTGATTTATTTATGCCTTCATATGATGCTTACAAAGGTATTTTTGAATATATTAAATCGTTAAATGATGAAAATGAGATTAATTCTCATGCTGTAGAATTTTTAAATTTATCATCTTTGATTTCTCTAGGTTATATTTGGTTACACTACATAGAAATTTCATTAGCAAAATTAGAAAATCAAGATGAAAGTTTTTATAAATCTAAAATTGAAACTGGTAATTTCTTTTTAACTAAATTATTAGGTGAAACACAACTTCTTTGTCAAAACATAAAATCTGGTGGAAAATACTTTAATGATTATAATGATAAATATTTTGAAACAGCAATCTAATGACTATAAAAATTTATAAACCTTCAAAAACTTCTATGCAGTCAGGTTTTAAAAAAACTAAATTGTGGTTAGCGGAATATATTTCTGAAGTAGAAAAAGTAAAAGACTCTTTAATGGGATGGAATAGCTCCTTGGATACTAAATCTCAGATAAAACTTTTTTTTGATACTAAAGAACAAGCCATTGAATGGGCAAAAAAAAATAATTATCAATATTTTGTCGAAGAACCAAAGCAAAGAAAAAATACACCAAAAAGTTATGCTTCAAATTTTGATACAAATAGAAAAGAGCCTTGGACACATTAAGTATAATTTCTTTCTTTATTTTTTAGACTATGATAAATAAAAACTATGCGCCCGTAGCTCAGTGGATAGAGCAACCGCCTTCTAAGCGGTAGGTCAAATGTTCGAATCATTTCGGGCGCGCCAATGAATAAGGAACTCTATGATACATAATGTTAAATGTCATTGCGGTGCGGTAGAATTAGAAGTTAATAATGATCTTGATATTATTAAACAATGTAATTGTTCAATTTGTAAAAGAAGAAACGCTAAAATGGCAATGGTATCTAAAGAATCTTTATCAATTATTAAGGGTGAAGAATATTTAACTTCATACAAATTTAATACAATGATTGCTGAACATTTCTTTTGTAAAATTTGTGGCATTTATACTCATCATAATAGAAGAAGTGATCCAAATGGTGCTGCAGTAAATATTGGTTGTATTGATGCAATTGATCCTTTTGAATATAAAGCTGATTTTATTGATATGAAGAATAAATAATTTATGTCATTTGAATTTTTAATCTCTAAAATTCAAAAAAATAATTTTTTACTTATAGGTAGAGCAGGAGTAGATATATACCCTGACCCACCAGGAACAAAAACTGAAAATGCCAAATCATTTGTTACTCATCTTGGAGGATCTTCTGCAAATATGGGTGTTCAATTAACTCTTTTTGGAGGTAATTGTAATCTACTCACCAGAGTCTCTGACGATGCTCTAGGCAGATTTGCTATTAATCAACTAAATCATTATGGTGTTAAGAATAAATTAGTAAAATTTGAAAAAAATGAAACAAGAATTTCTTTTGCTATAGTTGAAACCACAGTTAAAGATCATCAATCAATAATTTATAGACATAAAGCTTCAGATTTATTTTTAAATAAAGATGATATTGAAAACGCTGATATAAAAAACTTTGATTGTGTATTAATTACTGGGACTTCTCTTGCAGCTGAACCTTCAAGGGGTGCTACTTTATATGCTTTAGATATAGCAAATAAAAATAATATTCCTGTAATTATGGATATTGATTATAGGCCATATACTTGGGAGTCATCAAATAAAGCAAAAGAAGTTTATAATTTAGCAGCAAATAAATGTAACGGTGTAATTGGCAATGATGATGAGTTTGGAGTGTTAGCTGGTGATTACAATATTGGTTTGGACCATGCTAAACAATTAGCAAAAAATGTAAGCTTAATTATTTATAAAAAAGGTGAAAAAGGTTCTATTACTTTTGCAATGAACAAAGAAATTAAAAAAGGAATATTTCCCGTTAAGCCTTTGAAACCAACTGGAGCCGGTGATGCATTTATGGGATCTTTGATAGGATCAATATTAAAGGCCAATGATTTAGAAAAATCCATAGAAATAGGTTCAGCCGCAGCAGCCATTGTAGTAACAAAAGTCGGTTGTGCTCCAGCAATGCCAAATTTGAATGAAATTTTAGAATTTATGAAATATAATAAAATTAATGAAGGAGAATAATATGCATATTCCACCATTTGATAATAAAAACAAGCCAATTGTAGATATTGAAGACAGTAGAGTCCCTTTAAATTATTTTAACATAGTAAAATTAAATAAAGATCAATCTTTTGAATATCAAACACCTGGTTATGAAACATGTATAGTGCCTGCAACTGGAACAATTAATGTAGAAATTGAAGGAATCAAAGTTGAATCATTAGGAACTAGAACAGTTGATGTGTGGGACGGAGAACCAGAAGGTGTTTATGTTCCGTCTAACACAAAAGCACAATTTACATCTTTAGTAGAGAATTCAGAAATTTTTATTGCTGGTGCAAAGTATGATAAAACTCTAGAACCATTTGCTGTTCGCACTAATGAAATTGATTTAGTTCAGTATGGCTCAGATGATACAAAAACTCATAGAAAAATTAAACATATTTTAGGTGCTAAGCATCATGATAAAGTTGGAAGATTGCTTTGTAATGAACTTTATACTGTAGGGCAAGGGGGTTGGTCGGGGTTTCCACCTCATAAGCATGATACAGATCGTCTACCAGAAGAAACAAGACATGATGAAACATATAATTACAGATTTAAACCTAATAATGGATTTGGTTTTCAGATGTTTCAGCAAGTTGATGATAAAGTTGGTAAAGCCGAACATATAATTGATGGGTCAACGATTATGATTAGAACAGGCTATCATCCTTGTGTTGTGGCACCAGGCTACGAAATGTATTATTTCACAATTCTTGGAGGTTTATCTCAAAGATCTCTTGTGCAATTTTTTCAACCTGAACATGCATATCAAGTTGAAACAATTCCTGGTATTAAAGATATGATTGCTAAATATAAATGACAGCGGTAAATTTAAAAACTTTACTAACTAGAGCCAATCGTAATAATTATTCTGTAGCTGGGTTAGTTGTTATTAGTTGGGAGGATGCAATAGCTTATACAGAAGCAGCACATGAAACAAAAATTCCAATTATTTTACAAGCAGGACCTTCTTGTAGACAATTTACTCCAGTTTCTATTTTAGGCAAAATGTTTAGACACCTTGCTGAACAAACTAAAACACCTATTTGTTGTCATTTAGATCATGGATTTTCATATGATGAATGTATCGAAGGAATAGAATCTGGTTTTACCTCAGTAATGTTCGACGGATCAAAACTTCCATTGAATAAAAATATTAAAATTAGTTCAAAAATCTCAAATGTTGCTCATAAACATAATATTTCAGTTGAAGGTGAAGTAGGTATAGTAGGCTATAATAATGCCAATACATCATTTGGAACAGATATTGATGAAGCAAAAAAATATAGTTTAGAGAGTGGAGTAGATGCTATGGCAATTTCAGTTGGTAATACACATTTGCAACAATCAAAGATAGCAAAAATAGATTATAATAAAATCTTAAAAATTCAAAAAATATCAAAACTACCTTTAGTTTTACATGGTAGTAGTGGTATAAATACTAATATGAGAAAAAAAATAGCAAGAAATACGAAAGTTGCTAAATTTAACATAGGTACTGAGTTAAGAATAACGGCATGTAAAAGCTTGAGAAAAAGTTATAACAAAAAAAAATCAAGTTTTGATAAAATAGAAATAATAAAACCTTCAATAATAGAATTAAAAAAACATACAAAAAAAATAATAAAAAATATAGGACCAGTATAATGAATGTCTTGGGTTTTATTGGTGGAAGTGGAATCTATAAACTAGAATTTTTGTCTGATATAAAAGAACATAAAATTAAATCTTCATTTGGCAATCCTTCTGGTCCAATTATTGAAGGTAAAATAGATAATAACACTGTATATTTTTTATCTCGCCATGGAGAAGGTCATACATTGTCACCATCTTCAATTAACTATTGTGCCAATATTGATTGTTTAAAACAAGTTGGTGTAACCGATTTGATATCTCTTTCTGCTGTAGGTTCTTTAAAAGATAATTTAAAACCAGGTACATTTGTTATTGTTGATCAATTTATAGACAGAACAATAAACAGAAAAAAAAGTTTTTTTGATAAAGGAATAGTTGCTCATGTTCCTTTGGCTCATCCTACATGCGAAGTTTTAATGAATTTATCAAAAGATATATGTGAAAATATTAAAATCAATTATTCATTTGGAGGTACATATCTTGCAATGGAAGGACCTCAGTTTTCAACCTATGCTGAGTCAAATCTTTATATTGATTGGGGTTGTGATGTTATAGGAATGACAAATATGCCAGAAGCAAAATTAGTAAGAGAAGCGGAAATTAGATATTGTTCTATTTCCATGGTTACAGATTATGATTGCTGGCATCCCGATCATGATAAAGTAGATTTAAGTATGATTATAAAAACTTTAAATGATAATGTTGATAATTCAAAAAATTTTATTAAAAATTTTAGCTCAAAATACTATGAGGGTACATCTTTTGAAAATGATAAAACATCAAATATTTTAGATACATCTATTATTACAAAGAAAGAATTTTGGGATAAAGATTTAGAAAATAAATTAACTAATATATTAAAAAGATTTAAGAAAAATTCCAATGTTAGTTAATGATAAACATTTAACAACTATTTGGTATGATAATGCTAAAGATATAGTAAAAATAATAGATCAAAGATTACTACCATTTGATTTAAAAATTGTAGAATTAAAAACACTAGAAGATTTTTGTTTTGCTATTAAAGAAATGCAAGTTAGAGGTGCTCCTCTTATTGGTGTTACTGCTGCTTATGGAATGTATGTAGCATCTAAAACTACTAAAAATTTTTCAGAACTAGAAAAAGCAGGTGATAGTCTTAAGTCAACAAGACCTACAGCAGTTAATTTATCCTGGGCAGTAGATAAAATTATCACTGAGATTAAAGAAATCGAAAAATCCAATTTTCAAGAAATAATTCTTTCAATAGCTAATGAGATCAGAGATCAAGATATAATTAATTGCAAAGCTATAGGTGAAAATGGTTCTAGACTTATTGAAAATATTTACCAAAAAACTCAAAAAAAAGTAAATGTTTTAACTCACTGTAATGCTGGGTGGTTAGCTGCTGTTGATTGGGGAACTGCTTTAGCACCAATTTTTATTGCAAATAAAAAAAAAATTCCAATACATGTTTGGATTGACGAAACCAGACCTAGAAATCAGGGTTTCAGTCTTACAGCTTGGGAATTAATGCATGAAAAAATAGAAAATTCATTAATTGTAGACAACGTTGGTGGTCATTTAATGCAAAATGGTATGATAGATGTTTGCATAACAGGAACAGATAGAACTTCTTTAAATGGTGACGTTTGTAATAAAATTGGGACATATTTAAAGGCTTTAGCCGCAAATGATAATGATATTCCTTTTTATGTTGCAGCTCCAATTTCTAGTATAGATTTTAATATTAAAAATGGAGTTAAAGAAATACCTATAGAAGAAAGAGATCCAACTGAAGTATCAATTATTGAAGGTATCGATGAAAATAATGATAGAAAGAAAATTAAAATTATCCCTGAAGGTTCAAGCTGTAAAAACTATGCCTTTGATATAACTCCAGCAAAATATATTACTAAATTGATTACAGAAAAAGGAGTTGTAGATAGCAATGAAGAATCTATTAGTGGATTAAAAAATTAATATGAAAAATGAATGGAAAGAAAGTTTAGCTAAAAAATATATCAAAGAATATAAGTCAAAAAAAGTCAGCAAAGATTTAGCATTAAGAATATATTCAACACATTTACTTGGTAATAATCCAGAACTTGTTTTACATGGAGGAGGCAATACATCTGTAAAATCAATTAAAAAAAATTTATTTGGAAAAGATAACGATGTACTTTTTGTAAAAGGAAGTGGATGGGATATGTCAAACCTTAATGAAAGAGGATTACCAGGGCTATATCTTGATCCATTACTTAAAACTCTATCATTAAAAAAAATGAGTGATGAAAAAATGGTTAATTATTTGAGATCAAACTTACTTGACTCCAGTTCTCCTAATCCATCAATTGAAACTCTTTTACATGCTTATCTACCATTTAAATATGTAGATCATACACATTCAAATGCGATTTTAAGTTTAGTCAATCTGGATAATTCAAAAGAGATATTAAATAAAATTTATAAAGATAAAATTGCAATAGTTCCCTACGTAATGCCAGGATTTGAACTTGCTAAATTATGTCATATGGTAATTTCAAAAAATCATAAAGTTGAAGGATTAATGCTTTTAAATCATGGCATTTTCACTTTTGGAAGTTCAGCAAAACAAAGTTATGATAGAATGATTAAGCTTGTAACATTAGCTGAAAATTTTTTAAACAAGCAAAAAAAACTAATAAAATATAATATTAATAATAAAAAAATAAATATTACCGATGTTCAGCTATGTATTAGAAATTTATACTATTACTTTACAAATAAAAGATGGATAATAAAACTTAATAATAAAGTTGAAGATATAAAATTTACAAATCGAAAAGATTTATTTAATTTATTTAATAAAGGACCTGTTACGCCTGATCATGTTATTAGAATAAAATCAGAGCCATTAATAATACCCAATAAACATTTATCATCTAGCAAAATGATATCTAATCATATTAACGCATATATTAAAAAATATAAAAATTATTTTAAAAAATATAAAAAAAATATTACAAATTCCAAAATTGCTGATCCTTTACCAAGAATTATTATTTTAGAAGGAATAGGTTTTCTATCAATAGGTCTTAATAAAAAAGAAATGCAAGTTTCCTATGATATATTTGATGCAATGAAAAAAGTTATAATTAAAGCAAATTTAGTTTCAAAATTTAAATCAATCAACAATACAGATATTTTTAAAATGGAATACTGGCCATTAGAAAGAGCAAAATTGAATAATCAAAATATAAAAAAATTTAATGGAAATGTTGCAGTAATTACAGGTGGAGCTGGTAAAATTGGAAGCGCTATTGCAAATAAATTTATAAATGAAAATATTGAAGTTATACTTTTAGATAAAAACTTTAAAAATCTTGATGTAAATATCAAAAAGAAATGTCTATGTATTGTATGTGATTTAACTAATAATTCTCAAATTAATAAAGCATTAAATAAGATATTAAAATTATTCGGTGGTATAGATATTCTAATAGCAAACTCTGGTGCTGCATTTCAAGGTAGTATGCTAAATGTAAAAAAAGATATTTTGGAAAAAAGTTTAGAGGTAAATTTTTATAGTCATCATAACATAGTCCAAAAAATTGCAAATATTATGGTATCACAAGGTTTTGGAGGTTCCATTTCTCTTAATTTGTCAAAACAATCTATAAATCCTGGTAAGGATTTTGGACCATATGGTATTGCAAAAGCTAGCTCGTTATTTTCTATGAAACAATATGCTTTAGAATTTGGAAAATATAACATTCGGGTTAATGGAATTAATGCTGATCGTATAAAAAGTGGTTTATTAACTGATCAGTTTATTAAAGAAAGAGCAAAAGCTAGAAATATGTCTTCAACTGAATATTTAAATAATAATTTACTTCAAAAGCAAGTAACTGCAGAAGATGTTGCTGAAGCATTTTTTGCTCAATTATCCTTTGAAAAAACAACTGGGAATATTATTACTGTTGATGGGGGTAATATTGAGGCTAGTTTAAGATAGGTGTTATTAAAATTTTTAGAAAAACTTGGAAGAAAGAAAATTGTTCTAGATAGAGGTCCATCTCATCCAGAATTTGATAAAGCAAAACCATGGATGGAAAGATACTACCTATTATTTAGAAAAAGACCAAAATGGTTTCCATTTAATATCCTGATTCATAAAATGTTAGACGATGATCACGGTGAAGGAGTTCATAATCATCTTTGTCCTTATATAACAATTATTTTAAAAGGTGGTTATTGGGAAACAACAAAAAAAGGGAAATTTTGGAGACCACCTGGATACATTGGTTTTAGGTCTGCTGATCATTTGCACAGAGTTGACTTAAAACCTAATACAAACACAATGACATTATTTATTCCTGGACCTTTTGGTTTTAGAAAAACTAAAAGAGCTGATTATAAAACAAAAATATAATTATTTATATAAATTAAATTATTCCATCATATATTAATTTACATCCACTCAAAAAAAGTAAAACATAAACAATATTAAAAAATAATTTTTCTGGAATTCTTTTTTGTAGAAAGTACCCAAGTAAAACACTAATAAAAGCTAGTGGCAGTAAATAGAGAGAAATCATAAGATTAGAAGGCGCTAATAATCCCACAAAATAATATGGAACTAATTTAACAAGATTTATAACCATAAATGCCAATGTCATTGTGCCAATAAATGAAATTTTATCTAGCTTTAAAGGCAGCATATAAAAATTAATTGGTGGATTTCCGGCATGAATTAAAAAACTTGTATATCCAGCTACTGATGACCAAAAGTATCCTTTAAGTTTTGTTGGTTTAAGTAAATAATTATTTTTCTGAATAAATGAAACTAGAACAAAAATAATTGATATAAAACCAACCATTATTCTTATCTGATCTTCGTTTGTAAACTCAAAAGTTAAAGTTCCAAATAAAATACCAATTATAGATGCTGGGATTACAATTTTTAAAATACTGTTTATCCATTTTTTCCAATACAAATAGATTGCCGAAAAATCCATTATTATTAAAAGTGGCAACAATATTCCTGCAGCTTGCAAAGGACTCATTGCAAACGACATAACTGGCACTGCTAGCATCGCGATAGGTCCTGGAACACCACCTTTAGATAAACCAAATACAAAAACTCCCAATGATGCAAAAATATAAAAATATAAATCCATTTAATTTAAAATTTTTAATGCATTTTTAATATCTTTTATTTGATCATCAATGTCTTCCAATCCACAATATAATCTAATTAAAGTTCCAGTATTTCTATTTTTAAACTCTCTCTTATCTAATGGAGGAAAGGTAATAAGGCTATCAAATCCACCCCAACTGTATCCCAATTTGAATATTTTAAGTTTATTAAAAAATTTTTCAATTTGATTGTTTGAGTATTTCTTTTTCATCATAAATGAAAATAAGCCTGTGCTACCAGAGAAATCTCTTTTCCATATTTTATGATTTTTTGTATGCGGTAATGCTGGATGGAAAACATCAGATACAAGATCATGTTCTAATAAATATTTTGCCATTAACAATGCATTTTTTTCAATTTCTCTCATTCGAATTTCAAGTGTTGGCAATCCTCTAATTGCTAAATAAACTTCTTCCGAACCAGGACATAT
>CACDIK010000013.1 GCA_902553005.1 uncultured Alphaproteobacteria bacterium | reverse complement strand
ATGTAGTAAGGTTTTAGGTACAAAAATTCATAGATTTTCTGATCAGTTTTTTTGGATCAGCATCCAGATTGCTTAAAGAGGAACAGCCAATTTTTAAAAAAGAAGTTTACGATAAAAATGGGAAATGGATGGATGGATGGGAAACAAGAAGAAAAAGAATTGAAGGAAATGATTATGTTACTATCAAATTAGGCCTTCCTGGTAAAATTAATTTTGCTGAAATAGACACAAGCTATTTTAATGGCAATCAACCTGAATACGCAAGCATTGATGCTTGTTATTTTGAAAAAAATAAATTTAATTGGGTTAATATTTTATCAAAAAGGAAACTTCATCCAAATTATCTTCATGGTTTTAAAACTCAACAGAATAATAAAGTTTTTAACTTCATAAGATTGAACATCTATCCAGATGGAGGAGTTGCAAGATTAAAATTATTAGGAAATCTAGATGTATCAAAATTAGAATTTCCAAATAAAAAATTTGATTTACTTAGCATCCTTAATGGTTCAAAAATTGTGGCATGTAGTGATGAGCATTTTGGAAGGGCAGAAAATTTATTACTTCCATTTAAATCTAAAAATATGGGCAATGGTTGGGAAACTAAAAGAAGAAGAGGATCAGGATATGACTGGGTTATAATTAAACTTGGCAAACCTGGTTTAATTGAAAAGTTTAATATTGAAACTCATTATTTTAAAGGTAATTATCCGTCTCATTGCTCAGTACAAGGTCTTTATTCAATAAAAAATATAAATATAAGCAAATTAATAAATGAAAGCAAAAATTGGAAATTTTTAATAAAAAATAAAAATCTTCAACCTAATTCATCATTAAAAATTAATTCATCTAAACACATTAAAAAAATAAATTATTTGAAGTTAAATATTTATCCTGACGGTGGTATTTCACGGATCAGGGCAATTGGAAAGTTTTTGTGAACTATAAGATAAAGAATATTAGTAAAGAGAATTTCAAAAATTATGGTGATTTAATTACAACATCTAATAAAAATTATGAAAGTATTAATAAAGATACAACCGATAGTTTTTTTGATTTAGCAAATATTCAAATAATTGGTGATGACAAAAGATCTCGATTAAATATTTTTCAGGCAAAGAAAAGAAACTTTCCATTAAAAATTAACATGCTAGAAAATCACCCCTTTAGCTCTCAAGTATTTCTTCCGTTTAATGCTACAGGTTTTTTAGTTTTAGTTGCTCCAATAGGTAACAAACCTAAAATTGATTTAATTGAAATATTCAAAGTAAGTGGTGGTGATGGTATAAATTTTAATCCCAAAGTATGGCATTTTCCTCTAATATCTCTTGAGAATGAAAAATATATTACCATTGATAAAAAAGATGCGGATAATAATATTGAGATTTATAATTTTGAACAATCAGAAATATTTGAATTAAATTATGAGTGATACAATATTAAATATAGAAAATATTACAAAATCTTTTCCAAGAGTAATTGCAAATAAAAAGGTTACTTTTGATATTAAAAAAAATGCAGTTCATGCAATTTTAGGAGAAAATGGAGCAGGGAAATCTACGTTGGTAAAAATTCTATATGGTCTCTTAGAACCAGATGAAGGAAATATTAAATTAAATAATAAGGATTTTAAAGTTAATTCCCCAGCAGAAGCAAGGAAACAAGGAATAGGAATGGTATTTCAGCATTTTTCTTTATTTGATTCTTTATCAGTAAAAGAAAATTTAATTTTAGGAATAGATGAAAAGATGTCTTATTCAGATTTAGAAGATAAGCTAGAAAATATAAGCTCAAGATATAATCTTCCCTTAGATTTAGATGCTCCAATTACCGCTTTATCGGCTGGAGAAAAACAACGTGTAGAAATTGTAAGAATTTTATTACAAGACCCTCAGATACTTATTATGGATGAACCAACTTCAGTCTTAACACCACAAGAAGTTGAAAGTTTGTTTGTAACATTAAATGCACTTGTCAAAGAAGGTCGTACGATATTATATATCACTCATAAACTCGAAGAAGTAATATCAATATGTGATACAGTTACAATAATGAGAAGTGGTGAAATTATAGACACTTCAAGTACTGCAAATCAAACTGCAAAAACACTTGCAACAAAAATGCTAGGACAAAAATTAGATGACTTAAAAACTAATTATGATCATATAAAAGACGAAGTTAACTTTGAAGTAAAAAATATTTCATGTGATTTTAATGATCCATTTTTAACAGATATTAAAAATATTTCTTTTCAAGTAAGAGTGGGTGAAATTTATGGAATTGCTGGAGTTGCTGGTAATGGACAATCAGAATTAATGGATATTTTAACAGGAGAAAATATAAATATTAAATTTGGATCAATTACTTTTGATAATAAAAAAATTGAAAAGTATGGGCCGCAAAAAAGAAGAGATTTATCTATTTCTTTTGTTCCGGAGAATAGATTGGGTCATAGTGCGGTACCTGAGTTAAGTTTGTCTGAAAATATTCTTTTGAGTCAATTTCCAAAAAATAATTTTATTAAAAATGGCATAATATTGAAAAATAATGTTGATGATTTTGCTAATAATGTAATTAATGAATTTAAAGTTATTACTCCTGGTAATGATGCTAAAGCATCAAGCTTGTCCGGAGGAAATTTACAAAAATATGTCATTGGTAGAGAAATATCATCTAAGCCAAAAATATTAATTATTTCACATCCAACTTGGGGGATAGATGCTGGTGCTGAGCATTCTATAAGAGAGTCTTTGATAGAATTATCTCAAAATGGAACGTCTATAATTGTTATTTCTCAAGATTTAGATGAATTAATTGAAATTACTCATAAAATATCTGTTATTTATGATGGTAATTTATCCAAACCTTTTAAAACTAGTGAAATAGAAATAGAAAAATTAGGATTATTGATGGGTGGAAAAAATGAATAGTTTATTTCCATCAATAGTTTCTCGCTCACAGAGTTCGGGTTTAATGAATTTTTTTGTTCCTATAATATCAATAGTTTTAACTTTAATTACAGGTTCAATTATTTTTGTTCTTCTTGGTTTTGATCCAGTTTATGCATTGTATACATTTTTTATTTCACCTATTTCTTCAACCTACGGTATTTCTGAATTGTTTGTAAAAGCAACTCCTTTAGCCTTAATTGCAATTGGTCTCTCATATTGTTTTAAGAATAATATTTATAATATTGGAGCTGAAGGACAACTTACCATGGGTGCAATTTTTGGTGGAGGTATTGGAATATTATTTCATGATACAAATGCTTTCTGGTTGTTGCCATTAATGATTTTTGCAGGAGCAATTGGAGGAGCATCATGGGGTTTAATACCTGCTATTTTAAAAACAAAATTTAATACAAATGAAATTTTAACAAGTTTAATGTTAGTTTATGTTGCTTTATTTATTTTAGATTATTTAGTAGTGGGACCTTGGAAAGATCCATTTGGTTATAGTTTTCCTAAATCAAGACCATTTAGTGAATCTGGAAGAATGCCTCTATTATTTGATGGTTTGAGAATGCACTTTGGACTAATTATAACGCTATTTTTAATTTTTGTATCTTGGTTTATATTTTCAAAAACTATTTTTGGCTTTCAATTAAAAGTATCAGGTTACAGCCCCAAAGCTGCTAGATATGCTGGTTTTAATCAAACAACTTTAGTTTTTTTTGCTTTTGCAATTTGTGGCGCTTTTGCAGGTATTGCAGGTTTAGCTGAAGTATCTGGCCCAATTGGATTATTGTATAGAGATATTTCTCCAAATTATGGATTTACTGCAATTATTGTTGCTTTTTTAGGTAGACTTCACCCAATTGGTATTATTTTTGCTTCTTTAGTTATCGCTCTTACTTATCTTGGTGCTGAAGATGCACAATTGTTTTTACAAATACCTTCAGCGGTAGGTTTTATATTTCAGGGTTTAGTTTTATTTTATTTATTAGGTGCGGAATTACTAATTAACTATAAATTAACTTACAAAAAATTATTATGAATTTAGATTTAATACTTGGAATATTACAAATTGTTTTAATTGCAACAACACCTCTAGTTTTTGCTGGTATAGGTGAGTTAGTTACAGAAAAATCTGGAGTATTAAATTTAGGTGTAGAAGGAATGATGTTGGTAGGAGCAGTGTCCGCTTTTATTATCTTAGTAATTACCGGAAGTTATTTTTTAGCTTTTTTTGTATCTATATTATCTGGAATTATCATGTCTGGTTTATTTGCTTTTCTTGTTCTATTTTTAATGTCAAATCAAATTGCTACAGGATTAGCATTAACTATTTTTGGAATAGGTCTTAGTTCGATGCTTGGCAAACAATATATTGGAACACCAATCGATGGTCTGTCACCATGGTTTTTTGTTATATTTTCTTTCTTAATTGTTTTTTTGGTTAGTTATTTTTTTTATAAAACTAAAGCTGGTTTGATTTTAAGAGCAGTAGGGGAATCCCATAATTCTGCACATGCTTTAGGATATAGCGTTATTAAAATTAGATTTTTATCAATTTTATTTGGAGGTTCTATGTGTGCTCTTGCAGGATCATATATTTCAATTTGTTATGCTCCAATGTGGCAAGAAGGTATGACAGCTGGACGTGGATGGATAGCGTTAGCATTAGTTGTATTTGCAACTTGGAAACCAGAAAGAGTACTTATTGGAGCTTATATATTTGGAGGTGTTACTATTCTTCAAATGAATCTTCAGGCTTTAGGTTTAAGATTTCCTGGTCAATTTTTCAGTATGGCTCCATATGTTGCAACTATTATAGTTTTAGTGTTAATTTCTAGTAATAAATTAAGAATAAAACTTAGTGCACCAGCTTCATTAACTATTCCTTTTTATAAAGGCAGATAAATATCCACTTCTTTTTTTCTATAATCATATAGATTTATTGATCAAACCTATTTGTATATATTAAGTATATAATTGAGTAATCGTTATATTAGCAGGTGAGGTTAAAATGATTAGAATAATAACTTTTTTATCTACTTTTTTGGTATTTGCATTTGGTTCAGCATATGCAGACCCTAAAAAAGTTGGATTTATATACATAGGTCCTCCAGGTGATCATGGTTGGACATATATGCATGATGTAGGTAGAAAATATATGGAGAGCCAACTTGGTGATTCTATTACTACTACTTATCTTGAAAATATTCCTGAAAACGCAGATGCTGTGAGAGCAATACGAAAACTAGCAGACTCAGGACATGATTTAATATTTACAACGTCTTTCAACTATATGGATCAGACACATGAAGTAGCTAAGGATTTTCCTGATATAAAATTTGAACATGCTACTGGGTATATCCAAGCAGATAACGTTGCTACGTATTCAGCTAGATTTTACGAAGGTAGAATGATTGAAGGGCATATTGCTGGTCATATGACTGAAACTAATACTATTGGTTATATAGCTTCATTCCCTATTCCTGAAGTTGTAAGAGGAATTAATGCATTTTATTTAGCAGCTTCAAAAGTAAATCCAGATATCAAAATGAAAATTATTTGGGTATTTACTTGGTACGACCCAGGTAAAGAAGCTGATGCAGCTAATACATTAATTAATCAAGGAGCTGACATAATTGTTCAGCATACCGATACATATGCTCCTTGCCAAGCTGCACAAAAAGCGGGTGTTTATGCATTTGGTCAAGCTTCAAACCAAGAAGAATTTTGTCCTGATGCACATTTAACTTCAATTGAAGATATTTGGGGTCCTTACTATGCTGAAAGAGCAAAAGCTGTTGTGGACGGCACTTGGTCTTCTGGTGATACTTGGGATGGTATGGATAAAGGTATGGTTGTAATGTCACCTTATAATACTAAACTTATGCCAGCAAGTTTAATTCAAGAAGCAGTAAATATGGAAGTTGGAATTAAAGATGGAACAATCCATCCTTTCACGGGTCCAATTTACAATCAAGCTGGTGAGCTTGTGGTTCCTGAAGGTGAAGTAGCGCCTGATGGAATGTTACTTGGAATGAACTTTTATGTTCAAGGTATTGACGGCGAAGTACCACAATAATTAAAATTCTTATAACCCTCTCTCTTTTAAAGAGAGAGGTTTAATTCTTAATTTCAAAGGAAGATTTATGTCTGATTTACACATTAGTTGGGACGAATATAGAAGTAAAACAGAAGATTTAGCAAAACAAATTCATAAGGATGGATGGCAATTTAATCAGGTTGTATGCATCGCAAAAGGAGGTATGAGAGTAGGAGATGTAATGGCAAGAATATTTGATGTTCCCTTAGCAATTCTTTCTGTTGAATCATATAAAGGTGAAGGGGTAAAAAATAAAAGAGGTGCAATCACATTTTCAAGAGATTTAGCAAAAACAAGCCCTAACATTGGATCAAAAGTTTTAATAGTAGATGATTTGGCAGACTCAGGAATTACTCTTAAAAAAAGTATTGATTGGTTAAATCATACTTATGGTTTTTATATTGATGAACCAATAAGAACTGGAGTTTTGTTTTATAAGTCAGTATCTTCATTTAAACCAAATTATTATGTCGATTATTTAGAAGATTCTCCTTGGATACATATGCCTTATGAGGTTTATGAAACTATGAAACCAGAAGAACTTGGTTAAAAAATTGAAGTAATTTCCTCAAACTTTTTCTTTTGTTTTGCAAACTTTGGAACTTTTACATCTTTATCTGGTCGTCCAACAATAAGTAAAACAAATGGTTTTTCATTACTAGGTCTTTTCAAGATTTTATTAAGAAATGTCATTGGGCTTGGCGTGTGTGTCAACATTGCTAAGCCAGAAAAATGTAAACAAGTAATTAATATACCAGTAGCTATACCGACAGACTCTTTTACATAATAATTTTTTATTTTCTTATTTTTTGAAACTGAAAATTTTTTCTCAAATATAGCTATTAAATAAGGTGCATTTTCAATAAATTTTTTATTTTCATCGGTTCCTAAAGGAGTTAACGCATCTAACCATTCTTTAGGAGCTTTGTACTTATAAAAATTTTCCTCTTCTTTTTCTGCTTCTTTTCTAATCTTCTTTTTTACGTTGTTATTTTTTATTACTACAAAATGCCAAGGTTGAAGATTTGCTCCACTTGGAGCTGATCCTGCAGATAAGATCGCATTTTTTATAATATTTATATCGATTTTATCTTTTGAAAATTCACGTATGCTTCTTCTTTCTTTTATTTTATTATAAAATTTTTTTGAATTAATCTTCATTTCTTTGATAGTTTGATTTGAAAATTTTAAATCTTCAGCTATGTATTTTTTAACTTTATGCATTGGTTAGTTATTATTATTGGGATACTATTAATTTCTCTATCAATTAGTAATCCTCTATACAAACTAATTATAAAAAAACGAATAAGATTTAATCTTTTTATTGAAATCCTGTTAAGGATAATAATGTTTTTAGTTAGTGTAATTATTGTTTTTCTAGGTTTGTACTTAGAGAGTATTTCTTAATATCTTCTTATATTTCTGTCAATTAAAGCAGCCCATGCGTCTATTCCGCCAAGTACATTAACACAATGATTATAACCTTGTGCTTTAAGCCATTTACATACAGCTTGGCTTCTTGTACCGGTATGACACATTACAAAAATATTTTTTTTCTTATCTAATTCAGTGTATCTTTTTGCAATTTCTGAAAGTTTCATATGTATTGTACCTTTAATATGAGCATGATCTCTTTCAGTATCCTCTCTTACATCTATAATTTGAATTTTTTTGTCATCTTGCTTAAGTTCATTTAACTGATGAACTGTTATTTCACTACTACTGTAAAGATCCATAAAATTATCTTATTATAAATACTACTAAATTTCTACTATTTTAAATAAAATTAATTTTAAAAATTAAATTTGTTATTTCTTAGTTTTTCATGTATGAGCGCATATTATTATGTCAAAAAAAATAACTTTTTCAGCTTTCGGTAGAGACTCATACTATCATAGAGATTGGTTCAAAAAAAATGGTTTTAAATTTGATAGAAGTTCCAGAAAATGGACCGTAGAAAATTTACCAATAGATAATGCTGAAGAATTTGCTAGTTATTGTAGGAAATACGGTTTAACATTTGAACGATCTGATAGAATGATTACAGAATTTGATTATGCAGATTATCTTTGGGATGGAAGAAGAGATGAATTTATGAAATCTTCTGAAAATATCGAAATTCCACAACCAAAAAACAAAATCTAATTTTTGTTAAATAAATTAGTATCAAATAATTTAATACTTCTTGTAATTTTAGCTGCTATTTGGGGATCTTCTTTTTTTGTTATTAAAATTTGTCTTTCTAGTTTTACACCTACAAGTATTGCTTCCTTAAGATTAATTATAGCATCAATATTCTTAATTATTTTATATTATTCATATAACAATCATCCTAAATTAAATCTCGATTTAGTTTTAATTCTTTCTTTTATAGGCATTACTGGAAATTTTTTACCCTTCTATCTGATTAGTTGGGCTGAACAATATATTCCCTCTTCTACTGCAGGTTTATTAATGTCAGTTGGCCCCCTAATAACATTATTAATGTCTCATGTATTAACTTCAGATGATAAGTTTACATGGATTAAATTTTTATCAATTATTATAGGTTTTGTGGGTATTATTTTTATTTTAGATATAAGTAAATTTAATTTTCAAGATAAAAACTACATTAGTACTTTAGCAAAAATATTTGTGATTATAGCAGCATTTGGCTACATGATTTCAAATATTGCTGCTTATAATAAATTAAAGAAATTAAGTCCTATTTCAATTACTACTTTTGCTACATTGTTTGGAGCGATAATATCATTACCATTTTTATTCTATGATTTTATTAATTATGAGAATAATATTAATAAGATTTCTATAATTTCAATTATTTATTTAGGTGTTTTTCCAACAGCTATTGCCTTTCATATGCGCTATCATATTGTTAAACAATCTGGTCCGTTTTTCTTATCTTATGTTGCGTATTTAATACCTGTTTTTGCTTTAATTTGGGGATTCATATTTCTTTCTGAACAAATAGTATTTAGTTCTGTAGTCGGAATTATTTTAGTTTTTATTGGTCTGTTTGTGGGTCAAAAAAAATCAATGAGTAAAATATCCGTAAAAAACATATAATACTAATAAAGCAGCAATAAAAATAGACACATTTTTGAAGTTAAAGTATTTCATTTATGGTTGAAATTTAATTTTTTATAGTCCAATATACTTTTATTATGAGCGACTCAATTAAATACTTACTAGAAGAAAATAAAGCACCAAAGTTTTGGTATAATATTAATGCAGATTTACCAAGTCCACCACCACCACCATTGCATCCTGGAACTAAACAACCAGCTGGTCCTGATGACTTTGCTCCTTTATTTCCAATGAGTTTAATTATGCAAGAAGTTTCTACCGAAAGAGAAATAGAAATTCCTGAACCAGTAAGAGAAGTATACAAACAATGGAGACCTTCTCCTTTATTTAGAGCAAGAAGGTTAGAAAAGTTTTTAGATACACCAGCTAAAATTTATTACAAATATGAAGGTGTTAGTCCTACAGGAAGTCACAAACCAAATACTGCAGTTCCGCAAGCATTTTTTAATAAAGAAGAAGGAATTAGTAAAATTTTTACTGAAACGGGCGCAGGTCAGTGGGGAAGTTCATTAGCTTTTGCAGGTCAGATCTTTGGTATAGATATAGAAGTTTTCATGGTTAAGGTTAGTTTTGATCATAAACCTTACAGAAAATTAATGATGCAATCGTTCGGCGCTAACTGTCACGCTAGCCCATCTAATTTAACTGACTTCGGTAACAAGTTATTATCAGAAAATCCTGATAACCCTGGTAGTTTGGGAATAGCTATATCAGAAGCAATAGAAGCAACTGTTAAAAGTGGAGGTAAAGCAAAATACTCACTTGGAAGTGTTTTAGGCCACGTTCTAATGCATCAAACTATAAATGGTAATGAAGCTATTATGCAAATGGAGATGGCTGGAGATTATCCTGATATTATTGTTGGCTGTACGGGTGGTGGCAGTAATCTTTCTGGATTAATGTTTCCATTTTTAGGACAACAGTTAAGAGGCGGTCAAAAAATTGATATAATTGGTTGCGAGCCTGCATCATGTCCTTCATTTACTAAGGGTAAGTATGCTTATGATCATGGTGATATGGCAAAAATGACTCCATTAATTAAAATGCATACTCTTGGATCTGATTTCTTACCGCCGGCTAATCACTCTGGTGGATTAAGATACCATGGCATGTCTTATCATTTAAGCCACTTATATGAGTTAGGTCTGATGAGAGCAAAGGCTTACGGTCAAAAAGATTGTTTTGAAGCTGGTTTAACCTTTGCAAAACAAGAAGGAATTATTCCTGCTCCAGAAGGAAACCATGCAATCAAAGGTGCTATTGATGCAGCTTTAGAATGTAAAGAAAAAGACGAGTCAAAAACTATTCTCTTTAATTTATGTGGTCATGGATATTTTGATATGTCAGCATATGATGATTATCTAAATGGATCAATGGCTGATGATGTTATTGATGATGATGGAATAGGTAAATCTATTTCTCAAATACCAGAAGTAGCGTAATTTAAGTTTAAATTTTTTTTTATTTAATTAAAGGTGTTTCTTTATTATGGTTGAAATTAAACCTTTTAAAGGAACACGTCCTTACAACGAAGATGCAAAAAATTTAATTGCTCCCTCTACTGATCATTTAAGTATTGAAAATATAGAAATATTTAAAAAAAATAATTATTGGAATTATTTAAAAATTTTGAATCCTGTTGGGCAATTAAAAGAAGCAGATACTCTCTTAGAAGCTAAATCACATTTTAACGAAATGAAAGAAAATGACGTAATTAAAAAAGATAAAGAATTATTTTATTACATTTATCAAATTGAATTTAAAGGCCATACTCAACTAGGTTTTTTATCTCTTTCTAAAATATCAGATTTTATAGATGAAAAAATTAAAGCGCATGAAAAAATTTATGAAACAAGGATGAGAGAAAGAGCAGAGCAAATGTTAAATATAAAAACACAAATTGGTCCAATTTATGTGGTATATAAAAAAAACAATAAGATAAAAGATTTATTATCCTCTATAATATCAAATACTCCAGATTATGATTTTGAAAGTTTTGATAAATCTATTCATAAACTTTGGTGTGTCTCTGATGAATCTTTCATCAAAAAGCTATCTTCTTTGTTTATAAATGAGGTAGATAATTTTTATATTGCTGATGGACATCATAGAATGGGTGCAATGAAAATTATTGGTGAATTAAATTATAATAAAAATATTTTACAAGAAGATTTTATGATAGCGGCGTTTCCAAGTGATGAGGCTAAAATATTTGATTATAATAGAGTTGTTAAAGATTTAAATGGTTTGAGTGAAGAAAATTTTTTAGACATTCTTTCTGAAAACTTCGAAATAAAAAAAGAAAAAAATCCCTTCAAACCTCAATCTAATAAACAATTTGGAATGTATCATGAAAAAAAGTGGTATTCATTACATTTTAAAACTGAATTAAAAACTGATAATTTTGTTGATACACTAGATATTAATATTTTAAATAATTTTATTTTCAAAAAACATTTAAATATATCTGATGTTAATAATGATGAAAGAATAAGATTTATTGCCGGATGTCATGGATTGGAAGCTTTAGAAAAAAAAGTTGATGAAAATAATGACAGTGTGGCATTTTCTATCTTCCCATCTTCAATAAGTGATGTTATTACAGTCGCGAATAAAAATTTGACTATGCCCCCTAAATCAACATGGTTTGATCCAAAACCTTTAGATGGCTTAGTAGTTTATGAGTTTGAAAAAAATGTATGAATAAACCTAATACTAAACCTAACAACCCAAATTTTTCAAGTGGACCAACTTCAAAAAGACCAGGCTGGGACATATCTGTTTTGAGTAATGCATTAACTGGTAGATCTCACAGATCTGTTGAATGTAAAGCAAGATTAAAAGAAGCAATAGATAAATCTAAAGATATTCTTAAATTACCTGATGATTATTTATTGGGTATCATGCCTGGTTCAAATACTGGTGCTTTAGAAGCTGCTATGTGGTGCCTATTAGGTAAAACGGGAGTCGATATTCTTGCATGGGAAAATTTTGGAAAAGATTGGGTAATCGATGCAATCAGCGAATTAAAATTAGATAATTTAAATATTCATGAAGAAGATTATGGGAAACTACCTGACCTAAGCAAAGTCAATTTTGATAATGACGTTATTTTTACTTGGAATGGAACAACATCTGGTGTCAAAGTTCCAAATGGAGATTGGATACCTGATGACAGAAAAGGCCTAACCATTTGTGATGCTACTTCGGCAATCTTTGGTATGCCTATAGATTATAATAAATGTGATGTTATAACTTGGTCTTGGCAAAAAATACTTGGAGGAGAAGCCGCTCACGGAATGATAGCAATTTCTCCACGCGTTGTTGAAAGATTAGAAAGTTTTACACCAAGTTGGCCAGTACCAAAATTATTTAGATTAGCTGAAAAGCAAAAATTAATAAAAGGTATTTTTGAAGGAAACACAATTAATACACCGTCAATGATATGCGTTGAAGATATAATAGATTCATTAAATTGGGTTTCTTCTCAAGGAGGATTAAATTCATTAATTTCTAAATCTCAGAATTCTTTACAAAAAATTAGAGAATGGATTAATGAGAGAGATTGGGTCACCTTTTTATCTGAAATTGAAGATGATAATTATATCTCAAACACTGGAATAACTTTTAAAATTATTGAAGATTGGTTTACTAATAAAGATGAAAGCACTCAAAGAGCTGTAATGGCTGATATATGTAAATTACTTTCTGAAAATAATGTTGGATTTGATTGTAATGGATATCCCAAAGCACCACCTTCTTTTAGAATATGGGCTGGAGGCACGGTTCAAACTTCAGATGTAGAATTAGTTTTACCTTGGATTGATTGGGCTTATTCGGAAATTAAATCTAAACATGCCTAAAGTACTAATATCAGATTCACTAGACAATATTGCATCTGAAATATTAATAAAGAACAACATTTCAGTTGATACAAAAACAAACTTATCTCCTGAAGATTTAAAAAAAATAATTGATAATTATGATGGTTTAATCATTCGTTCTGCAACTAAAGTAAGAAAAGATGTAATTGATTCTCTTTTAAATTTAAAAATTATAGGTAGGGCAGGAGCAGGAGTAGATAATGTTGATGTCGAAGCTGCTAAAAATAAAAATATTATCGTAATGAATACTCCAGGAGGAAATACAAATGCCACAGCAGAACACACAATTGGTTTAATTTTTGCATTACAAAGAAAAATTACTGTTGCCAATGAAACAACTCATAAGGGTCTTTGGGAAAAAAAGAAATTAAAAGGAAATGAAATTAAAGGTAAGAAAATTGGTATCCTAGGTTTTGGTAATGTAGGTAAAAGAGTTGCAGAAATATCTAATGTATTGGGAATGCACGTTTCAATATTTTCTTCATACTTTAAAACAATTAAGGATAGCTACCCTGAATATAATTCTTGTTCTATCGATGAGATTATTAAAGATTCAGATATTATTTCTTTTCACTGCAAACCCAATAAAGATGGTAATCCGATTATGAATAAAAATCATCTATCGCTAATGAAAAAAAATTGCATAATTATCAATACTGCTAGAGGTAACTTAGTTGATGAAAATGATCTTAAAAATGCTCTAGAAAAAAAAGAAATTAAAGGTGCTGCATTAGATGTTTTTAAAAATGAGCCTTTAGAAAAAAGTGGGTTTTATAATTTAGATAATATAATTTTAACTCCACATATTGCTGCTTCGACTGATGAAGCACAAATAGTTGTAGCAGAAATGGTTGCTAATCAGTTTGTTGAATTTTTTAAGAATAATAAAATTATAAATTCAGTTACTTAATAAAAATTTCAGTTAAATTTTCTAAGTAAGCGGATGGATTTGAGAGAATGTTACCATCTAATATATTAGCTTGATCTAAAATTAAATTTGAAGCCTTTTTATGGTCAATTTTTGTTAAATTTTGAGATAAATTTACAATCATCGGATGGTTTGGATTAATTTCAAGTATTTTTTTAGAAGCAGGAGTTTTTTGATTATGCATTTTCATCAGTTTTTCCATATTTATATCCATCCCAGCTTCTTCAGCAACAAGAAGAATTGGGCTTTTGGTTAATCTCTCAGATACAATTACATCAGATATTGTCTCTTTTAGCTCTGTTTTAAGTATATTAATTAAATCATTGATTTTACTATCTATTTCCTTTTTTTCTTTATCTTTCTTACTTGATTTTTCACCAACTTTTGAGACATCAACCTTACCTTTGGTTATTGATTTAAATTCTAAATCTTTAAATTTATTTACATTTTGTATCCAAAACTCATCTACTGCATCAACCATAAACAAAACTGGTATTTTTTTATCAGTGAAAACTTCTAATTGAGGGGAGTTTTTAATATGATCCTTATCAGTATTAGCAAAGTAATAAATTTCTTTTTGATCTTTAGCCATTAATTTAGTGTACTCTTCAAGAGATATTTTTTTATCATTTAAAGAATTTTCAAACCTTAATAGTGGTAGGATTTTTTCATGATGATCATTATGTTCGTATAACCCTTCTTTTAGAACAGGACCAAAATTATTCCAAAATGTCTCAAATTTATCCTTTTCTTTCTTAGCTAAACTATCAATTTCACTTAGAATTTTATTTGTAATACCTTTTTTTATTTTTGTAATAATAGGATTATTTTGAAGCATTTCTCTACTTATATTGAGAGAAATATCTTGTGAGTCTACTACTCCTGGAATAAAACGTAACCAGTTAGGAATTATGTCTTCACAATCATCAGTGATAAAAACTTTTTGAACATATAATTTTATTTTATTTTTTCTATCAGCATTGAATAAATCCATAGGTTGATTTGTAGGAAAATAAAGTAAAGCCTTATAACTAATAACACCCTCAGCGTTATAGTGAATTTTTTTTAAGGGATCATCAAAGTTAAATGAAATATTATTATAAAATTGTTTATAGTCTTCCTCTTTTATATCTTTTTTATCTTTTAGCCATAATGGACTACCTTCATTTATTTTTTCTTCTTTTTCTTTGTCATCAAGATCTTTAAGATAAATTGGAAAAGGAATATAATTTGAGTATTTTGTTATAATTGATCTTAAACGAAATGAATCCAAAAATTCATCAGCATCCTTCTTTATATTTAATTTTATACAAGTACCTCTTTTATCTTTTTTAGCTTCTTCTATAGTATAATTTTCTTTTCCATTGGAAGACCAAAGATTTGTTTCTTCATTTTCAGCATCTTTAGAAAGCACTTCAACATTATCCGCAACCATATATGAGGAATAAAAACCAACACCAAACTGTCCAATTGCGGAAATATCATTTCCCTTTTTATTTTTCATTGCTTCAATAAATTTACTAGTTCCTGATCTCGCTATAGTTCCTAAATTATCAATAAGTTCATTTTTAGACATTCCAATTCCATTATCTTCAATTTCAATAATTTTTTTCTTTTTTGAAACTCTGATATTTATTTTTAAATCCTTTTCATCTTTAAGAAGATTTTTTTTGGAGAGTGATTGATATCTTAGTTTTTCGCATGCATCTGCAGAATTAGATATTAATTCTCTTAAAAATATTTCTCTTTCGCTATATAGTGAATTAGCAACAAGATCTAAAAGCTTACTTACTTCAGCTTGAAATGTTAAATTTTCTTTGGTTTTTTCTGCCATTTTTGAAATTTAAGCATTCATATCCATAATTCAATAGTAAGCAATAATTTTTTGCCATATTTAAGAATATATAAGTAAAAGTTATGGTATTTAGATTTATAATGAAATTTGATAATTTTTTAAAATTATTGTGCATTACATTATTATTTTTATATGCATGTACTTCAAATCAGTTAACAAATACTGCTGATAGCTGCATAATTTTTGATGAAAAGAAAAGCTGGTATAAAGCTACAAAAAATTCTTACGACAAATGGGATACCCCAATAGCGTTCCAATTAGCAGTTATTAAACAAGAATCATCTTTTACCCAATTTGCAAAACCAAAAAGAAAAAAATTTCTAGGTTTAATTCCAACTTCTAGACCATCAACTGCTTTTGGTTATGCGCAAATAACAAATCCTACTTGGGATTGGTATAAGAATAAAACTGGAAATCAAAACGCGTCAAGAGCGAATTTTAAAGATGTAACAGATTTTATTGGTTGGTACACTACACAATCAGAAAATATGGTTGGAATTTCAAAAAATGATTACTATAATCAATATTTAGCATATCATGAAGGTCAAAATGGATGGTCTAAAGAGACATATAAAAGTAAAGATTGGTTGATTGATGTTGCTAAAAATGTAGAAAGAAATACTAAGATGTTTAATATGCAACTAAAACAATGCGAAGAAAAATTAAATAAAAAAGGTTTCTTTGGAATATTATAATGCCAATTTTAAATAGTATAAATCAAATGCAAGATCAAATGACTGAATGGCGTCAAGATCTGCATAAAATCCCAGAAATAGGTCTTCAAGAATTTGAAACATCAAAGTATATTAAAAACAAACTTAAAGAATTTAATATAGATTTTAAAGATGGGTATGCAGGTACAGGTATTGTGGCTTGGGTTGAAGGCCAAAATAATAATAGTGAAAAAACAATAGGATTACGTGCAGATTTTGATGCATTACCAATGACTGAAAAAAATGATTTTGAACATAAATCTACTAAAGAAGGAATGATGCACGGTTGTGGCCATGATGGCCATACTACTATGTTGCTTGGTGCGGCTAAATATTTAAATGAAAATAATAATTTTGATGGAAAGGTTTATTTTATCTTTCAACCTGGTGAAGAAGGCTTCGCAGGTGGAAAAAAAATGATTGAAGATGGAATGTTCAAAGATTTTAAGATTGATGAAGTTTACGCTCTTCATAACTGGCCAGATACACCATTAGGAACTTTTGGAGTAAATAATGGCCCTATGATGGCAGCTGTTGATGAATTTGACATAACAGTTAAAGGAAAAGGAGGGCACGCTGCAATGCCGCATCAAACAATAGATCCAATCGTAATTGCCAGTCAAATAATTAATGCAATTCAAACTATTGTAAGTAGATCAATTGATCCAGTTGATAAAGCTTTAGTTAGTATAACTAAAATAAATGCAGGTAGCGCTCATAATATAATAAGTAATGAAGCTACCTTTGGAGGAACTATTAGAACTTTTAAAAAAGAAACAAGATCTTATGTTGAAAAAAGAATTAATGAAATAACAGAAGGTATAGCAAAGGCTCATGGAGCGGAGGTAAAAATAAAGTTTGATTTAACTAACAAATATCCACCAACATACAATTCAAAAAAAGAATCAATTTTTGCTTCGCAAGTTGCAAAAAACCTTGTTGGTGAAGATAATGTACAAACTGATATAGATCCTTGTATGGGAGGTGAAGACTTTTCATATTTATTAGAAGAAAAACCTGGTTCATATTTATTTATAGGTCAGGGGGATGAAGATCATACAGCAAGCCTTCACACAACGAAGTATGATTTTAATGATAAATTACTTCCTATTGGTGTGAACTTTTGGGTAGATTTAGTTAAGAAATATTTTTCAAAATAAAAAATAAAAATTTTTAATGTTTAATTTAAGTGCAATTAATACAATTGTTGCTTCAAGACTTAGAGAATTTTTTCATGAATATCATTATTCACTATTAGCTCCCCTCACTACAAATCTATTATTTATTTTAGTATTTCTGACAGTAGAGAATTATTATTCATTATCTATAGATTCTGTATCTTTTGTTGAATTTATTGCTCCTGGATTAATTATTATGATCGTCGCTCAGGAAAGTTACGATAATTCATCTGCTACTCTAATTCATATGAAGCAAATTGGTTCTTTAGATGATTGGTTAATGGCACCTATTTATAGGGTTGAAATATTAATATCTTTAATATTCACATCTCTTATTATTGGAATTATTTTAGCATTATTTAATTATTTAATATTTACTTTTTTAATAGATATTGAAATTTATAATTTTTTTTATTTTTTTTATTACCTATTTTTAGTTATAATATTTTTTTCATGCCTAGGATGTTTCGTAGGAATAATTTTTAATTCTTGGGATTCACAAAGTACATTTTCAAGCTTTTTTGTTGCACCTATAAATTTTTTATCAGGAACTTTTTTTTCAATTAATTATCTTCCTGATAATTTTAAAGCTATACTTTTATATAATCCTTACTATTATGTTGTAAGCTTTTTTAGGAATTCATTTAATGATGAATTTTCTTTTAATTTAGTTGAAAATATCTTTATAATATTTTTTATTTTATTAACTTTGATTATTACATCATTTATTTTTTTCAAAGGTTTTAAAATTATTAAATGATTGATGTTATTTTTAATTTTTTAATTCAATTTGATTTATTAATCAAAAATAATTTAGAATTATCTTTAATATTATATTTTTTATTTTCATTTTTATTTTTTACATTTTCTTTACCTGGTAGTTTAATAATTATTCTTGCATCAAGTTTCTTTTTTGGATTTATTACAGGTTTTATAATTAATATAACAACTATTGTTTTAGGTAGTTTATGTTTTTTTCTTTTTTTTAAAAATATATTTAAAAAATATTTTAATAAACAAATTGAAAAATTTAGTGATAAACTAAATAAAATTATTAAAAAATCATCTTTTGAATACTTAGTTTTATTACGACTAATCTTTGGAGTGCCATTATTTGTTCAAAATTTATTTTTATCAACATTAAATATTTCTAAAACTAAATTTATAATTTCATCTTTTATTGGTTTCACTCCTTATTTTCTTCTTTTTTCATTTATTGGCAATCAATTTTCTGATCTTATTGAAGTTAAAGAATTTCAACTTAGTAATATTTTATCATTTGAATTAATTTTAATTTTTTTATTATTAATTATTTTTTTATTACTTAGAATTTTTTTTAAATTTAAATAAATAGTTTTTTAAATCTAATTGAAATAAATAATAAATAAATAGTAACAATTATTGCTGCATAAATAGTTATATCAATAATTATTAAGTTATTTGCCGAAAATTCATTTGCTATTCTTGAATATATCAAAGCGGATATCTGTATTACGGATGTAATAATAATAACATTAAGTAATCTGATTGAGCCCTTAGTATTTAAGTAGATCATGAAAAGACCAATAAATAAAAGACCTGTTATAGCTCCACCAAGGTTTCTAAGCCATGCAATATTTGCACTCTCAGCAGCAGTTAAATTGACAAAACTATATGGAAAAAATAAAAAATATATTCCATAAATTAAAGAAAAAATTGATAAAAATAATATGCTTAATCTGATCATCTACTAAAAACTATTTATTAAGATATAATTAGTATTGCAAATTAATTTTTACTAAATATAGAAAATATATGATCCGATTGTTAATAGTTTTAATTGTTATAGTAATTATACTATTTATTTTGAGATCAAGAGCCAAATCACAATATAATAATTATGGTAACTTTTATAGAAATTTAATTCTGATAGTTATAATTGGAGGTATAATCTTCTTCCTTGCAACAACTGGAAAATTCTTGATACCACAGTTATTAAATCTTATTAAAGTTGGTTTACCATTCTTGACAAAATTAATAGGAATATAATGAAATATTTTTCAACAAACGATCTACCCTTAAACGATGAAATGATTAAATTTTGGAATGATAATGGATATTTGGTTATAGAAAATTTTAACACAGATAAAGAATGTGATGAATTAATGGAACGGTCATCATATCTTATCGAACATAATAATTTTAATAATCAAAAATCTATTTTTGATACAGTCAATCAAGCTCATAATGATGATAATTATTTTTTAGAATCAGGAGATAAAATTCGTTTCTTCTTTGAAGAAAAAGCTAATTTAAATGATGATAACATAGAAGAAAATAAACATTTTATTGTAAATAAAATTGGTCATGCGTTGCACGACTTAGATAAAGTTTTTTATAAATTTTCTCATAAACAAAAACTTCAAGATATTGCTTTATCACTTGGTTTCTCAAAACCTAAATTACTTCAGTCTATGTATATTTTTAAACAACCTAAAATAGGTGGTGAAGTAGTTTGCCATCAAGATTCTACTTTTTTATATACTGAGCCAGAAAGTACTATCGGTTTCTGGTTTGCATTAGAAGACGCAAATAAAACAAACGGATGTTTACAAGTTGCTAGCGGAGGTCATAAGGGTCCATTAAGAAAACTTTTTAAAAAAGTAGATGGTAAAATGCAAATGATTGATCTAAATGATGAGCCATTTCCTGAAACTGATACTTATGTAGAAGTAAAAAAAGGATCACTTGTTTTATTACATGGTAGGCTTCCTCATTATTCATGTGAGAACACAAGTTTAAAATCAAGACATGCTTACACAATTCATGTAATTGATAATAACAACGAATATCCTGAATGGAATTGGTTACAAAGATCTTCAATACCTCTTAAAAGTTTTATTAATGACTAAAAAAATAATTTTAGATTGTGATCCAGGTCATGATGATGCTGTAGCAATAATGTTAGCTGCTTCTTCTAAAGAGATTGACATACTGGGTATCACTTGTGTTGGTGGAAATAGTGGTTTAAATAATACAGTAAATAATGCTCTTAAAGTTTGTACGTTAATTGAAAGAACGGACATCAAAGTTTACTCTGGTGCAAATAAACCTATTCATTATGAATTATTTACAGCTGAATATGTTCACGGAAAAACTGGATTAGATAAAAAAGGTGACCCTATAATAATAGATACAAATTATAAACCTCAAGAAAAACATGCAGTTGATTTTATAGTAGAAACTTGTAAATCTTCAACAGAGCAAATTTATTTATGTCCAACAGGACCTCTTACAAATATTGCCTTAAGTTTAAAAAAAGATCCGTCTATTAAAGAAAATATAAAAGAAATAGTTTTTATGGGTGGAGCAGCTATGTGCTTAGGGAATACTACACCTTCAGCTGAATTTAATATTTATGTGGATCCACATGCGGCTAATATTATTCTAGAATCAGGCATTCCTCTAACAATGATGGGTTTAGATGTTACTCATCAGGTAAATGTAAATTCAAAAATTATCAAATCAATGAATGAAAATAAAAATAAAAGTTCTAAGTTTTTTGGAGAACTAATGGAATTTTATACAATATTTCATAAAGAATTATACGAAACTGAGGAAACTCCATTGCATGACCCATGTGTTATTGCATATTTGTTAGATCCATTTATTTTTAGTGGAAAAGAAGTTAATGTCACAGTTGAAGAAAATTCTGAATTAACAAGAGGGGAGACTGTTGTTGATTGGCTTGGTGTTACTAAAAGACCAGTAAATTGTTTTGTGATGAATGAAGCTAATGATGAAAAATTTTTTCAATTACTTAAAGCTAAATTATCGCTATTACCTTAACTATAAAAACTCTTTGCAATCTTTCCAGCTAAATTCGCATTATTAATTATTAAAGATACATTAGCATTTAGAGTTTCATTTTTTGATTGTTCGTTAATTTCTTTTATAAGAAACGGGGTTAATTCTTTTCCACTAATATTATTTCTATCAGCTTTTATTGTTGCATTATTTATCCATTTTTCTACGTCATTTTTATTAAGTGCTTTTTCTAATGGAACTTTATTAAATATGAGAATTGATTTTTTATTTTCCATATTTTCATTGAGTTTTAAAAAAGAAGAAATTTCATAAATTTCATCAAATTTATTATCGACTTTATTTTCTGTTTCTTCATACCAAAAACCAGGCATATAATTTGTTTGATAACCAATTCTTGTAATTCCTAAAGTTTCAAGAAGTTCATTCGTTTTACTTAAATCTAATATAGATTTAGCACCACTACAGATTACAAAATTTGAATTCTCAGAAAGTGCATATAGATCTGCAGATACATCATTGGTATTTTCAGCATTTAGATGCACACCACCAATTCCTCCTGTTGCAAAAAATCTTATTTGAAATTTAGAAGCTATAGAAATTGTACTTGCTACTGTTGTAGCAGCATTTTCTTTATTAAATATTGATAAATTTATATTGTGGTTTGAAACTTTTTGTACTTTTTTCTCTTTTGCTAATATTTGAATATCTTCTTCCGATAATCCTATTTTAACCTTACCTCTAATTATTCCTATTGTTGCAGCAATTGCACCGTTATCTTCAACAGCCTTTATAGACTCATTTGCGACTTTAATATTTTCTGGATAGGGCAATCCATGACTAATCAATGTACTTTCTAAAGCTACTATTGGTTTTTTTCTATTTATTGCTTCTTGAACTTTTTTACTTATATCAAATATTTCATGCATACTATTGTACAATTACTCTCTTAGAAAGATTTTTAATTTTTAAAAAATCACTCTTAGTTTTTAGACTTTTACCACTAGCATAATAAGACCCGCATGCTACAGAAGTTTTCAAAATATAATTCATTTTTTCATTTATACTGAACAAATACAGCATCATAGCTGCTAGTGCGTCTCCAGCTCCATTTTCGTTTACTACTTTGATTGATGGGGGTTTTATTTTTTTTATAAATTCATTACTTCCAAAGATTACATTATTTTTTGAATTAGTAGTAATTATTTTTATTTTTTTATTTTGTTTTAATATTTTTTTTACACCTAATATTATATTTGAAGAATTTGTAAGTTTAAGTAATTCTGCTTTATTTAAGAATATAAAATCAACTTTATTTATAATCCTTTTAATTTTAATAACTTTATGCACTGATGTTGCGCACACTATAATTTTATTTTTTTTTGATAGTTTATTTATTGATTTTTCCAAATAGGTTTTAGAAAAATTTAGATCAAATATTATATTTTTATTCTTGATGTTTGGTATTTTTAAAGATTTATTATTTTCATATTCATCTGTGTTAGCTAATCCTAATAAAAATTTCTTATTTTTATCTGATAAAGCTAAATAGTATCTATCTGCATAATCTTTATTCACTTGATGAACATAGATTTTTTTTGAGATTTTTTTTCTAATCTCTTCATTGATAGCTAAACTATAAAAGTTTACATCTACAAAATTCGAAAGTAATTCTGCAATATTGTACGCCACTCCACCAATTCTGCTTTTTTGTGTAATTTGATTAGATCTAAAATTAATAATATTTTTTTTAAGATTTAATAAATAATCGTGATGAATTGCCCCAATACAAACAAAAATGTTTTTAGATTTCAGCATTATGAATTATACACCTTTTATGTCAGTTTTTGATGTTGATCCACCTATTATTGATAATAAACATTTAATTAAATGGTTAAAGATTAATTTTTCTTTCTTAAGAAATAAATTACTCAAAATTAAACAACTTGATAGTGAAAGGGATATAAATTTTATTATATTCATAAATAATAAAAAAAAATATGTATTAAAAATTTCAAACCCATCAGAAAAAATAAATATATTAAAATACCAAGATAGATTAATTAATTATTTACGAAGTGATCTTAGTCTTAAATCTTTTATACCAAAAATACACCATACAAAGATTGTAAAATATTTAGATAAAAAAAATAGAGAATGCTTTGTTAGGATCTTATCTTATATTGAAGGGCGCATGTATGGAGATACAAAAAGTAACGATAAAATTGAAAATTCTTTAGGTAAGCTACTTGGAAAAGTATCAACTAAGTTGAAAGCATTTAACGATATAGATGCCCATAGAAATTTTATTTGGGATCCATCAAATATAAAATGGATTAACAAAGACATTAATATTTTTACTGGTTCAAAAAAATTAATTTTATTAAAATGTTTTTCAGAATATGAAAAATTTGTAAAAAATAATTTAAATAAATTAAGATATTCAATAACTCATTCAGATCCAAATAATTATAATATTGTTATTAAAGAAAACAATGTTTGTGGATTACTAGATTATGGAGATTCTATTTATTCTCCAACAATAAATGATTTAGCTATATGCCTTTCATATGCATTAATGAACAATGATAATATTTATCTTACACTTAAAAATATAATAACAGAGTACAATGAACAATTTTCTATTAATGAGGATGAAATTAATTCATTAATATCACTATGTAAGTCAAGACTTATGATTACTGTTGTAATGGCAAAAAAACAAAGAATTAAATATCCATCAAATCAATATTTAAGCATTAGTGAGAAAGATGCATGGTCTTTATTAGAAAAATTAGACAAAATTCCTATCAATTTTTTAATATATATTGTTCGCGAAATATGCGGCTTTGATATTATGCACCATCATAAAGAAATTATAAATTATATAAATAAATTCAACTTTGGTAATATTTTTAAATTTAATTTACTTGATAAAAATAAATCTATCTTAAAATTAAGTTCTGATTCACCTTTATTAAAAGGTAACCCAGATAATAGTTCGCTTAAGAAAAGAGTTAATAAAATATTTAAAGAAGATAATTCTCGTATAGGTATAGGTTTATACAATGAAAAAAGAAAAGTTTATAAGGGACCTAACTTTATTTCTGAATTAAATACGAATGAAAGACGTAATATTCACTTAGGAATTGATATTTTTATTGATCAGGGGACAGATTTATTTGCTCCAATAGATGGTAAAATTATAATTTTAAAAAATAATAATTTTAAATATGACTATGGGCCGACTCTAGTTTTAGAACATAGTTTTAAAAAATATAAATTTTATACTCTATACGGTCATTTATCTAAAATAATGTTTCAAAAACTAAAAATTGGAAAAAAAATTAAGAAAGGTGAATGGATTGGTAAAATTGGTAATTCTAATGAAAATGGAAAATGGTTACCACATTTACATTTTCAAATTATTTTAGATTTATTAGGACATGATAAGAATTTTCCAGGAGTAGGTGAAGAATTTTTATTCAATATTTGGAATAAAATTTCACCTGATCCAAATTTAATTCTACGAATTCCAAAATCTTTTTATTCTAATAATAATAATTTTAAAGATACTTTAAAGAAAAGAAGAAAAAATATTTCTGATAATTTATCAATTTCTTACAAGAAACCTCTTCATATGCTTGAAGCTAAAGATCAGTATTTTTTTGATAGATATGGCAGGAGATACTTAGATTGTGTAAATAATATTTCCCATGTTGGACATTCAAATTCCTATGTCCATGAAGCATTGACTCAGCAAAATTTAAAACTTAATACTAATACGAGATATCTATACGATACAATTAACGATTATAGTGAATTACTTTTAGGTAAGTTTCCAAAGAAATTAAATAAGATATTTTTCGTATGTACAGGATCTGAAGCTAATGATTTAGCTTATAGAATAGCCCAAACTTATACTAGTGCAAAAGATGTCTTTGTGATGGACAATGCTTATCATGGGCATACCAATGCCTTAATTGATCTAAGTCCATATAAATTTAATAGTAAGGGCGGTTTGGGTAAAAAAGATTATGTTCATGTATTAGACATGCCTGATCCCTTAAGAGGTAAGTGGAGATATCAAAATTCAAATTGGATTCAAAAATATATAGATGAAGCTAAAACGGTAATTAGAAATAAAATTAAAGAAACCAATATTGCATGTTTTTTTACTGAAAGTATACTTGGTTGCGGCGGTCAAGTAATTCTTCCAAAAAATTATTTAAAAGAAATATTTTCAGAAATTAGAAGAAACAATGCATTATGTATTGTTGATGAGGTACAAACTGGTTTTGGACGCGTTGGAAGACATTTTTGGTCATTTGAAGAGCATGATGTCGTTCCTGATATAGTAACCTT